>CAITOL010000044.1 GCA_903893975.1 uncultured Rhodospirillales bacterium | reverse complement strand
CTTCACCCACATTCGGAATGTCGCGGGTGATTTCTTCCTGGCCGAGCTTGGTGTCGCGGGCCATGACCTCAAACTCCTCGATATGGATCGAGGTGAAGACGTCATCGCGGGCAATCCGCTCGGAGATCAGGATGCTGTCTTCGAAGTTGTAGCCGTTCCACGGCATGAACGCGACCAGCACGTTGCGGCCGAGCGCCAATTCGCCAAGTTCCGTCGACGGGCCATCGGCAATGATGTCGCCGTCGCGCACCGCGTCACCCACGCGCACCAGCGGACGCTGGTTGATGCAGGTCGACTGGTTGGAACGCATGAACTTGCGCAGACGGTAGATGTCCACACCCATGGTGGTGCCGTCCGGCGCGGTGGCGCGCACCACGATGCGGGCGCCATCGATCTGGTCGACCACGCCACGGCGGCGGGCGACGATGGTGGCACCGCTATCGCGGGCCACGGCGGCTTCCATGCCCGTGCCGACCAGCGGCGCGTCGGCGCGGATCAACGGCACCGCCTGGCGCTGCATGTTGGAGCCCATCAGCGCGCGGTTCGCGTCATCGTTTTCCAGGAACGGGATCAGCGCCGCGGCGACCGACACCAACTGCTTGGGCGACACGTCGATCGCGGTGACGTCCTCCGGCTTCACCAGGCGGAAATCGCCCTGGCGCCGCACGGACACCAGGTCCTGGGTGAACTTGCCGCCGGCGTCCATCGGCGCATCCGCCTGGGCTACGACCAGCTTTTCTTCTTCCATCGCGCTCAGGTAACGCGGCTCACGCTGCACCACGCCGTCCTTGACCAGCATGTACGGCGTTTCGATAAAGCCGTATTTGTTGACCTTGGCGTAGGTGGCCAGCGAGTTGATCAGGCCGATGTTCGGGCCTTCCGGCGTTTCAATCGGGCAGATGCGGCCGTAATGCGTCGGGTGCACGTCACGCACTTCGAAGCCGGCGCGTTCGCGGGTCAGACCGCCCGGCCCAAGCGCGGACAGGCGGCGCTTATGGGTGACTTCCGAGAGCGGGT
This sequence comes from uncultured Rhodospirillales bacterium, assembly GCA_903893975.1. Lineage (GTDB taxonomy): Bacteria > Pseudomonadota > Alphaproteobacteria > Acetobacterales > Acetobacteraceae > CAITOL01. Next base: position 27,103 of record CAITOL010000044.1, on the reverse strand, counting down.
TGGTCTGGTCCATGAACTGGCTGAGCTGCGAGGAGCCGAAGAATTCGCGCACCGCAGCGGCCGCCGGTTTGGCGTTGATCAGGTCGTGCGGCATGACGGTGTCGATATCGACCGAGCCCATGCGTTCGCGGATCGCCCGCTCCATGCGCAACAGGCCGACGCGATACTGGTTTTCCATCAATTCGCCGACCGAGCGCACCCGGCGATTGCCGAGATTGTCGATGTCATCGATCGAGCCACGGCCGTCTTTCAGGTCGCAGAGGGTTTTGACGGTACGCAGGATGTCGTCCTTGCGCAGCACCCGCATCTGATCATCCACCTGCATATTCAGGCGCATGTTCATCTTAACGCGGCCGACGGCGGAGAGGTCGTAGCGGTCCGAATCAAAGAACAGGCCACGGAACAGCGCTTCCGCGGTTTCCGGCGTCGGCGGTTCGCCCGGACGCATGACGCGGTAGATGTCGATCAGCGCGTCGTCGCGGTTGGTGTTCTTGTCGATCGCCAGGGTGTTGCGGATCCAGGCACCGTTGGACTGGTCCACGGCGAGGGTCGGCAGACGGTCGATGCCGGCGTCTTCCAACGCGGCGAGGCGGGCTTCGGCGAGTTCTTCGCCGGCTTCGGCCCAGATTTCACCGGTTTCCAGGTTGACGATGTCTTCGGCAACATAGCGGCCGAGCAGATCGGCGCGGCCCACCAACACTTCGCGGGTGTTTTCGGCGATTTTGCGCACGGTGCGCGCGGTCAGCTTGGTTTCCGAGTCCGCCACCACTTCGCCGGTATCGGCGTCCACCAGCGGTTCCAGCAGCTTGATGCCGCGGAACGCGTCGGGGTCGAACGGGCGCGCCCAGCCTTTGGCGGTACGGGTAAATACGACCTGTGAATAGAAGGTCGACAGAATTTCTTCCGAGTCCATGCCGCGCACGTCGGCGGGGTCCATTTCGAGCCCCTGCGCCAGCCGGGCCTCGCGGGTTTTCTCGGAATGCATGCCTTCCAGCGCATAGAGCAGCGTGGTGACCGGCAGCTTGCGCTTGCGGTCGATGCGCACATAAACGAGGTCTTTGCTGTCGAACTCAAAATCGAGCCACGAGCCGCGATAGGGGATCACCCGCGCGGCGAACAGGTACTTGCCCGAAGAATGGGTCTTGCCCTTGTCATGGTCGAAGAACACGCCCGGCGAACGGTGCATCTGGCTGACGATGACGCGCTCGGTGCCGTTGATGATGAACGTGCCGTTATCGGTCATGAGCGGCATGTCGCCCATGTAAACCGGCTGTTCTTTAATATCGCGGATCGAGCGGGCGCCGGTATCTTCGTCGAGATCCCACACGATGAGACGCAGGATCACCTTCAGCGGGGCGGCATAGGTCATGCCGCGCGAGATGCATTCCTCGACGTCGTATTTCGGGTCTTCCAACTCGTAATAGACGAACTCAAGCCGGCCACGGCCAGCGAAATCGTCGATCGGGAAGACCGATTTGAACACTTCCTGCAGGCCGGTGTTGGTCCGGCTGTCATGCGGGGTCGCCATTTGCAGAAACGCTTCATAGCTGGAGCGTTGTACGTCGATCAGGTTTGGCATCACTGCCAGCTCGGGGATGCGTCCGAAGCTCTTGCGGATGCGCTTCTGCCCGGTGAAAGACCCGTTGATCGCGTTCATGCCTGTGTCCCGTCCATGATCAGCAAAATTCGTTGATCAGCAAAGTCGTTATCGGCCTGCGGCAGTCGTCGGCGTGCGCCAATCATCCACCACTCGGCCCATCAGTCCAGTCGTTCTGCAACGCGGAAGCGGGCAGGACCCGCTCTGCTATTCGCGGAGCGGCCCCTACCCTCTTCAACGCATCTTACGACGTATGCGCCGTAAGCAACTTCATCACCAGCGAGATTACTTAACCTCGACGGTTGCACCCTGCTCTTCAAGGGTCTTCTTGATCTTCTGGGCTTCGTCCTTGGTCGCGCTTTCCTTGATGGTCTTCGGAGCGCCTTCGACCAGGTCCTTAGCTTCCTTCAGGCCGAGACCGGTGATGGTGCGAATTTCCTTAATCACGTTGATCTTCTTGTCGCCGGCGCCGGCGAGGATCACGGTGAATTCGGTCTGTTCTTCAACCGGGGCGGCGGCGGCAGCGGCGGCAACCGGGGCCGCAGCGGCGACCGGAGCAGCAGCGGAAACGCCCCACTTTTCTTCAAGCATCTTCGACAGCTCAGCGGCTTCGAGGACGGTCAGCGCGGACAGGTCGTCCACGATCTTTGCGAGATCGGCCATTTTCATCTGTTCCTAATCTAGTCCCTTGCAGAGTGCGTGCAAGGGTCAGTTCCACAAGTTGTTTTGACGCCCGCGAACGGACGATCAGGCGGCTTCGGCTTCGGCGTCGTCTTTCTTGGCATAGGCCGCCAAGACCCGCGCGATCTGCCCGCCCGGCGCCTGGAGAATGCCAGCGATACGGGTCGCGGGGGTTTGAATCATCCCCAGCAGGCCGGCACGCAGGGTATCCAGCGACGGCAGTTCCGACAGCGCCTTGATTCCAGCCGCATCAAGCGTCTGGGTTCCAAGAGCACCGCCGAGAATGACGAACTTATCGTTGGTCTTGGCGAAATCGACGGCAGCTTTCGCCACTGCGACCGGATCCCGAGCCCACGCAAGCGCGGTCGGTCCCTTAAGCAGCGGCGCGATGCCGTCGAAGCGGGTCCCATGCAAAGCAAGGACGGCCAGCCGGTTCTTCGCAACCTTATAATTCGCCCCTGCTTCGCGCATCTTGCGCCGCAGGTTCGTCGCATCGGCTACAGTCAGACCCTTATTTTGGGCGACCAGAACCATCGACGTCTCGGCGAACACGGCGGCGAGGGAGGCGACGAAGGCGTGCTTCTCCGTACGGTCCAAATCCCGTCTCCATCGGTGGCCGGCAGCGGATGATCCGCGTCCGGCCGGGTTGCCCTTGGGAGGATGGACGCCGTTGCCGGCGCATCATCATCCCGGTTCGCCTGTCCCCGAAGCGCGAACGCCTCGGTCTTGCGGAACCGCCAGAGAAGTCACAGACCGTATGGCCTGGTAAAACTCGGGCTTCCCCGTCTCCCGCGTGCGATCCTGGTTCAGATCTTTAATGCCTGAGCGCCCGTTTGGGCCAAAGGCGACATGCGGTCTTGGACAGGTTCGGGGGCTCCCGCCCCCTGCCCACCGCCGGTTGCCCGGCGGCGTATCTGGAAGGCCGGCCCGCAGGCCGGCCAAAAATCAGGCGACGGCCGCGTTCACCGACGACACATCGACGCGCACGCCAGGGCCCATCGAGGAGCTGACAGCGACCTTTTGCAGGTAGGTGCCCTTGGCGCCGGCCGGCTTGGCCTTGATGACCGCATCGGCGAAGGCGCGGGCGTTTTCCAGCAACTGCTCGGCCGAGAACGAAGCCTTGCCGATGCCGGCATGGACGATACCGGCCTTTTCGGCGCGGTATTCGACCTGACCGGCCTTGGCGGCGGTCACGGCGCCCTTAACGTCCATGGTCACCGTGCCGAGGCGCGGGTTCGGCATCAGGTTGCGCGGCCCAAGGATCTTACCGAGGCGACCGACCAGACCCATCATGTCCGGGGTGGCAATGCAACGGTCGAACTGGATGTCGCCCGCCTGCACCTTTTCGGCGAGGTCATCGGCGCCGACCACGTCCGCACCGGCGGCGAGGGCTTCTTCGGCCTTGGCACCACGGGCGAATACCGCCACGCGCACGGTCTTGCCGGTGCCGTTCGGCAGGCCAACCACGCCGCGGACCATCTGGTCGGCGTGACGCGGGTCGATGCCAAGGTTCATGCTTATTTCGACGGTTTCGTCGAACTTCGCCTTCGCATTGGCCTTCACCATTGCGATCGCGGCGGTCAGGTCGAAGGAGGCATTACGGTCGAAGCTGGCGTAGCCGGCCTTCAGACGCTTGTTATGTGCCATAGGATCAGCCCTCCACCACTGCGAGGCCCATCGAGCGGGCCGAACCAGCCAACATACGGACAGCGCCGTCAACGTCGTTGGCGTTCATGTCTTTCATCTTCGTCGCGGCGATTTCACGCAGCTGGCTCATCGTCACCTTGCCGACCGTGGCGCCCTTGCCCGGCGTGGTCGTGCCCTTGGTGATGCCGGCGGCCTTCTTGAGGAAGTGCGTGTTCGGCGGGGTTTTGGTGATGAAGGTGAAGGTGCGGTCACCATAGGCGGTGATGACGACCGGCGTCGGTGTGCCCGGTTCCATCTGCGCGGTGGCCGCGTTGAATTCTTTCACGAACTGCATGATGTTCAGGCCGCGCTGACCCAGCGCCGGGCCGACCGGCGGCGAGGGGTTCGCCTTGCCAGCGGGAATCTGCAGCTTAACGTAGCCGACGATTTTCTTCGCCATAATCCCAGGTCCTTGTTCGGCCCGCCAGATGGCGGGCGTTTCAGATGGGACCGCGGTGCATGCGACCGATCGTGCCCCTGGCGCGCCCACAGATTGCGGACACGACAGATTACACGCAGGTCTCCCGCGTTCCTTCAGAGCGCCGGGGTCTAGAGGATCGGGGGGCGTGAGTCCAGAGGTGATTGGCTGCGGCGGGACGACGGCCACCCATGGCGCCAACGCATGGCGCTGTGGTAGCAGCAGCCATGCACATTCGCCCCGCCACCACGGCCGACGCCGACGCCATCGCGGCGATTGATCAGGCCGCCAAGGCGGCGGCGTTAGCCGGGGTTCGCTGGGCGCACAGCCCCGCCGAGATGCAAGCCTGGCTGCGAGCGGTGCGCATTCCTGCCGGTGGCTGCTGGCTGGCGGCCGAAGCGGACCGGCCGCTGGGCTATATCGCCTTGCACGATGCCTGGGTGGAGCAGCTGTATATCGCACCGGATGCCTGGCGGCGCGGCATTGGCACGGCATTGCTGAACCACGCCAAGGCGCTGCGGCCGAGCGGGCTGCACCTCTGGTGCTTCCAGGTGAATGCGGCCGCCCAGGCGTTTTACCTGCGGCAGGGCTTCCGGGTGGCGCGGCTGACCGATGGTGCGGCGAACGAGGAGCGCGAGCCGGATATGCTGTTCGTCTGGGGTCCCGCGTAGGCACAAATCCTTAGGCGGAATTTCACGACTTTTTAATTCCGTTACACTTATTTGATGCCAGCGCGATCCGCGCGCGGTGATACCTGACACCGCTTGAACCTGTCCGCACGCCGCAGCCCAGCTCGCGGCCGGTTGGGTGTACAGGGCGGAGACCGGCATGGCGATACGGCAGTGGAACGGACAGACCGGCATGTTCGCCAGCGCGGCGAACTGGAGCCCGGCGGGCGTTCCGGGCCCGGATGATACCGCCGACCTGTCCGGCAGCCTCGCCTACGTCGTCACCCAAGCCGGCACCGTGGCGCTGGGGGTGTTGCAACTCGACGATCCGCTGGCCACGCTGATCGTCGGCGGCACGGTGCAGGCGGCGGGCGGTTGGGTGGTGAATGCCGGAACGCTGCTGGATGGCGGCATGCTGGATATGCTCGCCATCAGCCTGGGCACGCCGGATAGCAGCACGCCAGCGGTGTTGCAGGGCGCGTTTCTGAGCAATCTCAGCTACTACCCCTATGGCTACGTGTCCGAGCCCGGCTTTGGGGCGGGGGTGTCGATCGTCACCAATGGCACCGCGCAGATCGGCTTCAGCACCAATGCCGGCAGCATTCTGGCGCAGTCCGGCACCCTAACCTTGAGCGGTGACCCGGCGGACGGCACCCATGCGGCCAATCCGGTGGGGCGTAATTCCGGCACCATCACCACTGCCGGGGCGCTGCTGATGATCAGCGCCTATTCCGACTATCTCGGCAGCGATGTGCTGCCATACGGCGTCATCCGCATCGCCGCCGGGGGCACGCTGGAGGTGACGGACGCGTTCGCGCGCATCGGCACCACCGCGATCAGCCATGCCAATGTGAGCTTCGCCGATGCCAGCGGCACCATCGCCGTCGCCACCAACCCGACGCCGGCGTTTCTCGACCCGGCGACCTTGGCGGTGGCGAATTTTCAGTCGGGCGATGTGCTGACCTCGGTATACGGCGGCGTTTCCAGCTTTGATGCGGCCAGCAACACGCTGACCTTCGCCGACCCGACCAGCGGCGCGGTGCATGCCACGCTCACCTTCGGCAGCGCGCACGGGTTTAGTGCCGCGGAGTTGCAGGGTTTGGGCAGCGCGACGGTGACCACGAGCTATGTGATTCCGAACGCGACCGGCAACGGCATTCCCGGCGCGCGGCCGGCAACCGCGCAATGGCTGGGGCAAAGCGGGCAGTTCGGCGATGCCAATCAGTGGACGCCGGCTGGGGTGCCCGGCAGTGGGGAGACGGCCAGCCTGGCGGGAACGGCGGCCTATGCGGTGCGGCAATCCGGCAGCGTCACGGTTGCGGCGCTGATCCTGGACGATGCGCTGGGCACGCTGGGCCTGGGCGGCTGGCTGCGCGCCGATGGCGGGTTCAGCTTGCAGGCTGGGAACGTGTATTTGACCGGCACGCTGGCGAGCACCACGGTGACGCAAACCGGCGGCACCCTGCTCGCGGCCAGCACCGGCACGCTCAGCGGCGATCGCTGGATTGGCGGATTGCGGGTCGCCGGCAGCCTGACGGTCAGCAACGGGCTGACGCTGCTGGGCGCGGATGGCAGTTCCGCCGGCACCATGGACCTGTCCGGTGGCGCGTTGGTGCTGGCCGATACGGAAACGCTGGATCATGCCGGCATCACGCTGGGTGGGGCGACCGCCACGTTGCAGGCAGCGGCGGATCTGACCCTGGGGCCGCAGGCGACGCTGACGGTGAGCGCGGCCACGGCCACGCTGGCGGTGGCGGGCTTGCTGGACGATGCCGGGCAAATCGCCGTGGCCGCCGGCGGGCGGCTGCGGCTGAGCGCCGGCAGCCTGAGCAGTAGCGGGCGCATCACCGTTGCCGCAGCGGGTGAGCTCGATCTGACGATGGCGCGCATCGGCCTCGCCCAGGTGGCGGCGGCGATCAGCCTGGATGCGGCGGGCACGCTTGGCCTGTCCGGCACGTTCGATCTCGCCGGGACCACGGTGGCCACCGGGGTGGGATCAGTGCTGAACCGGACCGTTTTCACCGGCGCGGTGCTGAGCAGCGGCACGGTGGTGGCGGGCGGTGGCAGTTTTTCCGGCACCGGCCTGGGGCTGGTGGCGGTGGATTGGCACGGGGCGCTGACGCTCGGCGCCGGGGTGACGTTAACCGCAGATGCCAGCGACCGGTTTGACAGCGCGGACGGCACCGCACCGGGGACGATTGATCTGACCGCCGGCGCGGTGCTGCAAGATGGCGGCACGCTGGATGCGGTTGAGATCGACCTCGCCGGCGGTGGCGCCTTGCGCGGACAAGGGGCCACCGACCCGCTCGGGCATTACATCGTCACCAATCCGGTGTTGGGCAGCGGGGCTGCGGTGATCGCCAGCGGTGATGCGACCGTCGCGATGGCGCTGAACCGGGGCGCAATCAGCAGCCTGGCCGGCACGCTCAGCCTGAGTGGTGGCAATCTCGGCACGGTGGCGGCGGTGGGCGGGGTGCTGATCGCGCACGCTTATACCGATTATGTTGGTGGCGGCGCGATCCCGACCGGGCAGAGCGTGATTGCCAATGGCGGCACGTTCGAACTGGCCGGCACCAGCGCGGTGGCGGCCAATCTGCGCTTTGCCGATAATAGCGGCAGTTTGCTGATCGCGACCGATGCCGGCCTCGCCGCCACCCGCGCCGCCGTGGCCGGGTTTCAGGCTGGCGATACGCTGGCCGCCAGCCTGGCAACCGGGTCCAGCTTCGATGCGGCCAGCAACACGCTCAGCTTTCTGTATGCCGATGGTGGCCGGGCGATGGTGACGCTGTCGGGCGATCATGCCTTCACTGCGGCGGACCTGCTCGGGCTGGGCAGCGCCACCATCACCACCGATTTTGTCGCCCAGCCCATCGTCAACCACATCCCCACTGGCAGCGCGAGCGTGCCGCAATGGCTGGGGCAGAGCGGCGCGTTCGGCGATGCGGCCAACTGGTCGCCGGCCGGGGTGCCGGGCAGTGGCGCCACGGCCAGCCTTGCCGGCACGGTGGCCTATGCGGCCAGCCAGAGCGGCACGACGACGCTGTCCGGGCTGATTCTGAATGCGCCGCTCGGCACGTTGGGGCTGGGCGGCACGCTGATGGCGGGCGGCTTCGCGTTGCAGAGCGGCAGCCTTTATCTGAGCGGGACCTTGCGCAACACCCAGGTGACCCAGACCGGCGGCACGCTGCTGGCCAGCAGCACCGGCACGCTGGATGGCGATGGCTGGACCGGCGCTTTGACCGTTGCCGGCAGCCTGACGGTGCGCAACGGGCTGAACCTGTCGGCCAGCGATGGCAGCCAGCCCGGCAGCCTGAGGGTGACCGGCGCGCTGACCTTTGCCGATGCGACGCTGCTGGACCACGCCGCGATTGACCTGAACGGGCAATTGCTCGGCGCCAACGGGTTGACCCTCGGGGCGCAGGCGACGCTGACGGCGGCATCGGGCGCGGTGCTGTCCGGCGACATCCACAATGCCGGGGTGCTGCGGATTGGCAGCGGGCAAAGCCTGGCGGTGGCGGGGGCGTTCGCCAATACCGGCAGCGTGGCGGTGGATGGTGGCACGCTGGCCTTGGCTGGGGTGGTGCGCAATAGCGGGGTGATCAGCGCCGCCCATGGGGCGGAGATCGACCTGGGTGATACCAGCCTGGCCGCCATACTGGCGGCGGGGATCAGCCTGGATGCCAGCAGCAGCCTGGTGGTCACCGGCACGCTGGATCTGGGCGGCGGCACCCTGACGCTGGGGCCGGGCGGCACGCTGCCGGGGCTGGTGCTGCGCAATGCGGTGCTGGCGGATGGGGTGGTGGATAGCAGCGGCGGCGATGTGGCCGGCAGCCTCGCCGGCCTGGCCAATGTGGTCTGGCGCGGGCCGCTGAACATCACCAGCAGCGACAGCGTGCGGGTGGATGCGGCCAGCCAGTTCACCGATGCCACCGGCACGCAGCCCGGCAGCATCGCCATCGCCGCCGGTGGCACGCTGACCGACACGACGACGCTGGATAATGTGCAGATCGCGCTCGGCGACTGGAGCAGTGGTGCCAGCGCGGTGCTGGACGGGCAGAGCACCGCCTACGCCCCCGTCCTGGTGCTCGGGCCGAATGCGGGGGTTGTGGCCAACGGCATTGCCACCCTGACCATTGCCGCCAATCAGGGCGCCATCGCCGCGCTATCGGGTGCGGTGACGCTGATCGACCCGGGGGCGGCGGGCAATATTTTGGTTGATGGCGGGTTGCTCATCGCCGAAAGCTTCACCGTCGGGCCGGCGGACGGCATGGTGACCATCGCCAATGGCGGCACCTTCGCGGTGGTGAACGGGGTGGCCGATCCCAGCGGCCACAGTGCCACGGTGGACAGCACCCACGCGAACGTGACCTTCGCCGATGGCACCGGCACGCTGGAGATTGCCGCCCTGGCGTTCCGGCCGCTGTATGACGCGCTGAACGTGCCGGCGATGGTCGAGGTCAGCGGCTTTCAGGCCGGGGACACCATTACCGCCGATCTCGGCTATGGCAGTTTCGATGCCGTCAGCAACACGCTGAGCTTCTTCGACCCGACCAGCAACGTGACCACCGCGATCGTGCATTTCGACCCGGCGCATCCGTTTGACCCGACGGAAATTTATGGCCTGGGCGGCAATAGCATCGGCACGTTGTACACCGAAAGCGCGGCGATTACCGCCTGCTTCGCCACCGGCACCCGCATTGCCACCACGCGCGGGGATATTCCGGTGGAGGCCCTGGCGGTTGGCGATCTGGCGCTGACGGCGGATGGCGGCACCGCGCCGGTCATCTGGATCGGCCAGCGCACGGTGGAGTGCACGCTGCATCCGCGTCCGCATGATGTGATGCCGATCCGCGTGGCCGCTGGGGCGTTCGGCGATCTGCCGGTGCGCGATCTGCTGCTGTCGCCCGATCATGCGGTGTGGATTGATGGCGCGCTGATCCCGGTGCGGTATTTGCAGAACGGGGCCAGCATCCATCAGCATCCGGTGTTGCGGGTGACCTATTGGCACGTGGAATTGCCGCGCCATGCGGTGATTCTGGCCGAGCGGCTGCCGGCGGAGTCGTATCTGGATACCGGCAACCGGCACGCGTTCAGCAATGGCGGGCCGGTGGTGCAGATGCAGCCGGAATTTGCCCGGGCGGTGTGGGCGCGGGAAGGTTGCGCGCCGCTGCTGACCGCCGGGCCGGCGCTGCGGGCGATCCGCGAACGGCTGGATGCGCAGGCGCGTACCGACGGCTTCTGCCTGACGGCGGCGGCGGAACTGTATCTGCTGGTCGAGGGTGTCAGGATCGATCCGGTGCAGATTGATGGGGCGTGGTATTTCAACAGCGCCACGCCAGGGCGGGTGCATCTGATGTCACCAGCGGCGAGCCCGGCGGAAACCGATCCGGCGAGTGCGGACTGGCGGCGGCTGGGCGTGGCGGTGCGGGCGATGCGGTGGAACGGGAAGCCGCTCGACCTGGATGGCCCGGCCTTTGGCACTGGCTGGCGCCCGGCCGAGCCGGGCTGGCGCTGGAGCGACGGCGCCGGAGCGTTGCGGCTGGATGGCGGCGTGGGCGAATTGGTGGTGGAACTCGCCATGGTCGCGCGGCGCTGGCTGCCGCCCATGGCCGGGCGCCGCAATGCTGGGGTGCCACGACGATCTAGGCTGGCATAACCGCGCCGATGCGGGCATGAGGGCGGGCATGACCGACCCGACCCGCAGCGCCGCGCTTGATCTGCTGATTTCCGTGCTCGATCGCGGCCGTCCGTTGGAGGAGGCGCTGGACGCGCTGCCCCCGACCGAGGCGCGCGACCGTGCCGCCGCCCATCGCTTGGCCGCCGCCGTGCTGCGCCGGATGGGGGCGCTGGATGCGGTGATGGAGCCGTTTCTGAAAAAGCGACCGCCGGTGGTGGTGGTGCATATTCTGCGGCTGGGCGCGGCGGCGCTGCTGCTGCTGGACACGCCGGCGCATGCCGCGGTGGCGACGGCGGTGGAACTCACCCGCGCCCGCAGGCTGGACCCGTTCGCCGGGCTGGTGAACGCGGTGCTGCGTAAGGTGGCGGCTGCCGGGGTGGCGACGCTGGAGGAGTGCGACGGGCCCAGGCTGGATACGCCGGGGTGGCTGTGGGCAGCCTGGGGGGCGGATGCCCGCGCGATTGCCAGCGCGCATACCCAGGAAGCGCCGATTGACCTGACCTTGATGCCCGGGGCGGTCGCGCCCGAAGGCGGGGTGGCGTTGCCCAGCGGGTCCTGGCGTTACCCGGCTGGCACGCGGGTGACGGAGTTGGCGGGCTTTGCCGAGGGGCAGTTCTGGGTGCAGGACGCCGCCGCCGCGCTGCCGGCGCGGATGCTCGCCGCCCAGCCGGGCGAGCGGATTGCCGATTTATGCGCCGCACCGGGCGGCAAGACCGCTCAGTTGATCGCCGCCGGGGCGCAGGTAGTGGCGGTGGAGCGCGATGCCAACCGCATTGCCCGGCTGCGCGGCAATCTGGCCCGGCTGCATCTGGGCGCGGAGATTGTGCAGGACGACGCCACGCAATGGCGGCCGCCAGAGTTGCTGGACGGCGTGCTGCTGGATGCGCCGTGTAGTGCAACCGGCACCATCCGCCGTCACCCGGATGTGCTGCACCTGAAACGGCCGAGCGACATTGGCGCGCTAAATGCGGCGCAGGACGCGCTGATCAAGGCGGCGTGCGACATGCTGCGCTCGGGCGGGCGGTTGGTTTATGCCGTGTGTTCGCTGCAACCGCAGGAAGGGCCGGCGCGGATTGCCGCCGCCCTGAAGCGGCTGCCGCTGCGCACGGTGCCAGTGCAGGCCGCGGACCTGGGGCTGCCGCCTGCCGCCATCACCGCGCAAGGCTGGCTGCGCACCACGCCGGCAATGTGGCCCGAACTGGGCGGCATGGACGGATTTTTCGCCGCCCGGCTGGAGCGGTTGTAGAAGTGCGCAATCACTCGCTTGTGCCCCCCCGAGTCGGCCCGTTAGAGACGCCCTATGTCCGCTTTACCCACGATCATCGCCCCGAGCCTGCTGGCCGCTGACTTTTCCGCCTTGCGCGAGGAGGTGCAGGCGATTGAAGCCGCCGGTGCCGACTGGCTGCATCTGGATGTGATGGACGGGCATTTCGTGCCCAATATCAGCTTCGGGCCGGAGATCATCCGCCGCCTGCGGCCGCATTCCAGGCTGGCCTTCGATGCGCATCTGATGATCGCGCCGGTGGAGCCGTATATTGCCGCCTTTGCCGATGCGGGCTGCGACCATATCAGCATCCATCCGGAATCCGGGCCGCATGTGCATCGCGGCCTGCAGATGATTGCCGGCTTGGGCAAAAAGCCCGGCGTGGTGCTGAACCCCGGCACGCCGCTGGAAATGCTGCCGCCGGTGCTGGAATTATGCGACATCATCATGCTGATGTCGGTCAATCCCGGCTTTGGCGGGCAGAAATTCATCGAAGGCACGCTGGCCCGGATTGCCGCCGTGCGCAGCATGATCAGCGCCAGCGGCCGGCCGATCCGGCTGATGGTGGATGGTGGGGTAACCGCCAGCACCGCGCCACGGATTCTCGCAGCCGGTGCGGATGCGCTGGTGGCGGGCACGGCCGTGTTCGGCGCCCCGGATTACGCCGCCGCGATTGCCGGCTTGCGCGGATGAGCGGCGGGGTGCCCAGCCTGCTGCGCGGCCTGCGACGCGGCATGGCCAAACTGCCGGGCCTGGGCATGGCGCGGGTGCCGGACGCCCCGGCGCAGCCGGTGCGCGACCCGTGGCCGGGCGATCCTTCGCGCGGGGCCGCGCTGATGAAGGGCGAGTTTGAACTCGCCGGCGGCACCGCCAGCTTGCGGCTGGGTGGGTTTGCCAGCCTGAACGCCCCGCCGCTGCTGATGGCGGCGTTGCACGGGTTTGTGTGGCTGCGCGACCTGCGCGCGCTGGGCACCGATGGGGCGCGGATGCGCGCCCGCGCGCTGGTGGCGGAATGGATTGCCGCCGGTTCCACTTTGCCGCCGATTGCCGAGCGCCCGGATGTGACCGGCAGCCGGATCGCGGCCTGGCTCGGGCATTATGATTTTTTCGCCGCCTCCGCCGATGATGGCTTCCGCCAGCGTTTGATGGCGCGGCTGGTGGCCGATGCGCGGGAATTGGCGGCCTCGCTGCCGACCGAGGAGTTGGATGGCCGGGCGTTGACCGCGGTGAAGGGCCTGGTTGCGGCGGCGGTGGCGCTGCCGGACCACACCGCCTTCATGGCACGGGCGCAGAAAGTGCTGCCGCAGGAGATCGGGCGGCAAATTCTGGCCGATGGCACCCATTGCGAGCGCAGCCCGGCGCAGCAACTGGCGGTGCTGCAGGACCTGACGGAAATGCGCTCGCTTTTGCAGGCCGGGCAGGTGAACCCGCCGGCGGTGCTGCCGATGGCGATTGAAAAGGTTGGCCTGGCGCTGCGAATGATGCGGCACGGCGATGGGGGGTTGGCGCTGTTCAACGGCACCCGCGACGAGGCACCGGCGCTGATCGAGCTGGTGCTGACCCAGGCCGGGCGCACCGGGCGGGCACCGTCGGCGTTGAATGATGGCGGGTTCCATCGCTTGCAGGCCGGGCGGTCGCTGCTGATCATGGATTGCGGCCCGCCGCCGCCGCCGAAGCTGGATCGGTTCAGCCATGCCGGGACCTTGTCGTTCGAGCTGTCGATCGGGCGGGAGCGGCTGATTGTGAATTGCGGCGCGATGCCGGCCGCCGAGCAGGCCTGGCGCGATGCCGCCCGCTCCACCGCCGCGCATTCGACGCTGATCATCGCCGACACCAATTCCGCCGAACTGCGCGAGCAAGACCTGGGCCGGCGGCCGGAGGCGGTGGAAGTGTCGCGGCAGGAGGCGCGCGGCGCGCATTGGCTGGATGCGAGCCATGATGGCTGGATGCGGCCGTTCCGGGCAGTGCATCGCCGGCGGCTCTACATGTCCGAAAGCGGCGAGGATATTCGAGGCGAGGACGCGGTGGAGGCGGAAAGCGGCCAGCCATTTGTGGTGCGGTTCCATTTGCATCCGAACGTGGATGCCAACTTGCAGCAGGACGGCGAAGCGGTGCTGCTGCGGTTGACCAGCGGTGCATTCTGGCGGCTGCGGGCCGAGGGCGCGAAGATCACGCTGGAAGAAAGCATCTATCTCGCCGGGCCGGAGCCACGCCGGGCGGAACAGGTGGTGCTGACCGGCTACATGGATGGGCCGCAACAGGTCAACTGGGGCATCGCCAAGGTTGGCTGAGCCAACGGCAGCGACGTGGGGATGAAAATCCTCGAAATCACCAATGTCGATTTTTCGCTGCGCCAGTTCGTGCTGCCGCTGATGCGCGGCATGCGCGACCGGGGGCATGAGGTGGTGGGCGTGTGTGCCGACGGGCCGCTGCTGGCGGTGGTACGCGCCGAGGGGTTTCGGGTGGAAACCGTGCCGCTGGTGCGCCGGCTGGCGCCGTGGGCGAACCTGCGGGCCTGGCTGGCATTGCGCCGGCTGATCCGGGCGGAGGCGCCGGACATCATCCACGCCCATGCGCCGATCAGTGGCTTTCTCGCCCGGTTGGCCGGTTGGAGCCTCGGCCATCGCCGGATCGCCTATACCTGCCATGGCTATGTGTTCAACCAGCGCGGCAGCCGCGCCCGGCGGGGGCTGGGCTGGCTGATCGAGTGGCTGGGCGGGCGGATGACGGATATCTACCTGAACGTCTCCGACGCTGATGCTGACGACGCACGGCGCCTCGGCATTTTTCCGACCCCGGTCGCCGTTGGGAATGGCCGCGACCCGACGCGGTTTCGGCCCGATCCGGTGGCACGCAGCCGCATCCGGGTGGAGTTGGGCGTGCCAGAGGGGCGGGTGGTGGTGGTCATCGTCTCCCGCCTGGTGCGGGATAAGGGCTATGTGGAGTTGCTGGCCGCGATGCGCACGGTGGATGCCGAATTGTGGGTCGTGGGCACGCGGTTGCCGTCGGATCGGGGGGAGGATCTGGCGCCATTGCTGGCGGCGGCGCCCGGCGTGCGGCGGCTTGGCTACCGCGAGGATGTGCCGGCGGTGCTGGCGGCGGCGGATATTTTTGTGCTGCCGAGCTATTTCGAGGCGCTGCCGATGGCGGTGATCGAGGCGATGCTGACCGGCTTGCCGGTGGTGGCGACCGATGTGCGCGGGCCGCGCGAGCAGGTGGTGGACGGGCAGACCGGGGCGCTGGTGCGGCTGTTCGATATCCCCGGCCTTGCCACCGCGCTGCAACGGCTGGCCACATCGGCGCCGCTGCGCGCGGCGCAGGGGGCGGCCGGGCGAGCGCGCGCCATGCTCCACTACGATGAGGCCAGGGTTGTGGCCCAAACGCTGGACTTGCTGGGCCTGTAGCGTTACCCCACCGCCAACCGCAGCCGAGGCAGACATGACCGACATCGCCCCCATCCGTCGCGCTTTAATCTCCGTATCGGACAAATCGGGCCTGCTCGATTTTGCCCGCGCTTTGGCCGCCGGCGGGGTGGAAATCCTGTCCACCGGCGGCACCGCGACGGCGCTGCGCGAGGCTGGGATTGCGGTGAAGGATGTGTCCGCCCATACCGGCTTTCCGGAAATTCTCGACGGGCGGGTGAAAACCCTGGTGCCGCAACTGCATGGCGGCATTCTCGGCCGGCGCGATCTGGCAACGCATCGGGCGCAGATGGCGGAGCATAATATCGCCCCGATCGATCTGGTGGTCTGCAACCTCTACCCGTTTGAGGCCACTGTCGCCCGTGGCGCGAGCTATGACGACTGTGTGGAGAATATCGATATCGGCGGGCCGGCGCTGATCCGGGCGGCGTCGAAGAACCACGACTTTGTCACCACCGTGACCGATGTGGCGCAATACGCCGATGTGCTGGCGGAATTCACCGCATGTGGCGGCACACGGCAGGCGCTGCGGCGGCGGTTGGCGGGCGAAGCCTATGCCCGCACCGCAGCCTATGACGCGGCGATTTCCACCTGGTTCGCGGAACAGAACCAGATCCCCTTCCCGCCCCGGCTGGCTTTTGCCGGCACGTTGCGCCAGACGCTGCGCTATGGCGAAAACCCGCACCAGCAGGCGGCGTTCTATGGCACCGATGGCCGCTACGGCGTGGCCACCGCGCGGCAGGTGCAGGGCAAGGAACTGTCCTACAACAACTTCAACGATACCGATGCCGCGTTTGAATGCGTGGCCGAGTTCGACGCGCCGACGGTGGTGATCGTCAAGCATGCCAATCCTTGCGGCGTGGCCTCCGGTGCCGATCTGGCCGGCGCCTGGGATCTGGCGTTGCGCTGCGATCCGGTGTCCGCATTTGGCGGCATTATCGCGGTCAACCGGACGTTGGACGCGGCGGCGGCGGAAAAATTCGTCTCCATCTTCTCCGAAGTGATCATCGCGCCGGATGCGACGGCGGAGGCGCAGGCGATTGTGGCGCGCAAGAAGAATTTGCGCCTGTTGCTGACCGGCGGGCTGCCCGACCCGGCGGCGGCGGGGCGCACGATCCGCACCCTGGCCGGTGGCTTTCTGGTGCAAAGCCGCGATGCCGGGCGGATTGGCGCGGCGGAGTTGAAGACGGTGACCGAGCGGGCGCCGACGGCGCAGGAGCTTGAGGACCTGATTTTTGCGTTCCGGGTTTGTAAGCACGTCAAATCCAACGCCATCATCTACGCCAAGAACCACGCCACCACCGGGATCGGTGCCGGGCAGATGAGCCGGGTGGACAGCGCGCGCATCGCCGCCTGGAAGGGCGCGGAGGCGGCGAAAGCGGCCGGGCAGGACACCGCGCTGACCATTGGCAGCGTTGTGGCCTCCGACGCCTTTTTCCCGTTCGCCGACGGGCTGGAAGCAGCCATCGCCGCCGGGGCGACGGCGGTGATCCAGCCGGGCGGCTCGATGCGGGACCAGGAAGTGATCGACGCTGCCAACCGTGCCGGCATCGCCATGGTGCTGACCGGCATGCGGCATTTCCGGCACTAAAGGGGCGCGGTGCGGCCGGCCCGCAGTTTCATGAAAATCCTCACCTTGGACGCGGCGTTGGCGCGCTGTTCGGTGGCACTGTGGCAAAGCGGCACGGTGCTCGCTGGCCGCACGGTGGAGGCAGGTCGCGGCCATGCCGCCTTGTTGCCGGTGCTGGTGGCCGAGGTCTTCGCCGCCGCCGGGCATTCGGCCGATGGGTTGGATGCGGTTGCGGTTACGGTTGGGCCGGGCAGTTTCACCGGATTGCGGGCGGCGGTGTCGTTGGCGCAGGGTTTGGCCGCCGGGGCCGGGGCAAGCCTGGTGGGGGTGACAGTGGCGGAGGCGATGGCCGACGCGGTGCCACCCTGCGGGCGGGCCGTTTGGGTGGCGATCGACAGTCGGCGGGACAGGGTGTTTCTCTCGCGTGACGGCGTGGTGGCAGCGTTTGCCGTTGACGCGTTGCCGCCGACCGGCGGGCCTGTAGTGGTGGTGGGTGACGCGGCGGTGGCGGTGGCATGCCGGTTGGCGGCGCGGGGCGATAATGTGATGCTGGGCGACGGGCGTGTGCCGGACATCGGCCGTGTGGCCGCGGTGGCGGCCCGACGGCTGGCCGGAGCCTTGGCGGAGGTGCCGGTGCGACCGCTCTATATCGACCCGCCCGAGGCGAAATTGCCGGCCGGTGGTTTGCGGCCGGCGCCGCGATGAGCGACGGCGCCGGGCTGGTTGTTGCGACCGCGGCCCACGCCCCGGCGATGGCGGCCATTCATGCCGCGAGTTACCCGCCGCGCGAGCGTTGGGGGGCAGATGCAATGGCGTTGCAACTCGGCCTGCCCGGCGCGTTTGGCCTGATCGATCCGCAGGGCGGGTTGATCCTGGCCCGGCAAATTGCCGATGAGGCCGAGATTCTGACCTTGGCGGTGACACCGGGCCTGCGCTGCCAGGGGCGCGGCGGGCGGTTACTATCGGCAGCGATTGCCGAAGCAACTTTGCGCGGGGCGGCGGCGATGTTCCTGGAAGTATCAGAGAGTAACAATGCAGCGAAACAGCTTTACCGTAACCACGGCTTCGTGACAGTAGGATTTCGGCGGCATTATTATCCCGACGGTAGTAACGCCGACGTGATGCGGCGCCCGCTTACTTACGGCGCAGCAGCAGGCGCATAGACCCATCGGGCATGATGTCTTCCGCCAGCACTGTGTGGCCGAGCTGGCGCGCGGTGGCCGGGACGTTGCGTTTTGGCTCGTCCCCCTTCAACAGTACTAGAAGAGTTTGGCCAGACGCAAGTCGGTCCAGCGCCAGACGCGTGCGCACGAAGGTCATCGGGCATATTTCGGCGCTGATATCGATCGTCTGATCCACCTGCACGGCTGAAATTTGTGGCACGCATCTATCCTTTGCTGCACGAGGTGAAGTTATGGATTGCGACACATCGCATTCAACTTATATATACCATCATTGTTTTTCGCCTGGAAAGGATAGCTCATGCCTGATTCGTCATCCACCGCCGATTTAATGGCACTGACGGCGCAGATTGTTTCGGCGCATGTTTCCAACAATGCCGTTCCAGCCGAGGCGTTGACGACGTTGATCCAGATCGTGCATCAGGCGCTGGCGGGCATCGGGGTAGAGCCGGTGGAAGAAGAACGTCCGCAGCCGGCAGTGCCGGTCAAGAAATCAATCTTCCCCGACTATATTATCTGTCTCGAAGACGGCAAAAAACTGAAGATGCTGAAGCGGCATCTGCAAACGGCGTATGACATGACGCCGGAGCAATATCGCGAGCGCTGGGGCCTGGCGGCGGATTACCCGATGGTAGCCCCGAATTACGCCAAGCATCGTTCAACCCTGGCCAAGCAAATCGGCCTGGGTACCAAGCCGCGGGATCGCTGATCGCCCGGCGCGGCGGATCAGCCTGAGACCACCTATCGCGCGCCGCGATTGACCATCGCGGCGCGCGGTTGCATTTGTAGCCCTGACAGCGCGCCGGATGCGCTGACCCACCTCCGCGCAATGCGCGGGCCAACGGAGAGGCAATGGAAAGCCGCATCGAACGTCTCTGCGTCGATCGGGGCCTGAAAATGACCGGCCAACGCCGGGTGATCGCGCGCGTCCTGTCGGAGGCCGACGACCATCCGGATGTGGAGGAGCTGTACCGCCGCGCCGCCGCGCTGGATAATCGGATTTCCATCGCCACCGTCTATCGCACGGTGCGGCTGCTGGAAGAGAACGGCATTCTGGAGCGGCGCGACTTTGGCGGCGGGCGAGCGCGCTATGAGCCGAGCGAGCAGGGCCATCATCACCACCTGGTGGATGTGGATAGCGGCAAGGTGGTGGAGTTCGCCGATGCCGAATATGAGCAGGTGGTGGCGGCGATTGCCGCCCGGTTGGGTTTTGAACTGGTGTCACACCGGCTACAATTGTTTGGCCGACGTACCAACGTGACGCCGGCGGCTAGCAAGCGGCCAACCACCAGGGCCACCCCGATGAAAGGGGGGGCGCCGAGCCAACCCGGGACCATCAAATGACAGCAGATCTGGCCGCATCGACATTGGCATTCGAGGAGTTGCGCGCCGGCGATCTGGGCGTGCGGCTGGCACGGGATGACGATGAGGTGGATGCGAGCCAAGCCTTACGCTACCGGGTTTTTTACGACGAAATGGGGGCGGTTCCCGATGCCGCCGCCGCCCGATCTGGCCGGGATCGCGACGCGTATGACGCGGTGGCCGACCATTTGCTGGTGCTGGATCACAGCCAGGGCGATGGGGCGAAAGCGGTGGTGGGGACCTACCGTTTGATCCGGCGGCCGGCGGCAGCGGCCGTGGGGCATTTCTACTCGGCGGCGGAGTATGACATCGCGCCGATTCTCGCGTTTCCGGGCGAACTGCTCGAATTGGGCCGCTCCTGCGTCGATCCGGCGCATCGAAGCCGAAACGTCATGCAATTGTTATGGAGCGGGATCGCCGCCTATGTACACCTGCATAGTATCGACCTGATGTTCGGCTGCGCCAGCCTGCCGGGCACCGATCCGGACGCGCTGGCGGTGGCGCTGACGTATTTGTATCACCACCATCTGGCGCCGGCCGAAATCCGGCCGCGGGCGCTGGCAGACCGCTATGTGGCAATGGACCGGCTGGACCCGTCCAGCATCGACCCGCGCCGGGCGTTGGCGAGCCTGCCGCCATTGGTGAAGGGGTATTTGCGCCTGGGCGGCTTTGTCGGCGATGGGGCGGTGATCGACCAGCCGTTCAACACCACCGATGTGGCGGTGGTGGTGAAAACCGACCTGGTGACCGAGAAATACGTGAAGCACTACGATCGCGGTTCTCGCTCAGCCTAGCCGCTGGTTATTCCAGCGGCGCTTGCAGCAGGTAGTACACCACCCAGCCAATGGCGCCGCCAATGGCCAGGATCAACGCCAGCCATAGCCCAATCCGCTTGATCCAGAAGGCAATAGGCTTTGGCACGCCGGGTTGGAGTGCCATGGCCTTCAAGGCAGCCGCTTCGGCCGCGCCGGCGATGGTGGGCGGGGGTTTTGCCATGGGTCCTGAACAAAAAAATGGGAATGAACGTCAACAGATTGGTCGGGGGATTCCTATCACAGTCCCGGCCGCGCTCCAATGACCGGAAACCGCCCCCGTGCTTGCCTGTTTGGCCGGACTGACGCAGGCTTGCCGCAACTGCCGCCAAGCCAGGCGGCCAAGCAGGAGCGTTCAGGGATGGATATTCGATTGACCGGCCGCGTTGCCATCATTACCGGCGGCAGCAAGGGGTTGGGGCTGGCGATGGCCAAGCGGTTCGCGGCCTCCGGCGCTGATGTCGCCATGCTGGCGCGCACCCAGGAAACGCTGGACGCGGCGCAGGCGGAGGTGCAGGCGGTGAGCGCCGGGCGGGTGATGACGGTGGCCTGCGATGTGTGCAGCGCGACCGATATTGCCGCGGCCCATGCGGCGGTGGTCGGCACGCTCGGCAAGGTGGATATCCTGGTCAACAATGCCGGCCAGTCGCGGACCGGGGCTTTCCTCAATGTCACCGATGAGGTCTGGCAGGAGGACCTCGACCTGAAACTGTTCGCCGCCATCCGGCTGACCCGGCTGGTGTGGCCGGGCATGCAGGACCGTCGCTGGGGGCGGGTGATCAACGTGCTGAACACCGGGGCGAAAACACCGCGGGCGGGCGGATCGCCCACCGTGGTGTCCCGCGCGGCCGGTCTGGCATTGAGCAAGGTGCTGGCAGGCGAAGGCGCACCGCATGGTATTCTGGTCAACGCGTTGCTGGTGGGGCTGATCGTGTCCGATCAGGTGCGGCGTGGCCATGCCGCGCTGGTGGCCAAAGGGTCGAACGTGACGTTGGAGGAACACATCGCCAAGACCGGTGCCGCGGTGCCGCTGGGCCGGATGGGCACGGCGGAGGAATTTGCCAATATCGCCTGCTTCCTGGCGTCTGACCAAGGCGGCTACATTGCCGGCACCGCGATAAATGTCGATGGCGGCGCTTCGCCGGTCTGGTAAGGCTGATCTGGTAGAATGGGGCGCTCAATCCTGGGGGCCATGCCGATGGGACTGCAGGGATGATGGCACTGACGGTGAACGGCACCCAGCACCGGCTGGAGGTTGCGCCGGAGACACCGTTGCTTTGGGTGTTACGCGACCAACTCGGACTGGGGGGCAGCAAGTTCGGCTGCGGCGCTGGACTGTGCGGCGCGTGCAGCGTGCATGTTGATGGCGCGGTGGTGCGGTCCTGCCAGATGGCGGTCGGGGATATCGGCGAGCGGGCGGTGGTGACCATCGAGGCGGTGCAGGAACAGCCGGGCATCGCCGATATCGCCGCCGCTGTGGTCGCCGCCTGGGTGCAGGCCGGAGTGCCGCAATGCGGCTACTGCCAGCCTGGCTTCGTGATGGCCACCATCGGCAGCATCGCCACCGACCGCAGCCAAAGCCGGGAGGCGGTACTGGGGCAATTGAGCAATATATGCCGCTGCGGCAGCTACGACGCGGTGCGCGAGGCGGTGGGCATTACGCTTGATCGCTTGCGGCATGATGCGCCATGACCAAGCTGGCGCGGCGAGCCTTTCTGATCAGTGCCAGCGTATTGGGGGGCGGGTTGTTGGTGGGCGCGGGCGCAACCGCCATTGGGTTGCAGCGCATCGCGGCATTTGAAGTGCCGCTGGATGGCGGGCGGGCCGGCTTCGGCGCCTGGTTGCGCGTGGCCGCCGACGGCGTGTTTGAGGTGATGGTGCCGCACCAGGAAATGGGCCAGGGCATCCACACCCTGGCTATGATGGTAGCGGCGGAGGTGTTGCACCTGCCGCTGAGCGCCGTGCGAGCGGTTGCGGCACCGGATGCGGCCGTCTTCGCCAATCCGGTGATGCTGCTCGACGGGCTGCCGATGGATTTCCATGATGACGGCCTGCTGCACGGCGCCACCGTGTGGACGTTGGATAAGCTGCTGCGGCTGCTGGGCTTGCAGGGGACGGGCGGCTCCAGTTCCACCCGCAACATCGAACCGGCCATCCGGCGCTGCGCGGCGGTGGCGTTGGATATGTTGCGGCGGGCGGCGGCGGCGGAATTCGGTGTGGATGAAGCGCAGGTGAGCGCGCAGAACGGGGTGATGACGGCCAGCAACGGCCGGGCGGCGCGGTATGGCGAGTTGGCGGCGGCGGCCGGCCTGCTGCGCCCGCGCAACGTCGACCTGCCGCCGCTGACCGCCGGGCGGCTGATCGGGCGGGCGGTGACGCGGCCGGATGCGCGGCCGAAGGCGACCGGGGTGGCGCGGTTTGGCATCGATACGCGCCTGGACGGGCAGCTTTATGCCGCCATCCGCCACGCGCCACGGCTGGGTGGGCGGCCACAAACGGCGCGACTGGGCCCGACGGTGCTCGGTGTGCGGCAGATCGTCAGTGGCGCGGATTACGTGGCGGTGATCGCCACCACGTTCGCCGCCGCATTGGCGGGGTTGGACGGCGCGGAAATTGTTTGGGACGACCGTGCGGCGTCCAACCTGTCCACCGGCGATGTCGAGGCCGCGTATCGTGCGGCGCTCGACCAAGGCCCGACCTATGCCAGGCGCTGGGTGATCGAACAGGCCGGCGCGTCGGCGCGCGTGGGCGGGCGGGCGGTGACGGCGCGATATAAAGCGCCATTTCTGGCCCACACGACGATGGAGCCGATCAACGCCACCGCTTTGGTTGAACGCGCCCAGGTGACGGTCTGGGCCGGGCATCAATCGTTGAGTCTGGCCAAGTTGATCGCGGCCCGCGCCGCAGGGGTGGCGCCGGAGGCGGTGGAGGTGCGCACGCCTTACCTCGGTGGCGGTTTCGGCCGGCGGGCGGATCTGCACTACATCCGCAAGGCGGTCGAGATTGCCATGGCGGTGCGCGGCACGCCGGTGCAGACAATCTGGACCCGCGCTGAAGACCTGCGCGACGATGTCTACCGCCCGGCCGCGATGGCCGATGTCAGCGCCACGCTGGGCGACGACGGGATGCCAACCAGCCTGACCTATCGCATCGCGGTGCCGTCGGTCACCGATCAATTCACCGCCCGGGCGATGCCGGCAGCCAAAGGTGGGCTGCTGGCCGATCGCAGCGCGGTCGATGGCGCGGTGTTTTCCCCCTACCAGTTGGCCAATCGCAGCATCGAACATTTTTCCGTCGATCTGGGCATTCCCGTCGGGTTCTGGCGCTCGGTTGGGCACAGTCTGGGCGGGTTTTTCTTTGAGACGTTCATCGATGAACTCGCCTATGCCGCCGGCGTGGCGCCGCTGGTGTTTCGCGCCCGCTTGCTGGCCGCCGCGCCGAGCGCGACGTCGGATCGGGCGGAAGTGTTGTTGCAGCGGCTGGCGAGTTGGGACATGGCCAACCGGCTGCCGATCGTGGCGGCCGGATCGGTGATCGGGCGTGGGGTGGCGCTGTCCGAATGTTTCCATTCCCTGGTGGCGCAAATCGCCGAGGTGGAAGTTACCGGCAGCGCGATCCGAGTACGGCGGGTGCATGCGGTGGTGGATTGCGGTTGCGCCATCGACCCGGCCAACACGATCGCGCAAGTGCGCGGCGGCATCCATTACGGGTTGAGCGCGGCGCTCTACGGGCGGATCGACTTCGAGAACGGTGCCATCGTGCAGAGCAATTTCCACGATTACCGCGCTCTGACGTTGGCCGACGCGCCGGAGATCAGCGTGGAGCTTGTCAATTCCAACGCCCCGATTGGCGGGGTGGGGGAAATTGGCACGCCGGGCATCGCCCCCGCTGTGGGCAATGCGATATTTGCCGCGACCGGCCAGCGGCGACGCAGCCTTCCCTTCACGCTCTAGCGTTTGTTTGCCCGGCGCCGGCGATCTCGCCCACGCCGGACCGACGCCAGGCCGAAACCAAAACGCCCTTTCGGCACCAGGCCGAAAGGGCGTTCAGGTCGATGGTTATGCGCCGGCGCTTAGCGGCGCCACCAGCCACGCTTAGGCGGGGTGGGGGGTAGTTCGTCCTCACCGATGACCAGCGGCTTAATGGCCGGGCCGACCACGACCGGGGCCGGCTCGAGCTCAGGCGTGATTGCGGGCGCCGGTGCTGGGGCCGGTTCAGGTGCGGGTGCGGGGGCCGGCTCGACAACCGGCTCTGGCGCCGGCTCCGCAACCGCTTCCGGCGCGGTTTCGACCGCGGGGGCCGGTTCCGGGGCCGGTTCCACCTCAATTACCACGTCGCTCGGCGGGGTGGCATCGGCGGGGACAGGCGGGATTTCCAGCGCGGCCGGGGCGGCGGACGCTGCCGCTTCCTCGGCACGTTCCATCATCTCGAAGATGTCCACCACCGGCTGGCCACCGAACGGATCGGCCGGGGTGGGGCCGGTATAAGTGGGCGGGGCGTCCGCGACGGGGGCATCCTCAACCGGTGCGGCATGCTTGGGGCCGGTATAGGCTGGCACTTCGCCCGCGTCCTCGGCGGTGGCTTCACCGTCCGGACGTTCGTCACGACGCCGACGACGGCCGCCACGGCGACCGCGGCGACGGGCCTTGGGCAGGCCGTTTTCGTCCAATTCCTCGGGGTCGATTTCCGGTTGGCTCGCCTGGGCCGGATCGACGATGTCGGCCACAACCGGTTCGGCATCCAGCACCGGCAGGTCCGGCTGTTCAACCGGCACGACCTCGGGGGCAGCATCGCTGGGCGCGTCGTCGCGCCGGCCGCCACGCCGACGGCGGCGGCGACGGCGGTTGCGCTCGGCTTCCTCGGCGGTTTCACCGTCGCCGTCGGCCTGGGATGGCTCACGCGGGGCTTGTTCGCGGGGGGTGGCCACCTCAACGGCGGCTTCGGGCGCTTCGTCCTCGAAGGTGACGTCGTCGGTTTCGACGCTGTCATCCTCGACCTCTGGCGCATCGGCCATCAGGGCGGAGGCGAGCAGCCGGCGGGGACGCTCGGATTCCGGCAGCGGTGGGCGGACCCGGTCGATGCGAATTTCCGGCGGCAGCAGGCTGTCATCCGGCGCGAAGTGGACGTACATGCCGTAGCGCATTTCGATTTCGCCGAGGCGTTCGCGCTTGTGGTTGAGCAGGTAGATGGCGATGCCACCGGCGACATGCACAACGATCTGGCCGGCGCGGGCCTTGGCGCCTTCCTCCTCGATGGCACGCAAGACGTGGATGGCGCTGCTTTCGGTGCTGCGCACATGGCCGAGGCCGCCGCAATGCGGGCAGGTGACAAAGCTGGTTTCCGCCAGGCTCGGGCGCAGCCGCTGGCGGCTCATTTCCATCAGGCCGAAATGGCTGATGGTGCCGACCTGGATGCGGGCGCGGTCGTTCTTCAGCGAGTCCTTCAGCTTCCGCTCGACCATGCCGTTATGCTTACGGCTCTCCATGTCGATGAAGTCGATGACGATCAGCCCGGCCAGATCGCGCAGCCGCAACTGGCGCGCGACTTCCTCGGCGGCTTCCATGTTGGTGCGCAAAGCGGTTTCCTCGATCCCGCGTTCGCGGGTCGAGCGGCCGGAGTTGACGTCGATCGCCACCAAAGCTTCCGCCTGGTTGATCACCAGATAGCCGCCGCTTTTCAGCTGCACGGTGGGGGAGACCATGGCATCGAGCTGGGCATCGACGGCGTAGCGGGCGAAGAGCGACTGGCCGCCTTGGGTTTGCGGGCGCCACAACTGCACTTTTTTGGCGTGCGCCGGCATGAGCATGCGCATGAAGTCGTGCGCGGCTTTCCAGCCTTCCTGGCCATCGACCAGGATTTCCTCCACGTCGCGCGAATAGACGTCGCGGATCGAGCGCTTGATCAGGCTCGCTTCCTCGTAGATCAGCGCCGGGGCCATCGAGCGCATGGTGGTCTCGCGGATATCGTCCCACAGGCGCATCAGGTATTCGCAGTCGCGCTTGATCTCCGGCTTCGGCCGGGCGGCGCCGGCGGTGCGGACGATCATGCCCATGCCCTGCGGGATTTCCAGCTCGGCGGTGATTTCCTTCAGGCGGCGCCGGTCGGCGGCCGAGGTGATCTTGCGCGAAATGCCGCCGCCGCGTGGGGAGTTGGGCATCAGCACGCAGAAGCGGCCGGCGAGCGAGATATAGGTGGTGAGTGCCGCGCCTTTGGTGCCGCGTTCTTCCTTGACCACCTGGATCAGCAAAATCTGCCGGCGATGGATGACTTCCTGGATGCGGTAGTTGCGCAGGAAGCGGGCGGTGCGGCGCTGGCGGGCTTCTTCCGCGCCGTTGCCTTCGAAGGTGTCACCCTCCCCGCCCATGACTTCCGGCATTGGCTGGTCGTCGTCGCCGGCATCTTCGTCGTCGGCCTGGTCGTCGCGCGCCAGATCTTCGGTCGCGGCTTCGGCGTAGGCGGCGGTTTCGGCCCGTTCCTCGGCGTTTTCCGCGTTGGAGGGTTCGGCGGCGATGGGATCAGCAGCGATGGGGTCGGCAGCGATGGGATCGGCTGGGGCGATGAAGGCGGCTTCCGCGGCGGTGGTGTCCGGCGGGGTCACCGCGGCTTCGAGCGCGGCTTGCAGCGTGTCTTCCGCTGCCAGCTGACCGTCGATGGTCAGTTCGCCATGGGTGACTTCGCCGAAGGTGACCTCGCCAAATTCCTGGCCGGCGGCCGGCGGGGCGGCGACGGCGGCGGGCTGGCCACGGCGGCCACGGCGGCGGGATT
>CAITOL010000043.1 GCA_903893975.1 uncultured Rhodospirillales bacterium | reverse complement strand
TTAGAATCGAGTAACCTGTGACCGTGTCAAACGAAATCTGCAATGCCGCCGACGGAATGGCAGGGTGCTGGACAGGCGGCCGCCGCAGGGTTAGCCTCACCCCAGGTGAGCAATTACTTTGATTCTGCTTGCAGGTGGAAGGAGGTGTTCTTTTTGTGAACAAAAAGAACCAAAAAAACTTTATCGCTTCCTTGGCGTTGCCGTACATTCCCGGGCAGGAGAGTACGCACGGACCCAAAGTGATAAAAGTTTTTTGCTTCTTTTTTTCAAAAAAGGAGTGCTTTCCCTTCCCTTCCTACAATCGTCCTTCCAGCCCTCGGCGTTGCCCTACACCATTCGCTGCGCGCCAGCCAACAGGGGGCTTACGCCACCCGGTCGCCCTTTTTCACTGTTACCGCCCGGTTATCCACCGCCGGCAGCATTTTGGCTGGGTCGCGGGTGACGATCAGGTCGATCACGGTTGGGCCGTCGCCGGCAAGGCCGGTGGCAATGGCGGCGGCCAGGGTGGATGGGTCTTCCACCCGGATGCCGCGCACGCCCATGGCGTTGGCGACATTGGCGAAATTGGTCTCCGCCAGGTCTGACGCATGGTACGCGCCGGCGCCGTACATCAGGTGTTGCAGCGCTTTCACGTAGCCGGACGCGGCGTTGTTCACCACCACGATGGTGAAGGAAATCCCCAGCCGGCGCGCGGTTTCCAGTTCCCCAAGCATCATGTTGAAGCCGCCGTCGCCGGTCAGGCTGACCACTTTGCGCCCAGGCGCGGCCAAGGCGGCGCCGATGGCGCCGGGCAGGCCGTAGCCGATGGAGGCGAAGCCGCGATCGGGCACGAAGGTGCGGCCGGGTTGTTTGGTGTCGAACAGCAGCCCGCCCCAATGCGCGGCGAAACCGCCATCGGCGACCAGGATGGCGTCATCCGGCATCAACTGGTTCAGTTCGTGCAGCAGGCGGGCCATGCTGACCGGGGTTTCGTCCGAGGTCAGGCGCGGCATTACCCCTTGGCGCCACTCGGCCATTTTCGCCGGGATGGTGGCGGCGTAGCCGGCTTGCCGGGCGGCAATGGCGGCGGCGTGCGGCGCCAATGCCTCATGCAGCGCCAGAATGGTTTCGCGCGCATCGCCCCACAGGCAGATTTCCGGCTCCGCGGTGCGGCCGAATTCCTCGGCGACGATATCCAGGTGAATGATGGTCTTGCCCGCTGGCGGCACGGTGAAGCGTTTGGTGGCGATTTCGCCCAATTTGCAGCCGGCGACCAGGATGAGGTCGGCATCTTCGATCAGGGCGTTGGCAATCCGGTCGTAACGGCCGAACAGCCCGGCGCTGAGCGGATCGGTGCAGGCGATGGCGCCTTTGCCGGTCATGGTATGCGCCACGGGCAGGTTCAGCGCGCGGGCGAAGTCGCTCAGCACCCCGGCCGCGCCGCTGATATGGATGCCGCCGCCGGCGAGCACGATCGGGCGTTGCGCGGCCGCGAGCAGCCCGGCGGCCTGGGCGAGCGAGGTTGCATCTGGCCGGCAGCGCAAGGATGGCGCGGCTTCGCAGGCGGCATCGCCGCGGAACTCGGCGGGGTCGAACCCGTAGCTGGCGTGGCAGATATCTTCCGGCACGTCGATCACCACCGGGCCGGGGCGGCCAGAGGTTGCCACCCGGAAGGCGCGGCGCACCAGTTCGGGGATGCGCTGGATCGCCTCCACCCGGATGACTTCCTTGCAGGCCGGGCGCAGAATTTCGATCTGCCGGCTTTCCTGCGTCATGTTCTTCCAGGAATGATCGCGGTGGCTGTCGCCGACGATCACCACCATCGGGGAGCCGGCGTTCAGCGCCTCCACCAGGCCGGTGACCAGATTGGTCGCACCCGGCCCGA
Source organism: uncultured Rhodospirillales bacterium (assembly GCA_903893975.1). GTDB lineage: Bacteria > Pseudomonadota > Alphaproteobacteria > Acetobacterales > Acetobacteraceae > CAITOL01. Next base: position 11,910 of record CAITOL010000043.1, on the reverse strand, counting down.
GGGTCGCATCGCACAGTCCGACGCGGCCGGTGATTTTGGCGTAGGCATCGGCGATGAAGATCGCCGCGCGTTCATCGTTGATCAGATGATGATCCAGCCCGAGGCGGCGGGCGGCATCGTAAAATGGCAGCAGCTGAAAGCCGCCCATCCCGAACATGGCGCCGCCATGAAAAGCCTGGATCATGCGGGCGAGCGCCTCGCCCCCGGTGAGTTCGTTTCCTGGCGGATGATTGAGGGTCATCTTTTGGTCCATGCATGACATGGGCGCCCCGTTGGACGCCCTGCCGGACTGTAGCGCGAACCAACCGCCGCCGGGAACCCACGCCCGACGCGCCGGTGTTTAGCCGACGGCGCGCAGCCCGTTCATCGCCCCCAGTGCACGGGTGATCGCGGCCGGATCGGCCAGGCGCTGGGTGGGGAAGGGCCGCACCACGGCGCTGGGCGGGGCGACGGTTTGTTTCATCGCCGCCTCTACCCGGTTACGCACGCCAAGCTGGCGATACAAAGCCGCCAGATGGGTTTTGACCGTGGGCACGGCGAGGCCGAGATGGCGGGCGATTTCCTTGGTCGCCTTGCCTTCGCGCACCAGGCGCAGCACATCGGCCTGCCGTCCGGTGAGCGCCGGGCCGTCTTCGGCCAGCGGTTCCGGGATGCTGGCGGCGATGGGCGGCACGGCGGCGTCCATCGGGGGGCGCGGCAGCGGCGCGGCGCTGTTCAGTTGCAAGGCGACGTCGCCACCCAGCACGAAAAACCGGGTCTGCGGGTAGCGTGAGGCAAAATCCTGGGCGGAGAACTGATCACCATAGCCGATCAGATTGGCGTCAATGAACGCGAGCGAGACCGCTTCCCCTTCGAGCAAGGCGTTGATTTCCGGCGCGTTGTAAACCCGACGTGCTTGCGCCCCGGGCTGAAGCACCGCCAGCAACGCCACCAGGGACGCATGCAGCCCAGCATCCAGCGTCGCGATCAAAGTCTGCATCACCCAGCGGCCTTTGCCAGGTGCGCTGTGGCCGGGGTCAAATTCGGGCAAAGTTCCATTTTTTGGTCTTCCCTCGCGCCATCCGTCGCGCCATCGGAGCAGCGGACACCAACACACAAAAAGTTAACCTTGATTTTTTTCTTTTTACAATACGTGACATTCTCATTGGACGAGAATTTTCACGGAACGGTGGGATACGGTATGAATCGGCGACCGCAAGCTGGTCGAATCGGGATTGTAGTCCTATTTTTACGTGTCGAGCGTGAATTTGATGCGATCGTGGTGGTCGGAACTGTGGGGACGGTCGAATAAACTTTACTTGTTTCCCGCGGTTGCGCGGCGATAATGCGCCAATAAAGCTTGATCATTTTAAGTCATTTTTAGGAATTGAGATCATGTCGAGCGCCGAGGCGAATTGCGCCTGTGCGACCGATCTTGCGCGGCCATTTTTGCCGCCGTCGGTTGGTTCGTTGTTATCTTGCACCAGTCAGGGCAATGTGTGTGGCGTGCGGGGGGACGCATGACCATCGTCCAAACCCGCCAAGGCAGCCTGCGCGGCAGTGCTGGCATTACGCTGTTTCGCAGCATTCCCTATGCGCAGGCCGAACGCTTCCGCCCGCCGGCGCCATGCGCGCGCTGGCTGGGCGAGCGCGATGCCCGTGCGCATGGCCCGATCGCGCCGCAGCCGCCGCAGCGCCAGGCCAACACCGCGCCGACCGCGCCGCGCACGCAGGATGAAGCCTGCCTGACCTTATGCATCGCCAGCCCGGCGCTGCCGACCGGCCTGGCCGCCGGGCCGGATGAGGATATTGGCCGCCCGGTGATCGTGTTTCTGCATGGCGGCGGCTATGCCACTGGCGCCGGATCGCTCGATGCCTACGACCCGACCATTCTGGCGGCGCAGGCGGATGCGGTGGTGGTGGCGCCGAATTTCCGCCTCGGCGCGCTTGGGTTTCTGCACCTGCCCGGCATTGCCGAGGGCAATATGGGCTTGCTCGACATCATCGCCGCCTTGCGATGGGTGCGGGAAAACGTGGCGGATTTTGGTGGCGACCCCGGCAATGTCACCCTGGTTGGGCATGAAAGCGGCGCGCATGCCACGCTGTGCCTGCTGACAATGTGGGAAAGCCAGGGGCTGTTCCACCGCGCCATTCTGCAAAGCTGCCCCAGCGCGTTGCCGCCGCAATCTCGCGCGGCCGGGCTGAAATACGGCCAGATGCTGTGCGAGGCGGCCGCGGTGCCGGCGGCGGACCTGCTCACTTTGCCGGCCGAACAGATCATCGCCGCGCAAGCCAAGGTGGCGAACGGGGTGCAGCGGGTTGCCGATCTCTGCTTCCCATTCATGCCGGTGCTGGACGATCTGAGCGGCGGCAGCACCGCCAGCGCCGCGCGCTTTATCGGCGCGGCGGCACAAGCGGCGGCCAATCGCGGCATTGCGATGATAATCGGCACCACGCGGGAGGAGATGTTCGCCAGCCTCGGCCCTGAGACCGGCCTGCCGCCGCCCAGCGCGCAGACCATCGCCAACCGGTTTACCGGGCTGGCCGGGGCGGCGGATGCCATCACCCTCTATCGCCATCGCCGGGCCGGCGGGGCAGATCTGGACCTGCTGGGCGATCTGATGACCGACCATGTGTTCCTGTTCCCGTCGCTGGCGCTGGCGGATGCGATCACGGACGCTGGCGGCACCGCCTGGGTGTATCAGTTCGACTGGGCGCCCTATGGCAGTCCGTGGCGCGCCTGCCATGGCATTGATCTGGCCTGTCTGTTCGGCACCGCCGCGGGCTGGGGCAACCCGCCGATGCTGGCGCAGGCGAACCCGGCGGAGATGCACGGGGTGGCGCAGGCGATGCGGGCGGCGTGGAGCGAGTTTGTCCACACCAACGACCCCGATGCGCCGGGCCTGCCATGGCCGCCCTATCAGCGCGATACCCGCATGACCATGCGCTTCGACCTGGCGCTGGGGCCGGTGGGGGATCTGGCTGGGGCGGCGTGGCGTGGCGGGGTGGGTTAGCCTTCCCGCGCCAATGCGCGCGCCGGCACCGCGCGCACCGGGGCGAACAGGTAAGCGGCGCACATCACCCCGGGCAGCAAAGCGCGCACCCATAGCAGCATGACCAGCTCTGGCCGGCGTGCCACCGTGCTGTCCACCGCCAGGCCGAGCGCGACCAGGGCGACCACCGCCGCGACTGCCAGCGTGGGGCGCAGCAGGCCACCATGGCGCTGGAAATTGCCGGTCAGCACGCAGATCAGCGCAATCAGCACGAAGCCGCCAATGTTCAGCGGGCCGGACAGCCGCTTATTCGCCTCCCCCCGCATGCGTGGCAGGTCTTGCCGGCCGGCGAGGTCGGGGCCGGGATGCAGCAGCTCCATCAGGCCGAGTTCGCCGATGTCGCGGATCCGCTGTTCGTCGGCGTGGCTGGGGGAGGACAGGTCGAACACGTTTTCACTGAACGACAGCACGTTGAGCCGGCCGGTGGCGCTGTCCATTTCCTGCCGCGTGCCGGCGTTGAGCACCACTTGCGGGCCGGTGGGGCCGATCACCAGCCGGCCGGATTCGGCCAGCACGCTGTAGGGGTGCAGCCGGTCGCGGCTGTCATCGACCATGATGCCGCGCAAGGTGCCGTCAGGGTCGCGCGCGCGGGTGTAGACCATCATCTGCGGGCTGATCTGGTTGAACACGCCTTCCTGCACCACGAACACATCGAGCTGGCTACGGATTTCAAACAAATATTGCCGGAACATCACGGTGGTGACGGGCACCAGCCACAAATTCAGCACGTAGCCCAGCGCGATGGCGCAGCCGGCGAGGCCCAGAGCCGGGCGGGCGATGGCGAATTGCGACATGCCGGCGGCGCGCATCACCGTTAATTCACGGTCGTCGGCAAGGCGGAGGTACAGCCGCAGCACCACGCCGAAGCAGGAGATCGGCAGGATGATAGCGATAAAATCCGGGATTTTCAGCCCGGTCAGTTCCAGGAACGCCAGCAGCGACTGACCGTGATTGACCACGATTTCCACATAGCGCAGCGAGGAGATCAGCCAGACCAGCGCCGTGAGCCCGAAGGTAACGGCCAGCAGGCCCAGCGCCATCTGGCGGAATAGATAGCGGTCGATGCGGTTCAGCCGGATCATCCGTGGGTGTCCCCCGCCGCTTTGCCGAGGGCGATGCAGTGCGCGTAGCACGCCAATAGCCGGTTTACCGCGACATCCCGCGTGAAATCCGCCTGATAGGCTGCATCGCCACCGCTGACGAGGTGGGCGCGCAGGTCGGCATCCTCGATCACCCGGCGCAGGCAGGCGGCCAGCGCGTCCGGGTCTTCGATGGGGCAGAGCAGGCCGCTTTGCCCGTCGGTTACGTATTGCCGGGCGCCATCGGCGCGGCTGGCGACCAGCGGGCGGCACATCGCCCAGGCCTCGGCGATCACGGTGCCGAACGGTTCGTAGCGGCTGGGCAGCACGACGATGTCGCAGGCATCGAACAAGGCCCGCCGGTCGTGCCGCCAGCCGAGGAAGCGAACGCGGTCGGCCACCCCGAGTTGGTCGGCGAGCGCCTGATAATTGGCGAGTTCCGGCCCGTCGCCGGCCAGCCAGAGCCAGGCGCCCGGGGTTTGCGCCAAAGCGCGCAGCATGATGTCGATGCCTTTGACCGCATGCATCCGCGCCGGCACCAGCAGCAGCGGCACGCCGTCCGGCGTGGTCAGGCTGGCGCGGCTGACCGGGGCGGCGGGCGGCATGGTGCCGAAGGTGTTGACGGTGAACACCCGCTCCGCCGGCCGGCCTTGCGCCTTGATGTAGCTGGCAATGTCGCCGGTGACGCCGATATAGGCGTCGGCGTGGCGGAAATATTTCAGGTCGTAGTAATCGCCGAACCAGCCGATCACCGGGCAGGGCATGTTGGCGGGGATAAAGCTGCCGGCGCGCTGCATCCAGGCCTGCACCAGGTCCACCCCAAGGTCCTGCGCCAGGCGGCGGATGCGGCCGGGGGCGAGCTTCAGCCGGTCCAGCCGGGAGAACGAGAACGGGCGCGCATCCACCCCGGCGGCGGCGTAGCGCGCCATCACCGCCGGCCATGGCCGGGTGAGCACGGTTTGCTGCACCCCAAGCGCCTGCAACGCCAGGATGGCATCCTGGGCGTAGGTTTCGGCGCCGCCGACCTCCGCGCCGGCAATGACGTGCAACAGTTTCATCGCCCCGCAGATAAGCCACATCGCCGATCAGGTCGAGCCTGCGTCAAATCAGCGTCAGTCAGCGTCAAGCCGCTATTTTCGCCCCAAGCCGGCCGATAGAACCGATCTGCCGGCCCGGCGCCGGTGGAACCCGAGGTGCTCGTGTGCTTTCCGTCATCCTCTATGGCCGCAATGACAGCTATGGCTACAATCTGCACAAACGCGCGGCGCTGAGCCTGAATACGCTGGCGGCGGTGCTGGATGATGCCGACGACGAAATTCTGTTCGTGGATTACAACACGCCGGACGATTACCCGAGTTTTCCGGAAGCCATCGCCGACACGCTGACGCAGGCGGCGCGCGCCCGGTTGCGGGTGTTGCGGGTGCGCCCGGCGCAACATGCGCGCTATCGCGGGCTGACGCATTTGGCGGCGTTGGAGCCGATTGCCCGCAACGTGGCGCTGCGGCGGTGCAATCCGGCCAATAAATGGGTGCTGTCCACCAACACCGACATGATTTTCGTGCCGCGCGGGGCCGCGAGCCTGACCGCGCTGGTGCGGCCGCTGGCCGATGGCTACTACCACGCGCCGCGCTACGAACTGCCGGAAACGCTGTGGGAATCGCTGGATCGGGCGGATGCGGCCGGCACCATTGCCACCGTCGCGGCGTGGGGGGAGGCGTTTCACCTCAACGAAATCGTCGCCGCCGATAACAGCGCCTACCGGTTCGATGGCCCGGGGGATTTTCAGCTGATGCTGCGGGCTGACCTGCACCGCATCGGCGGGTTCGACGAACGCATGCTGCTCGGCTGGCACGTGGATGCCAATATCGCCCACCGGCTGGCGATGCTGCACGGGCAGACCGGGGTGCTGGGGGAGGCGCTGCGCGGCTACCATTGCGACCACACGCGGCAGGTGACGCCGGCGCATCGGCCGGGCGGGGTGAGCAACGATTGGCGGACCTTCGTGACCGATTTGCGCGATGCCCGGGCGCCGGACCAGCCGGATTGGGGCCTGAATGGGGAGGCGGTGGAGAAAATCCGCCTCGACGGTAAGCCGCGCTTTGCCGAGGCGCTGCGCAGCGCCATCGGTGCGCCGATGCGCAAGCCCACCCATTTGCTGCATGGCCGCGCCAGCCGGGACCGGATTGATTACGATGCCCGCCACGTGCTGCCGTTTCTGGCTGATGCTCTGGTGGCCTATCCGCGCGACCTGCGCTTGGGATGGTTTGGCAGCCGCAAGGATTTGCTGGCGCGCTTCGCGGTCGCCTGGGCGGCGCTGGGGTTTCAGCACCCGATTCAGGTGGCGGCCGGGGCGGCGTGGCTGGGGCCGGGCCTGCCGGACAACGCGGTCTGGGCGCCGGCCAGCGCCATCGGGCAGCAGGCGCAGGCTTTCGTGTTCGATTTCGGCATGCCGCTGGGCCGGCCGGAGGAGTCCAACCTCGCTTTGGCCGAGGAAGCGCCACTCGCCTTCGTGGCCGACGGTCTGCGCGCCATGGCGCTGGCGGAGGACCGGCACCTGCTCTGCCCGACCGCGTTGCCGCGCCGGTTCATCGGCGTCAACGCGGTGCATAACCAGTGGGAGGGGTTGATCGGCAGCGTGGTGGGCGCGGCCAGCGCGCCGTTGGCGACCCGGTTGCGCCAGGGGCTGCGGCATGCCCCGGCCAGCCTGCCGCGCGATATTCTGCCGCAGTTGCAGCCGGGCGCGGCCAGCCGGCGCACCGTGGACGGTATCCGCATCCTGCCCGGCCGCGCCGGGCAGACCTTGCGTGGCCCGCCAATGCTGTTGCTGCCCGGCGCGTATCGGCTGCGGGTGCGGCTGGAACGCGACGGCCTCGGCGCCTGGCTGCCAGGGCTGCTGCAAGCCTCGGTCTACGCCTGGCCGCGGCTGCTGACCCGGCGCTACCCGGTGCTGGGGCCGGGGGGGCGCGACATTGTGCTGGATTTCACCATGCCGCCATCGGGCGGACACCCGCAAAGCCTGGAATTGCGGCTGACCAGCCTGGGGGCGGCGGCGGGGATTTTCACCCGCGCCTGGCTGGCGCCGCAAACGGCTATGGCCGGTGCGGCGTGAGGATTGCGGTGATCGGGCTGGGTAAGCTCGGCGCGCCATTGGCCGCCGTGTTCGCCAGCACCGGGCATGAGGTGATCGGGGTGGACCTCAACCCCAGCCCGGTGCAGGCGCTGAATGCCGGGCGGGCGCCGTGCCAGGAGCCGGGATTGCAGCAACAGATCGAGCTCGGCCGCGCCCGGCTGCGCGCGACCAGCGATTTCGCCGCCGCGATTGCCGGCAGCGATGTGTCCTTCATCATCGTTCCCACCCCGAGCGATCCGGACGGACAGTTCAGCACCCGTTTCGTCTGCGATGCGGTGCAGCGCGTGGGCGCGGCGCTGCGCGGCGGCACGCGCTACCACGTGGTCAACATCACCAGCACCGTTATGCCCGGCGCCACGGGCGGGGAAATCCGCGCCACGCTGGAATCCGCCAGCGGGCGAGTGGTGGGGGGCGATCTGGGGCTGACCTATAACCCGGAATTCATCGCCCTCGGCAGCGTGGTGCACGATCTGCTGCATCCGGACATGCTGCTGATCGGCGAAAGCGACGCGCGGGCCGGCGATGTGGTGCAGGCGGTCTACCAGGCGAGCCTGCCCGGCACCCCGCCGGTGCGGCGCATGGGCTGGGTAAATGCCGAACTGACCAAGCTGGCGGTGAACACCTTCGTGACCACCAAGATCAGCTACGCCAACATGCTGGCGGAACTATGCGAGCAACTGCCGGATGCGGATTGCGAGGTGGTGACGGCGGCGCTGGGCGACGATAGCCGGATTGGCGGCAAATATCTGCGCGCCGCCTTGGGCTATGGCGGCCCGTGCTTCCCGCGGGACAACCAGGCGCTGGCCGCGCTGGCCCGCCGCCTGGGCCAGCGCGCGACGGTGGCGGAGGCGACGGATGCGGTGAACCGCCGGCAGGTGGCGCGCATCGCCGGGCTGGCGCATCGCCTCGCAGGCGTAGCCCCAGCGCGGATTGCCGTGCTCGGCATGGCCTATAAGCCGCAGACCGATGTGGTGGAGCAGAGCCAGGGGGTGATGATCGCCGAGGCGCTGGTGGCCGCCGGGCATGCGGTGCTGATCGCCGACCCGTGCGCGTTGGACGCGGCCTGCGCCGTGCTGGGGGATCGGGTGACCCCGTTCGGCAGCGCCAGCGCGGCGGTGGCGGCGGCGGATTGCGTGGTGATGGCGACGCCGGCGGCGGAATTTCGCACCCTGCCGATGGCGGCCTTCGCCGGCACGCCGCGCAAGGTGGTGCTGGATTGCTGGCGCATTCTGCCGGCGGAAATCGGTGCGGTCGCCGATGTGGTGTATCTCGGGGTGGGGCCTAGCCTGGTTTAGCCACGATCAGCATATGCCAGCCAAAGCGCCGTTCCAGCGCGCGGAACATGTCCTGCGGCATGGCGGCGAACCAGGGCTGCAACACGTACTCATAGGCGCGGTAGTTTTCGACCACATAGGGAAAGATATGGTCCTGGGTGATTGAGACGGCACCGAAATCATTGGCGCGCAGCAGCGCCCGCACCTCCGCCTGGGTGTAGGTGTGCGCGATCGGGCAGCCGGATTGGGCTTCGGGCTGGTCGTACCCGGCCTCGATCATGCAATCCTTCCAGCTGTCGCGGGCATAGAGCATCAGCCGCAATTCCCCATCCGGACGAATGGCGCGGCGGGCCTGGCGGAGGATGGCGTCCGGGTTCGGGGTGTGGTGGATGACGCCGAAGGAATAGATCAGATCGAAGCTGGCACGGCGCACGTGCTGGTCAAGATGTTCGGCATCGGCGTGGATGAGGGTGCCGTTGAGGTTGAACAGATCGAAACGCTGGCGGGCCAGATCCAGGCTCACCTCCGACAGTTCCACCCCAGTATATTCCGCCCCGGCGCGCGCGAAATTCACCGCATCCGTGCCCAGCCCGCAGCCGATTTCTAGCACCCGCTTGTCGTTCCAGCGGGCGAAGTCGGCGAAGGCGGGGATGTGCGGCTCGACGAAATATTTCCGCGCCTCCACCTCATCGAAATAGGTTTTGCTGCCAATCGGCGCCTGGGAATGGCGGATATTGCAGGGGCGGCGGTTCCAGTATTCCGCCACCGTTTCAATGCTGGCCTCCGGCATCGGGCTAGGCCAGCGCCGCGAACAGAAGGGTGAGCACGCCGAGCGCCAGATTAAGGGAGATCAACTGGCGAATTTGCCCCAGCGCCAGCAGGGCGGCGCCCTGGTCCCGGGCTTTGGTGGCGCGCAGCATGGCGAACCAGGGGCGGAAGAAGATGTAGATGAAAATCACCGACATGATCGCCCCGGTGAGATGCATGGCGTGCACCGGCCAGCCGACGCCGCGAAAGCCGCCGAAAATGGCGAACACCATGGCATCGCCGCTGAGCACCAGCAGCGGCATGGCGTGCCAGACGATTTTGAAAAAGCGGCGGAACACCTCCACATGCAGCGCCAGCCGATCCGGCGCGGCCAGCACATGCAGGCTGGGCCGCAGCACCAGCAGCGCGAACGCCATGCCGCCGACCCAGACGACGGCGGACAGCAGATGCACGGCCAGCAGCAGGTTGGCGAGGGTCATGACAGCATTCCTTCAATGTCAGCCGCCAGACTACGCAGTTCTTCCGCCGCGCGCGACCTGGTGACCTCCGTCACCCCCAGCCCTTGCGCGAAGGCGGTGGCGAAGCCGGTGCGGTTGCCCAGCACCGTGGGCAGCAGCGGCAGGCCGAGCTGGCCGATTTCGGCTTCCACCATGGCGCGCAATTTGCCGGCCGCCGGGGCGCGGTTGAGCACGATGGCCAAGGGGCGCTTTTCCGCTTTGGCCAGCGCGAACGTGCCTTCTGCCGCCCATAGGTCGGGCGGGCTGGGTTGAATGGGCACCAGCACCAGATCGGCATGGCGCACCGCCTGACGGGCATCGGTGTCGATCTGCGGTGGGCTGTCGATCAGGATGAGGTCGTGCGTGCGGCGGAGCTTGTCGAGTTCGCCGGCCAGCCGCCAGCCGGCGATTTTCGCCAACGTGATCGTCGGCGCGCTGGGGCGGGCGGCGCGCAGCGCGTGCCAGCGCGTCAGGCTTTGCTGCGGGTCGATATCAATCACCGCCACGCGCCGCGATGCGGCCCAGGCGGCAGCCAGGCTGGCGGCGAGCGTGGTTTTGCCGGCGCCACCCTTTTGCTGGGCGACGGTGATGACGGAGGCGGGCATGGGGATCTCCGATAACGACGCGCCATGTTAGCGCATCGGCGGCGGAGTCGCATGGTATCCAAGTCGGGCAACGGGTAAACTTGCGAACGGCCTAGACACGTCAGGGAACAGGACCTTCATCTCATGCCACTGGCACTGCGGCTCGAATTGCTGACACCGGCTGAAATGGCCCGCGCCGATGCGGCGGCGGGGGCGTTGGGGCATGCGGTGGCGGGGTTGATGGCGGCGGCGGGGGCGGCAGTGATGCAGGCGGTGCGGCAGCGTTTCGCGCCGTGCCGGGTGCTGGTGCTGTGCGGGCCGGGGAATAATGGCGGCGATGGCTATGTAGCGGCGCGGCGGCTGGCGCAGCTTGGCTGGCCGGTGGCGGTGGCCGCTCTGGCGCCGGCGCGGGGGGATGCGGCAGCGGCCGCCGCCGCCTGGCGCGGGCCGATGGTGCCGTTCAGCTTGGCGGAGGCGGCGCGGGCCGATCTGGTGATCGATGCGGTGTTCGGCGCCGGGTTGCAGCGGGCGGTGGGGCCGGAGGTTGCCGCGGTGCTGGCGGCGGCGCGGCGCATTGTGGCGGTGGATGTGCCGAGCGGGCTGGATGGCGCGACCGGCGGGTTGCGCGGTGCGGTGGCGCCGGCGGTGCTGACGGTGACGTTTTTCCGCAAAAAGCCGGGGCATCTGCTGCTGCCCGGCCGGGCGATGTGTGGCGAGGTGGTGCTGGCCGATATCGGGTTGCCCGCAGCGGTGCTGCAAACCGTGCCGACGCAATGCTGGCAGAACGATCCGGCATTGTGGCGCCTGCCGCGCCCGGGGTCGGCGGACCACAAATATAGCCGCGGCCACGTGACCATTATCGGCGGCGCGGAGATGACCGGCGCGGCGCGGCTGGCGGCAGACGCGGCGCGGCGTGGTGGGGCGGGGATGCTGACCATCGCCGCGCCGCCGGCGGTGGCGGATGTCTATCGCAGCGGCGCGCCGGGGCTGCTGGTGAACACGGCCCCGGTGGCGGAGTTGCTAGCCGACGCGCGGCGCACGGTTTGGCTGTGCGGGCCGGGGCTGGGGCTGGAGGCGGTGCCGGGGGTGTTGCCAGCTTTGCTCGCGTCCGGCCGCAAAATCGTCGTTGATGCCGATGCGTTGACCGCCTGCGCCGGCGATCCGGACCGGTTGCGCGGGGCGAGCGTGATCACCCCGCATGGCGGTGAGTTCGCCCGGGTGTTCGGCGCGCCCGGACCCGACCGGCTGGCGGCGGTGCGGGCGGCGGCGCGGCGGACCGGCGTGGTGGTGCTGCTGAAGGGCGCGGATACGCTGATTGCCGCCCCGGATGGCCGGGCCGCGATCAACGCCAACGCGCCGCCGTGGCTGGCAACGGCGGGGGCGGGCGATGTGCTGGCCGGGCTGATCGCCGGGCTGCTGGCGCAGGGCATGCCGGATTGGGAGGCTGCGTGCGCGGCGGCCTGGCTGCACGGGCAGGCGGCGGCGAGGCTGGGACCGGGGCTGATTGCGGAGGATTTGCCGGGCGCGATTGCCGCCGTCTTGCGGG
>CAITOL010000042.1 GCA_903893975.1 uncultured Rhodospirillales bacterium | reverse complement strand
TCGCTCGCCTTTGCGCTTGCCCACGCGCGGGCGCACGGGTTGGACAGGGTGATAGTGGTCATCCCGTTCACCTCGATCATCGAGCAGACCGCGCAGGTTTACCGTAATACGCTCGCCCCCTTTGGCGATGCGGTATTGGAGCATCACAGCGCGTTTGAAATGACCGATGAAAGCAAATGGTCGGGCGCGCGGATCGGCCCCGAGCGGCTGAAGCTGGCGATGGAGCGATGGGACAGCCGGATCGTGGTGACCACCGCGGTGCAGTTTTTCGAGAGTCTGTTCGCCGATCGGACCAGTCGCTGCCGAAAGTTGCACAACCTGGCGCGAAGTGTGATCGTGGTGGACGAAGCCCAAACCATGCCGCTGGCACTGTTGCAGCCATGCGTTGCAGCTTTGAAGGAACTAGCGCGGAACTACGGTAGCTCAATCGTGTTGTGCACCGCGACCCAACCCTCGCTGATCGCGCCACCCGGCGCGCGCGCCGATGATTGGCGCTTCAGACGGGTGCGGGAACTGGCGCCGGACCGCTTCGCGGAACTGCGGAGGGTCACCGTTCGCGATATTGGCACGCAAACCGACACGGAGTTGGCAGATTTGATGTCGGGCGATGATCAGGCACTGTGCATCGTCAACCAGCGTGCCCATGCGCGCGCCTTGTTCCAGGCCATCCGCCATTTGGAGGGCGCGCGGCATCTTTCAACCTGCATGCACAGCGTTCATCGCACGCGAGTGCTGGCGGAAATTCGGGCGGACCTGAAGGCAAAGCGCCCCTGCCGGGTCATTGCTACCAGCCTGATAGAAGCCGGGGTAGATGTTGATTTCCCCCTGGTACTGCGCGCCTCGGCCGGACTGGACCAGATCGCCCAGGCAGCCGGGCGCTGCAACCGCGAATTCGGGCAAACGCCGGAGGCCAGTGAGGTGCTAGTGTTCAGCGCAGCCGAGTATGGCGTGATCCCGCAATTGCGGGCCAACGCCGAAGCCGGAGCCGAAATGCTGGCTGTCTACAAGGACGATCCATTCGCGCCGACAGCTTTGAAGGCGTATTTTGACCTACTCTACGCCAAGATAACCGATGCCGCACTCGACCGAAGCGGCGTGATGGGGTTGTGCGCCGATAAGGCCGCCGATCTGAACTTCCCGTTTGAGACGATCGCGCAGGAAATGCGCTTTATCGATGACACAATGGTGCCGGTGATTGTCGCGCGGGAAGAGACGATGGTCGGAGAAGTAAGGAAATTGCTTGATCGGCTCCCCTTCAGTCCTCGCATCGGTGGCATCACGCGCCAACTCGCCCGCTACACGGTCGGCGTGCCACGCCGGGTGCGCAGCCAGTTGATTGCGGCGAAGCTGGCGGAAATCATTGAGGAAGACCGCTTTGGTGATCAGTTTGTCGTGCTGCACAACCTCGATCTCTATACGCACGAGGTCGGGCTGGACTGGAGCGACATCACGTTCCGGGCCGCCGAGACAATGATGGTGTGACGGATGCAGCCCGTCTTGCCACAGCATCATTTTCATTGCTAGAATAGAAATATAGTAACGAGAGGTTACAAATGACCTCGCTTTTCCGTCTCCATGTTTGGGGTCCGCGCGCCCTGTTTTCCCGCCCGGAAATGAAGGTTGAACGCGTCAGCTATGACGTGATCACGCCATCGGCCGCGCGTGGGGTTCTAGAAGCGATCCACTGGAAGCCGCAAATGGCTTGGCGCATCCGGCGGCTGCGCGTGCTTAACCCGATCCGCTTTGACAGCATTCGCCGTAATGAGGTCGGGTCCAAAATCCCCGCCGGCAAAATCGCGTCAGCCATGCGGGCAGGCACCACCGAGGGGTTGGCGCTGCATGTTGACGAAGACCGCCAGCAGCGCGCGGCAACGCTTCTGCGTGATGTCGCCTATATTATCGAAGCCGAGATAGCGTTGACCGCCAAAGGCCGCGCCGATCCAACCGAAACTGTCCAGAAGCATCTCGACATTGCCCGCCGCCGCGCGGCCAAGGGGCAGTATTTCCATCACCCTTATCTCGGCACCCGCGAATGCGCTTGCGATTTCGCATTGCTCGATGGTCCTGCGCCGGCGCCGCATGACAGCCTACTCGGCATCCGCGATCTTGGGTTCATGGCGCTCGATCTCGACTATGCCGCCGGCATGGAAGCAAAGTTCTTCCGCGCCATGATGATTGATGGGGTGATTGAGGTGCCGGCGCTCGATGCCGAAGGTGTAGTGGCGTGACCATCCTGCAGGCCCTCGCGGCCCGCTATGATCGGCAGGTGATATTAGGGGACGCCCCGGTCCCCGGCTTCGCTCCGTCGCAGATCAGCTTCACCATTGTACTGGATCGCGGCGGCAACTCTGTTGCGGTTCAGGACGAACGCACCGGCGAAGGGGCCAGGCGCCGCCCCCAAATCCGGCTAGCACCGGCCGCGCCCAAGCGCACCGTTGGCATCGCCAGTGGCGCTTTCTGGGACAAAACATCCTATGTGCTGGGGCGCAGCGCCCTAGATGTAACCGTGTCCGAGGCCAAGCAGGTCAAAGATGCGGACCGCCTGATCAAGGAACACGCCGCTTTCGTGGCGCGGCATGAAGCCTTGCTGGCCGATGTGGACGATATCGGCTGCGCGGCCCTGCTCACTTTTCTGCGCAACTGGACGCCGGATCAATACGATGCTCTGACCCATGCCGACGCCATGTTGGATCACAACGTTGCTTTCCGTTTGCAGGGCGAGCCGGCCTTCATCCATGACCGCCCCGCCGCCCGCGCCGCGTTGATGGCCGAAGCCAATGCGCGCGATTCGGGGCCGGACGCGATGTGCCTGGTCACTGGAATGATGGCTCCCGTGGCGCGGCTGCATCCATCAATAAAGGGTGTTATCGGTGCGCAATCGTCCGGTGCGGCACTGGTGTCGTTCAACCTCGACGCGTTCACCTCGTTCGGCAAAACCCAAGGTGGTAATGCCCCAGTTTCGGAAGCGGCGGCTTTTGCCTACGGCACCGCGCTCAATGCGCTGCTGGCATCATCCGGCACGACGGCCAAGGGGCGACCGATCTATCGCAACCGGGTGATGCTCGGCGAAACCACAGTGCCGTTCTGGGCCGAACATGGCGATGCCGAGGCGATTGCGCGGGCCTTGTTGGGCGGTGAGGAGGAATATGTTGACATCAATGATGGTCCGCCCCTCGATGACGCCACTGAAACTGACAAGCTCCGCACCACGCTGACCCAGATGCAGGATGGTGTGCCTCTCGGGAGTGGGGACACGCATCTGGACCCCGCCAGCAAAGTTTATGTGCTTGGCCTAAGCCCCAACGCCGCACGACTATCGGTTCGGTTTTGGGTCGAACTGTCGCTAGCCGAATTTGCCCGCAATTTCCAGCTTCACTGGCAGGATTTGCGGCTCGACCCGCCGCCCCACCCTTGGCCGCCCCCGCTGTGGCGGTTGCTGGTGGAACTGGCGCCGCAGCGCAAGTCGGAAAACATCCCGCAGCATCTCAGTGGGGCGGTGATGCGCGCCATCCTGACTGGCCAACCCTATCCGCGGGCGCTGCTGACCCAGACCATTATGCGCATCCGCGCCGATCACGATGAAGAAGACCGACGTACCGGCCGCACGTTAGAAAAGGTCAGCGATCTGCGCGTGGCCATGCTGAAGGCCTGCCTTGCCCGACTCTACCGCTGGAACCTCATTGCGGAGGACGTGCCCGTGTCGCTCGACCCTGATTCCGTCAACGCCGCCTATCGTCTCGGCAGGTTGTTTGCCGTCCTGGAACGCCTACAACGCGCCGCCCTTGGGCCGCGCAACGCCACGGTGCGCGATCGCTTTTACGCGTCGGCATCAGCAACCCCGGCGCTAGTCTTCCCCGGCCTGATCCGCAACGCTCGCAACCACAGCAAGACGCTGCGCAGCAAGAGCGGCGCAGGGCTCGCCGAATGGTTTGAGGATCATATCGCCGACATCGCGTCGGGCCTTTCCGGCAGCTTCCCCAAAACCTTGCCGCTGGAGGAACAGGGGCGTTTCGCGCTCGGCTATTACCATCAGCGCGATGTGTTCCGCCGCAAGAAAGACGTGCCAGCCGAAATCGCCACCGCCGAAGCCGAAGCAGATGCTGCAGACGAGGACAACTGAGCCATGACCGCATACCCCGCCATCGCCAATCGCTATGATTTTGTCTTCCTGTTTGATGTCCGCAACGGTAACCCGAACGGTGACCCCGATGCGGGCAATATGCCGCGCATGGATGCTGAAACCGGGCACGGGTTGGTCACCGATGTCGCGATCAAGCGCAAAATCCGCAATTATGTCGCCCTCGTGCGTGGTGATACGCCGGGTTATGACATCTACATGCGCGACGGCGCGGTGCTGAATGTCGAGCATCGCAAAGCCTATGCCAATTTCGGTATCGAACCAGATACCAAATCCAAGAAGGCACCAAAGGACAAGGCACAGGACCTAACACGCTGGATGTGTGACAATTTCTTCGATATCAGAACGTTCGGCGCGGTGATGTCCACCGAGGTCAATACCGGCCAGGTGCGCGGCCCGGTGCAGTTCACCTTCGCCGAAAGCATCGACCCGATCGTGCCGATGGAGATTTCCATCACAAGGTCATCGGTGACGAATGAGCGCGATGCCGAGAAGAACGACCGCACCATGGGCCGCAAGCATATCGTGCCCTACGGTCTCTACCGCGCCCATGGCTTCATCTCTGGTCGCCTCGCCAACGATACCAAGAAGGGCACGGGGTTTTCCGAGGCCGATCTGACGTTGCTGTGGGAGGCGCTCACCAACATGTTCGACCATGACCGCGCCGCGGCACGCGGTGAAATGACAGCGCGGCGCCTGGTGGTGTTCAAGCATGACAGCGACCTCGGAAACGCACCGGCTCACAAATTGTTGGAACGGGTGGAGGTAAAACGGATCGGCGACAGCCCCCCGCGCGGCTTTGGCGATTATGCGGTGACGGTGAACACCGCTGGCCTGCCTCAGGGCATTACAATCGACAACAAAATCTGACATGGGGGGCGGGGTGATGGCTGAAGACGCCGACCTCATCGCCCTGTCCGCGCTCCAGCATTATCTTTTCTGTCCGCGCCAATGCGCGCTGATCCATGTCGAGCAGACCTGGGTGGAGAACGCCGCCACCGCCGAAGGGCAGGTCGCCCATGCCAGGGTCCACGCGGTGCAATCGGAAGTCCGCCGTGGGGTGCGCACCGTGACCGGTATGCCGTTGCGCAGCTATCGCCTCGGCGTCACCGGCACCGCCGACGTGGTGGAACTCCACCGGATGGCCAACGGCACTTGGCGACCGTTTCCGGTCGAACACAAGCGCGGCCGCCCCAAATCGCATCGGGCGGATGAGGTGCAACTATGTGCCCAGGCAATGGCCCTGGAAGAAATGTTCGCGGTCGAAATCCCCGAAGGCGCTCTGTTCTACGGCCAGACCCGCCGGCGGGTGGCGGTGCCGATTGACGCGGAACTCCGCAGCCTGACCGCCGACATCGCCGAGGCCACCCGCGCCTTGATCGCCGGTGGCCGCACCCCCCGCGCAATTTACGAGACCAAACGCTGTGATGGCTGTTCACTGATCGAAATATGCCGCCCGCGCACCACCGGCTCGGCTGCTGCATGGCTCGAAAGCCAGGTCAATGCGTAAACTGCTCAACACGCTCTATGTCTCGACCGATGGCGCCTATCTGCGCCGCGACGGATTGAATGTCGTGGTAGAGGTTGAACGGATCGAAAAGCTGCGGGTGCCGATGCATCTGCTGGGCGGAGTGGCAGTATTTGGACAGGTTTCGCTGTCGCCTGCATTGATGGGCAGCCTCGCCCAGGCCGGCGTGGTCACCGCGTTTTTCGGCATGAACGGCCGCTTCCTGGCAAGGGTGGAAGGCCCGGTGTCCGGCAACGTGCTGCTGCGGCGCGAACAATATCGGGTGATGGATGATGGCCTGGCATGCTGCGCCATCGCGCGCAGCATGGTGATGGCCAAGGCGCTCAACCAGCGCGGCGTGTTGCAGCGGGCGTTGCGCGATCATGGCGCCGGGCTGCCTGATGGCGCGAGCATGGAAATTGCCGTCGCCGTGGACCGCATGCAAGCGATTGCCCGCCGCGCGCTGCATGAAACCGATCTCGACCGGCTGCGCGGCCATGAGGGCGAGGCCGCTTCGCTCTATTTCGGGGTTTTCAACAGTATTCTGCTTAGCACCGATCCCGCTTTGGCGTTCCGCGGTCGCAGCCGCCGCCCGCCGATGGACCCGCCCAACGCGCTGCTTTCGTTCATCTACACCCTGCTGGTGCATGATTGCCGCGGCGCGCTGGAAGGGGTGGGGTTGGACCCGGCGGCTGGGTTCCTGCACCGGATGCGTCCCGGCCGACCTAGCCTGGCGCTTGATCTGATGGAAGAACTGCGTGCCCCGCTCGCCGATCGGTTGGCGCTGTCGATGTTCAACCGGCGGGAACTGGGACCAGGGGATTTCCGGATGATGGAAAACGGCGCGGTGCTGCTGGAAGATGCCAGCCGCAAGAAAGTCCTGATCGCCTGGCAAGATCGGAAACGTGAGGAGATAGAGCATCCCTTCCTGAAAGAACGCGTGCCGCTTGGCTTGCTGCCGCATTTGCAGGCAAGCCTGCTGGCCCGCACCCTGCGCGGCGACCTGGATGCTTATCCCGCTTTGGTCTGGCGGTAGCGCGTGTTGGTGCTGGTGAGCTACGATGTGCAGGTTACCTCCCCCGGAGGGGCGAGGCGCTTGCGCCGCGTTGCCCGCGCCTGCCAAGATTTCGGTCAACGGGTGCAGTTCTCGGTGTTCGAAATCGAGTTGCCGGCGGATCAATGGGTGCTGCTGCGGGCGCGATTACTGAGTGAAATTGATGCAACACGAGACAGCGTACGCTTCTATTTCCTGGGTGCCAATGGCCGCCGCCGAATCGAGCACGTCGGGACGAAGCCAGCCGTGGATTTCGAGGCGCCGTTGATTGTATGAGGGCCGAATAGGCAAGCATTCAGTTCCGGCGGCTAGGATGGGCGAACCCAGAGTGTCCGAGCTTTTACCGGCAGGTTCGCGCATGCTCTTTGTCATTGTAAATCAGCGTGATAACTAGGCACAGAATTGGCGGTTCCCATGGTTCCGGCGATACAGGGTCGCGTTCGCGCGAACCGGCCGATTATCTTTGTCTTTTCCGTCGCTTGTGGTGACGGGATCGCCCCCCGCGTGGGGGCGCGGATCGAAACGGGTTGATCGTCCTGGCCATCGCCAGCCAGACCGATCGCCCCCCGCGTGGGGGCGCGGATCGAAACTGTTGCAATGTGTATAGCATCTGGATCAAACTCTTATCGCCCCCCGCGTGGGGGCGCGGATCGAAACGCAACTGGTACAATGTGGGCGGCCTGATGACGCCATCGCCCCCCGCGTGGGGGCGCGGATCGAAACACAACCTTAATCACGTCATCGGCATTCGTGGTGCATCGCCCCCCGCGTGGGGGCGCGGATCGAAACAATATCTGATGAGTCCACGCGGGCTGACAGTCCACATCGCCCCCCGCGTGGGGGCGCGGATCGAAACCCGGCGTGACGGCTGCTGATGCTGAGGCGGCGTAATCGCCCCCCGCGTGGGGGCGCGGATCGAAACGACAAGAAGGTCATGCGCCGGCTTGTAGCCGACCATCGCCCCCCGCGTGGGGGCGCGGATCGAAACGATGATGCTCCATGTCTTCCAGCGCCCGCGCCGTATCGCCCCCCGCGTGGGGGCGCGGATCGAAACCTGAATGATCGTGCTGCCGCGCGTCGTGTCGGGTATCGCCCCCCGCGTGGGGGCGCGGATCGAAACGTTTGACATTTTAGTTTCCATTTTCGATTATGTGATCGCCCCCCGCGTGGGGGCGCGGATCGAAACCGATCATGTCCGGCAACCCGCGCCGATTTGGGTGATCGCCCCCCGCGTGGGGGCGCGGATCGAAACTCCGAAGGCATGGTATACGCGCCTGATCGTGCGTAATCGCCCCCCGCGTGGGGGCGCGGATCG
>CAITOL010000041.1 GCA_903893975.1 uncultured Rhodospirillales bacterium | reverse complement strand
TCAGCACCGCGAAAGCCAATCGCGCTTCGGTATTGGACACCATTCGCTTCGTGCTCGCGGCCAAGCTACCCGCCGGGCCGATCGCAGGAGTGGGGTGAGCAATTACCAAGGAAGACCTCGGTACGGAGCTTATGCTACGCGAGCATTTTGACCCTAATGCCCCAACCGAGTGGCATCTTCATCAGGACTTGGTCTTTGCCCTGGGTCTGAGGGGCTGTCTCAGAACGATACCGAAATAGGTTGGATGATCACGAGCGGCATGCCGTGTGGGTTGATGGCCAGCGGGCGGAAATCGGGCTAGGGTTGCGGCCTCGTCCGGTTGCTTGAGGATGCTGCGTATGAACCAGGTCACACCTCCCGTCTATCAGTCCGGTTTTGGCAATGGGTTCGAATCCGAGGCGCTGGCGGGGGCGCTGCCGGTGGGGCGCAATTCGCCGCAGCGTTGTGCCTACGGGTTGTATGCCGAGCAGTTGTCCGGCTCGCCGTTTACCGCACCGCGGGCGCGCAATGAGCGGAGCTGGCTGTATCGCATTCGCCCGACCGTGGCGCATTGGGGGGCGTTTGAGCCGGTGGCGATGCCCGGCTGGTTGACCGCGCCGGTGGCGCCTGCGGCGGTGCCGTTGGGGCCGTTGCGGTGGGACCCGCTGCCGGTGGATGAGGCTGCGGGGCTGTCGTTCGTCGAGGGGGTGCAGACCATCACCACGGCTGGGGACGCGCATGCCCAGGCGGGGATGGGGGTGCATGTCTACCGCATCACGCAATCGATGCAGGATGCGTATTTCGCCAATGCGGATGGGGAGATGCTGTTTGTGCCGCAGCTGGGCGGGCTGCGCCTGGCGACGGAGTTTGGCGTGATCGAACTGACCCCGGGGGAGATTGCGGTTATTCCGCGGGGGATTAAGTTTCGGGTGGAATTGCTGGGCGGCCCGGCGCGTGGCTATGTGTGCGAGAATTACGGTGCCGCGTTCACCTTGCCGGAGCGGGGGGCGATTGGGGCGAATTGCCTGGCCAATCCGCGCGACTTTCTGACCCCGGTGGCGGCGTATGAGGACCGGGAAGTGCCATCGCGGATGACGGTGAAGTGGGGTGGGGTGTTCCATACGGCGGAGATTGGCCAGTCGCCGCTGGATGTGGTGGCGTGGCATGGCAATTATGTGCCGTATAAATACGATCTGAAGCGGTTTTCCCCGGTTGGGCCGCTGTTGTTCGACCATGCGGACCCGTCCATCTTTACCGTGCTGACCTCGGCGAGCGAAACGCCGGGGACGGCGAATATCGATTTCGTGATTTTCCCGGAACGGTGGATGGTGGCGGAAAATACCTTCCGGCCGCCATGGTTTCATATGAACGTGATGAGCGAGTTCATGGGCCTGATTGAAGGCGTGTATGATGCCAAGACCGGCGGCGGTTTCGTGCCGGGTGGGTTCAGTCTGCACAACACCATGCTGCCGCACGGGCCGGACCGGGATGCGTTCGAGGCGGCTTCGGCGGCCAGGCTTGCGCCGCATAAGTTGGAAAACACCTTGGCGTTTATGTTTGAGAGCCGGTTTCCGCAACGTGTGAGCCCGTTTGCCGCCGCGGCGCCGCAGTTGCAGGCGGAGTACACTCAGTACGGTGCGCGGTTGCAGCGGCATTTCGACCCGACGCGGCGGGAGGCTGGCGCGCCTTAGCGGAACGCTGCCGGAACTGTCATCATAGTTTCATCCTGATTGGATGATATTTCTGCAATAGTGGAAATATGGAAACCAAACAGGCTGCGCAGATGCTGTCTGCCCTGGCGCAGGAGACGCGGCTGGAGTTGCTGCGGCTGTTGTTCGCGCAGGGTGCGGCCGGGATGCCGGCGGGGGATATTGCCTCGGCGCTGGGCGTGCCGCCGTCAACCCTGTCGTTTCATCTGGCGGCGATGGAGCGCGAAGGGTTGTTGCAGGCGACGCGGCACGGGCGGCGGATGATCTATGCCGTGCGGCTGATCGGGATGCGCGACCTGTTGGGCTTCCTGACCGAAACCTGCTGTGCCGGCCAGCCCGGTCGGTGCGGCGATATCGCGGACCTGCTGTCTGCGGCTGCGGAGGACCCCCACATGACGCCGGCGTTTAATGTGTTGTTTTTGTGCACCGCCAATTCAGCGCGGTCGATCATGGCGGAAGCCATCCTGAACGCGATTGGCGGTGGGCGGTTTCATGCCTATTCCGCCGGGTCTGATCCGGCAGCGCAGCCGCGGGCGGAGGTGCTGGCGAAGCTGGCGGCGATGGGGCATGCGACGCAGGGCTTGCACAGCAAATCCTGGGACGTGTTCACTGGGCCGGCGGCGCCACGGATGGATTTCGTGATTGCGCTGTGTGACACGCTGGACGGGCAGGTGTGCCCGGATTTCGGCGCCAAGGCGATCACCGGGGCCTGGCCGTTGCCGGACCCGCAGAAATTCACCGGCAGCAGCGCGGAGCGGGCGACGTTGATGAATGAGTTATATGCGAGCCTGCATCGGCGGCTGGCGATTTTCATCAATTTGCCGTTCGCCACCCTGGACCGGATGGCGGTGCATAAGCGGTTGGATGAGATCGCCGGTACGGTGAGGGCTTAGCCATGCGCGTTGGCATCAGCGGCATGGGCCGGATTGGGCGGTTGGCGTTGCGTGCGGCGTTGGGCGGGGCGGCACGGCCGGCCGACGATCCCCGGCACGGCAATCGGCTGGAGGTGGTGCACCTGAACGAGGTGAAGGGCGGTGCGGCGGCGTGCGCGCATTTGCTGGAATTTGATAGCGTGCAAGGGCGTTGGCGCGGGCCGCAGATTGCGGCGGAGGGCGAGGAGGCGGTGATGGTGGGGCGGCATCGCCTGTCATTCTCGGCCGCGGCCCAGCCTGGCGATATTCCCTGGGGCGATCTTGGGGTGGATGTGGTGCTGGACTGCACCGGAAAATTCCTGAGCCCTGAGGCGTTGGCGGGGCATTTGCGGCGCGGGGCGAAGCGGGTGATCGTGGCCGCCCCGGTGAAGCACGCGAGCGTGCTGAACGTGGTGGTGGGGGTGAACCACACTGAGTATGACCCGGCGCGGCATCCGATTGTGACCGCGGCATCCTGCACCACCAACTGCCTGGCGCCGGTGGTGAAAGTGGTGCACGAGGCGATCGGCATTCGGCACGGGCAGATTACCACCGTGCATAACCCGACCAACACCAATGTGGTGACCGATGCGCCGCACAAGGATTTGCGGCGGGCCCGCAGTGCGATGCTGTCGCTGCAACCGACTACCACCGGCAGCGCGACGGCGATTGCGCTGATTTATCCGGAGTTGCGCGGCAAGTTGAACGGGCATGCGGTGCGGGCGCCGGTGCTGAATGCCAGCCTGACGGATTGCGTGTTTGAACTGGCGCGCGAAACCTCGGCCGAGGCGGTGAATGCCCTGTTTGCGGCCGCCGCATATGGCCCGCTGGCGGGGATTTTGGGCGTTGAGCATCGCCCGTTGGTCTCGGCGGATTATGCCGGGGATACGCGCAGTGCGATTGTGGACGGGTTGAGCACGCTGGTAACCGACGGGACGATGCTGAAGGTCTATGCCTGGTACGATAACGAAATGGGCTATGCCTGCCGGATGGTCGATCTCGCCTGCCATATGGCAGCGGTGGGGATCTGAGATGACTCTGGCGCTGCGGAATTACGCGATCGTCACCACCGCCTATTTCCTGTTCACGCTGACCGATGGCGCGATCCGGATGCTGGTGCTGCTGCATTTTTATCGGCTGGGCTACACGCCCTTTACCCTGGCGAGTTTGTTCCTGCTGTATGAAACGGCAGGCATTTTCGCCAATGCGTTTGGCGGCTGGCTGGCGGTGCGGTTTGGGATTCCGCGCATGTTGGCCTGCGGGTTGGGGTTGCAGGTGCTGGGGCTGCTGATGCTGTCGGCGTTGAACCCCGCTTGGGGGACGACGGCGGCGGTGGCGTGGGTGGTGTGCGCGCAGGGCGTGGCCGGGGTGGCGAAGGATCTGACCAAGACGGCGGCGAAAAGCGCGATCAAAGCCTCGTCGCAGGACGGGGCGGCGCAATTGTTTCGCTGGGTGGCGTGGTTCACCGGATCGAAAAACGCCACCAAGGGGGCGGGGTTTTTCGTCGGCGGGGCGTTGTTGCAAGGAGTAGGCTTTAGCCCGGCGTTATGGCTGATGGCCGGCATGTTGCTGGCGGTGCTGGCGGTGGTGTGGACGACGCTGCCGCGCGCATTGGGGCGGGCCAAGGCATCGAAGACGATGCGGGCGTTGTTTGCCAAGGCGCCGGCGATCAACCTGATGGCGGCGGCGCGGGTGTTTTTGTTTGGCGCGCGTGACGTTTGGTTCGTGGTCGGGCTGCCGGTGTATTTGTATGCCAGTGGCTGGCAGTATTTCCAGGTTGCCGGCTTCATGGCGCTGTGGACCATCGGCTATGGCGTGGTGCAGGCTGCGGCACCGCGCATGCTGCGGCGCAGTGCGGATGGGTTGAGCCGGGAGGTGCCGGAGGCGCGGCTGTGGGGGGCGGTGCTGGCGCTGATCCCGGCAGGGTTGGCGGTGGCGCTCGGCGGGCTGGCGCTGCCGCGGCCGGATCTGGTGTTGACCGGCGGGCTTTGCCTGTTCGGGGTGGTGTTCGCGATGATGTCCTCGCTGCATTCGTATCTGATCCTGGCCTATGCCGGGTCGGAGAAGGCGGCTGAGGATGTGGGGTTTTACTATGCCGCCAATGCGGCTGGGCGGTTGTTGGGGATTGTACTGTCTGGCGTGTTGACGCAAGCCGGCGGGATGGTGGGCTGCCTGGGCGGGGCGGCGGTGATGTTGGTGATTTGCTGGCTGATCACGCTGCGGCTGCCGCGCCAGCTTGCGCCGAGCACGGGGGGAATTGAGTGACGATTTTTGAACGCTATCTGACCGTTTGGGTTGGGCTGTGCATGGTCGGCGGGGTGGCGCTGGGGGCGTTGCTGCCCGGCCCGTTTCATCTGCTGGGGCGGGCGACCCTGGCGCAGATTAATATCCCGATTGCGGTGCTGGTGTGGCTGATGATTGTGCCCATGCTGCTGCGTATCGACCCGGCGGCACTGCGGCAGGTTGGGCGGCATTGGCGCGGGATTGCGGTGACGTTGGGGGTAAACTGGCTGGTGAAGCCGTTTTCCATGGCGGTGCTGGGCTGGGTGTTTGTGGGCTGGTTGTTTCGGGCGTGGCTGCCGGCGGGGCAGATTGAGAGCTACATCGCCGGGTTGATATTGCTGGCGGCCGCGCCGTGCACGGCGATGGTGTTTGTGTGGTCTAACCTGGTGCAGGGCAATGCGGAGTTCACCCTGTCGCAAGTGGCGTTGAACGACGCGATTATGCTGGTGGCGTTTGCGCCGATTGTGGGGCTGCTGCTGGGGATTTCCGCGATTGCGGTGCCGTGGGACACGCTGATGCTGTCGGTGCTGCTGTTTATTTTGGTGCCGCTGCTGCTGGCGCAAGTCTGGCGCGGGCGGGTGGTACGCCAGGGCGGTGCGGCGGCGTTGGCGCGGGTGCAGGCGGCGTTGGGGCCGGTTTCCATCAGCGCGTTGCTGGCGACGCTGGTGTTGCTGTTCGCGTTGCAGGGGCAGCAGATCCTGGACCAGCCTTTGGTGATTTTGCTGCTGGCGATCCCGATTTTGATTCAGGTTTATTTCAATGCCGGGCTGGCACTGTGGCTCAACCGGCGCTGTGGAGAGAGTTTTGCCGTGGCGGCGCCCTCGGCATTGATTGGCGCCAGTAATTTCTTTGAACTCGCGGTGGCCACCGCCATTGCGCTGTTCGGGTTTGAAAGCGGGGCGGCGTTGGCGACCGTGGTTGGGGTGTTGGTGGAGGTGCCGGTCATGCTATCGGTGGTGGCCATTGCGCGGGGGATGCGGGCAAACTGGCCCCAGCGCGAAAAATAATTGGGGGGCAGGCCATGCTATTTTACCAACGGGGCGAGGTGCGCATTCATTACCAGGATGTGGGCAGCGGGGTGCCGCTGCTGCTGATCCCCGGCGGTGGGTTGAATGCGACGATGGAGTTTGTGACCTCGCAAGGCCCGTTCGACGCGATTGCGGCGTTCAAGGATGAGTTTCGCTGCATCACCATGGATTTGCGCAATGCGGCGGGCGGGCAGTCCACCGGGCCGTTGGAGGTGGAGCGGCCGTGGGATGCCTATACCGATGATCAGTTGGGGTTGATGGACCATCTGGGGATCGACCGGTTTCTGGTCATGGGGTTTTGCATCGGTGGCCCGTTCATCTGGAACATGCTGAAGCGGGCGCCGCAGCGGGTGGCGGCGGCGGTGCTGGCGCAGCCCAGTGGCTCCCGCCCCGAAATGCGCGACCTGTTCTACACCAATAATATGGCCGGCTGGGGGCCGGCTTTGTGTGCGCGGCGGCCGGAGATCAGCCTGGCGATGGTGGATGCGTTTCTGACCCGGATGTATCGCACTGATCCGGATTTCGTCTTTACCGTGACCCGCGCGTTCGTGCGGGATTGCCAGACGCCGGTGCTGATTTTGCCGGATGATGTGCCGGCGCATCCGTATGCGGTGGCGATGGAGGCGGCGCGGCTGGCGCCAAATTCGCAGGTGAGCCTGTATCCGTGGAAGGACCCGCCGGAGCTGATTCCGCTGGCGCTGCGCCATGTGCGGGCGTTTTTGCGGGCCAACGCGCCGGGCTGAGGGGGAGTTGCATCCGCAGCGTCGCTGGCGGCATCCTGCGGCCAGAAACGGGAGCAAGCGGATGAAACTGAACGGGGCGGTGGCGCTGGTGACAGGCGGCAATGGCGGGCTGGGGCAGCGGATTTGCCACGCTTTGGCGCGTGAGGGCGTGCATATCGCGGTGATGTATGCGCAAAGCCGGGAGCAGGCGGAAGGCGTGGCGGCCGAGCTGGCGGCGCGGTATCAAATCCGGGCGGCGGCCTTTGCCTGCGATATTACCGATGCGGCGGCGATCAGCGCGCTGGTGGGCGATGTGGTGGCGCAGTTCGGGCGGCTGGATATTCTGATCAACGATGCGGCCTTCAACAAGGCGATCCCGTTCAGCGACCTTGATGGGCTGACCACGGAGGTTTGGGACAAGATCATCGCCGTGAACCTGACCGGGCCGATGCAGCTGATTAAAGCCGTGGCGCCGGTGATGAAGGCGCAGGGGCAGGGGCGGGTAGTGAATATTGCCTCGGTGGCCGGGCTGCACCCGACCGGGTCTTCGATTGCGTATGCGGTTTCCAAGGCCGGGTTGATCCATCTGACGCGCTGCATGGCGGTGGCGATGGCGCCGGAAACGCTGGTGAATTGCGTCGCGCCGGGCTTGCTGGAAGGCACGCGGGCGACGGCGAATTTGCGGGCCGAGCAGATCCAGAATTCGGCCGCCAGCGCGGTGCTGAAGAAGGCGGCCGATAAGGAGGATTGTGCGGATATGGTGGTGACGATGTGCCGCACCGAGACCATGACCGGGCAGACCGTTGTGATTGATGCCGGGCGGGTGTTTCACTGACGCGCTGGGCTGATTGACGCCAAGGGTGGGTTGGCGGCACAACCTGGGGTGAGGAAGGCGGCGGCGGCCCGGGCTGGTGATGGGCGGCGGCGTTATAAAACAGGGAATGTCCGGGCGATGAGCAATCTGCCGAAATCCGTCATCATTACTGACGATACGATGCGTGAGGGCTTGCAGATCGAAAGTGCCGCCATCCCGGTGGAGGCGAAGCTGCGGCTGCTGGATGCGTTGGGGGAAACCGGCGCGAAGGTGATTTCCATCGGGTCGTTCGCGCATCCGAAATGGACGCCGTCGATGGCGTGTATCGATGAAATCGCTCAGCGCTTTGTGCCCAAGCCGGGGGTGACGTACACCGCCGCGGTGTTCAACAAGCACGGGTTTATGCGCGCGGATGCGTATTACCCGAAGATTGATGTGCGCCGGCGCGGGCAGCATTTCGGCACCCATGTGGAGTTGTGCGACAGTTTCGCGCGGCGGAATTACAACCGCACCCAGGCGCAGCAGATTGCGGCGATGGATGCGACGGTTGAGGCGGCGGTGAAGGCGGGGGCGGAGAAGGCGTCGGTTGCCATCGGCAACCCGTTTGGCTCCAACTTTGAAGGCCCGTTCAGCCATCAGCAGCGGATGGATCTGCTGGCGCTGATGATCGACAAATGGGCAGCGGTGGGCATTCCGGTGACGCGGGTTTCGTTTCTTGAGGCGATGGGCTGGAACGTGCCGCATCTGGTGCGGGAGACGTTGCAGGCGATCCGCGACCGCTGGCCGGGGATTACCGATTTCCACATGCATCTGCACAACCAGCGCGGGGCGACGCTGACCAGCTACTATGAAGCGTTGCAGATGGGGGCACGGGAGTTTGATACCTCGTTGGGCGGGATGGGCGGGTGCCCGTATTGCGGCAATGGGCGCGCGGCCGGGCATGTGCCGACCGAGGATTTGGTTGATCTGTGCCACGAAATGGGGATTGAGACCGGGTATCGGCTGGATAAGTTGATCGAGGCGGTGGCGATTGCCGAGGAGGTGGTGGGGCATCCGCTTTGGGGGCATGTGTCCAAGGCGGGGCCGCGGCCGCGCGGGGCGGCGCTGTATCCGATTGATATGCCGTTTGTGGAAACGCTGGAGGAAGCGGCGCATTTCCGCAAAGGGCCGTCGGTTTACGAACATCAGATGTCGCCCTGGCGGGGCAATGACGCGTTGTTGCGCGGCTGAGCGGCGATGAGCATTCTGGAGAGCACGGTTAACCGGCGCGATGCGGCGCATCAGCAGAACCGCGCCGATATGCTGGACGCGATTGCGGCGTTGGACGCCTTGCAGGCGGAGGCGGCGGAGGGGGGCGGGGCGGAGACACTGGCGCGGCTGCGCAAGCGCGGCAAAATGCCGTTGCGGGAGCGGATTTCCCTGGCGCTGGACCCGGACTCGCCGTTTCTGGAAATCAGCCCGATTGCGGCCTGGCGGTCCAACTTTACCGTTGGGTCCGGCTTTGTGGTGGGGATCGGGGTTATTTCTGGGGTGGAATGTGTGATCCTCGGCCATGACCCTTCGGTGCGGGCGGGGGCGTTTAATGCGTTCAACTCCAAAAAGCTGATGCGCGGGCTGGAGATCGCCCGCACCAACCGGCTGCCGTATGTGCAGTTTGTGGAGTCGGCCGGGGCGGATTTGCGCGGTGAGTCTGGCGCGGGGGACCCGGAGGCGGCGTTGCGGCGGGAGACCGGGCATTTTGCCGAGT
Source organism: uncultured Rhodospirillales bacterium (assembly GCA_903893975.1). Taxonomy (GTDB): domain Bacteria; phylum Pseudomonadota; class Alphaproteobacteria; order Acetobacterales; family Acetobacteraceae; genus CAITOL01. The sequence continues at coordinate 78,667 of CAITOL010000041.1, read as the reverse complement.
CTGGCCGGCTGTTCTACGAGATTAGCGAATTGTCTAAATTGCGCATTCCGACCGTTTCGGTGGTGTTTGGCGCCAGCACGGCGGGCGGGGCGTATCAGCCGGGGATGAGTGATTATAATATTTTGATCCGCAAGCAGTCCAAAGTGTTCCTGGGCGGGCCGCCTTTGGTGAAGATGGCGACCGGGGAGGATGCGGATGAGGAGGGGCTGGGCGGGGCGGAGATGCATGCGACCAACTCTGGCCTCGGCGATTATCTGGCGGAGGATGAGACGGACGCCATTCGGCTGTTGCGCGATGTGGTCGGGCATCTGAACTGGCGCAAACTGGGGCCGGGGCCGAGCCTGCCGGCCGATCCGCCGGTGCATGATGCGGAGGATTTGCTCGGGCTGGTGGCGCGGGATTTGCGGCAGCCGTTTGATATTCGCGAGGTGATTGCGCGGATTGTCGATGGGTCCCGGTTTGAGGATTTCAAGCCGCTCTACGGGCCGACTTTGGTGACGGGCTGGGCGTCGGTCCATGGGTTTCCGGTGGGGATTTTGGGCAATAACGGCGCGCTGATGTCGGAGGCGGCGGAAAAGGCGGCGCAGTTTATTCAGTTGTGCAACCAAATCGATGTGCCGTTGCTGTTTCTGCATAATATTACCGGCTTTATTGTCGGCACCGATTTTGAGCAGCGCGGCATTACCAAAAATGGCTCCAAGATGGTCAATGCGGTGGCCAATTCGACGGTGCCGCATCTGTCGGTGATTGTCGGCGCATCGTATGGCGCGGGGAATTACGGCATGTCTGGCCGGGCGTTTGGCACGCGGTTCACCTTTACCTGGCCCACGGCGAAAATTGCGGTCATGGGGCCGAAGCAGATGGCCGGGGTGATGACGATTGTGCAGCGCACGGCGACCGAGCGGCGGGGCGAGGTGTTTGACGAGGAGGCCAACGCCAAGCGGGTGGCGGCGGTGGAGCATTGGGCGGAGGAACGATCGAAAGGGTTGTTCGCGACCTCGCGCGTGTCGGACGACGGGATGATCGACCCGCGCGATACGCGGGATGTGTTGGGCATGGCGCTGTCGGCCTGCCATAGCAATGTGGTGGCCGGCACGAAGGAGTATGGCACATGGCGGATGTAACCCCGATCCGCCGGTTGCTGGTGGCCAATCGTGGCGAGATTGCCTGCCGGATTTTCCGCACCGCACATCGGATGGGCATGGCGACGGTGGCGGTTTATGCCGATGGCGACGCGGATGCGCCGTTTGTGCGCCTGGCGGATCAGGCGGTGGCGCTGTGCGGCGAGAGCGCGGCGGCGACGTATCTGGATGCGGGCAAGCTGATTGCGGCGGCCAAACGGGCGGGCGCGGATGCGGTGCATCCTGGCTATGGGTTTCTGTCGGAAAATGCGGATTTCGCCCAGGCGGTGCTGGATGCTGGCTTGATCTGGGTCGGGCCGTCGCCGGACTCCATTCGCCGGATTGGTGACAAACTAGCGGCCAAGGCGGTGGCGCAGGCGGCGGGGGTGCCGACCTTGCAGGCGCATGCGCTGGCGGTGGGGGATGATGCGCAGGCGGCGGCGGCACAGATCGGCTATCCGGTGCTGATCAAGGCGTCGGCCGGCGGTGGTGGGCGCGGCATGCGGGTAGTGGCGGCGCCGGACGGGTTGGCGGCGGCGATTGACAGTGCCCGGCGTGAGGCGCTGGCGGCGTTTGGCGATGGCACGGTGTTTCTGGAACGCTATCTGGTGGGCGCGCGGCATGTGGAGGTGCAGTTGCTGGGCGACCGGCACGGCAATCTGGTGCATGTGTTCGAGCGTGAATGCTCCATCCAGCGGCGGCATCAGAAGATTATCGAGGAGGCGCCGTCCTCCGCAGTTGATGCTGCGCTGCGGGCGGAGATGGGGGCGGCGTCGTTGGCGGTGGCCGGCCGGATTGCCTACTATTCCACCGGCACGGCGGAGTTTTTGCTGGCGGGGCGGGAGTTCTTCTTTCTGGAGGTGAACACGCGCTTGCAGGTGGAACACCCGGTGACCGAGGCGATTACCGGGTTGGATCTGGTGCGCGAGCAGTTGCGCGTCGCCGAGGGGGAGGCGCTGGGCTACACCCAGGCGGATCTGGCCATCAGCGGGCATGCGATTGAGGCGCGGTTGTGCGCGGAGGATCCGGCGCGGGATTTTCTGCCATCCCCCGGCACGGTGGCGGTGTGGCAGCCTTATGCGGCGCCCGGGGTGCGGGTGGATGCGGGGGTTGAAGCGGGCAGCGTGATTAGTAACCATTTCGATCCGATGATTGCCAAGGTTATCGCCCATGCGCCGACCCGGCGGGAGGCGGCGGCGTTGCTGGCGCGGGCGTTGGAGCGCAGCCAGGTGCAGGGGCTGACGCATAATCGGGATTTTCTGGTGGCGTGCCTGCGCAGCCCGGAATTTCTGCGCGGGGAGACGACGACCGATTTTATCGCCACCGCCGCGCCGGCGGCGTTGCGCGGGTTGAGCCTGGCGGAGCGGCAGGCGGCCTGCATTGCCGCGGCGTTGCATGGCCGGGCGCAGCGTCGGGCCGCGGCCAAGGTGTTGGGCGGGATACGCGGCGGGTTTCGGAATTCCGTCATGCCGCCGGAGCGGGTGGGCTACCGGCTGGATGGGCAGACGCATTGGCTGAACTATCGCGGCGCGCGTGACGGCGGGTTTGCGGTGACGGTGGATGCGGCGGCGCTGGCGGTGGTGGTGCATCACGCTGATGCGGGCCGGATTGACCTGGCGATTGACGGGGTGCGGCAGAGCTTCGCGGTGGTGACGCAGCCGGGCCAGGTGTTGCTGCATGGCGCGGCCGGCGATGTGAGCGTGCAAGAAATCCCGCGCTTTCCGCCGCCACGGCAGGCGGATCTGGGCGGTGGGTTGCGCGCGCCAATGCCCGGACGGGTGCTGTCGGTGGCAGTGGTGGACGGGCAGGTGGTGGCGCGCGGCGATTTGCTGCTGGTTTTGGAGGCGATGAAGATGGAGCACCGCATGACCGCGCCCAGCGCCGGGAAGGTGACCGCGCTGCGGGTGGCGGCGGGCGATCAGGTGGCGAACGGGGCGTTGCTCGTGACCCTCGAAGCACAGGAGCCGGAACATGTCTGACACGACTGCGACCCGTTACGAGGTGGGCGACGGTGCGGCCTGGATTACGCTGAACCGGCCAGAGGCGCGCAATGCGCTGTCGGGGGCGTTGGTGCGCGAGGTGGATGCGCATCTGGCCGCGGCCAATGCGGACCCGGCGGTGCGCGCGATTGTGATCACCGGGGCTGATCCGGCGTTTTGTGCCGGAGCCGATCTGAAGGCGCCGCGTGGGCAGGCGCCGTTGGCCAGCGTGCAGGAGGTGACGTTTCCGGACCTGTTGCAGCATATTCTGGACAGCGCCAAGCCGGTGATCGCGGCGGTGAACGGTGCGGCCTATGCCGGTGGGCTCGGGATTGTCGGCGCGTGCGACATTGTGATTTCCGCCGAGGATGCGCCGTTTTCGTTCTCTGAGGTGCGGATTGGGGTGATACCGGCGATTATCGCGGTGACCTGCCTGCCGAAACTGGGCCGGCACCATGGGATGCGGCTGATGCTGACCGGGGAGCGGTTTACTGGCACGCAGGCGGTGGCGATGGGGCTGGCGCATCGGGCGGTGCCGAAGGCCGAATTGCGCGCGGCGGTGGCGGCCGAGGTGGCGATGATCGCGCTGGGCGGGCCGCAGGCGATTATGGCGGCGAAGCGGATGGTGCGCGAAGTGCCGGATCTGCCGCGCGACGAAGCGTTTGCCCGCATGGCGACCTTGAGCGCCGGGCTGTTTACCTCCGCCGAGGGGCAGGAGGGCATGGCGGCGTTTCGGGAGAAGCGCAAGCCGAACTGGGTGCAGGGAGCGGGGACATGAGCGAGATGGAGGCGTTCCGCGCCGAGGTGGCGGCCTGGTTTCGGGATAATCGTCCGCCGGAGCCGGATTTTCTGCTGCCGGAATCGTTCATGGAAGTGGGGACGGACGCGCAGTTTGAATATCTGCGCGCCTGGCAGCGCAAGATTTACGAGGCCGGGTTTCTCGGCATGGCCTGGCCGGCGGCCTATGGCGGCGGTGGCAAGGCGCAGGCGTATCAGGACATTGTGAATGCCGAGATGGTGCGGCAGAAAGTGCCGTTCGTGCCGAATACGATCGGGCTGAACTGGGCCGGGCCGCTGATCCTGGCGATTGGCACCGAGGCGGAGAAGCAACGCTACATCAAAGGGATTCTGAACGCCGAGGATATCTGGTGCCAGGGCTTTTCCGAGCCCGACCAAGGGTCCGACCTCGCGGCCAGCCAGACGCGGGCCACGCGGGATGGGGCGCATTATGTGCTCAATGGCTCCAAGATCTGGACCAGCCTGGGCAGCTACGCGAAATATATGATCCTGCTGGCGCGCACCAATCCGCAGGAGCCGCGCTATGGCGGGCTGTCGTTCTTTCTGACGCCGATGCGGACGCCGGGGATTGAAACCCAGCCGATCCGCAAGCTGACGGGGGAGTATGGTTTTACCCAGACGTTTTTCCGCGATGCGCGCATTCCCGCCGATTGCCTGATGGGCAAGGAGGGCGGGGGCTGGAAAATCGCCATGATGACGCTGACCTTTGAGCGGGGGGCGAGCGGCGGGCAGGCGGGCGGCACGGCGCGGATGGCGCCGGGGGTGGGCGATGTGGTGGAGTTGGCGCGCACCGCACGGCGCGATGGCCGGCCGGCGATTGAAGACCCGCTGATGCGCGACCAGCTGGTGCGGTTTTTGATCGAGGATCAGGGCGACCGGCTCTGCGCGGTGCGCGGCGGCATTCCGGCACTGTGCAGCGAGCGGCCGCACGCCATTCCGCTGTCGCAGAAATTGCGCACCAGCGAGCATCGGCGACGGATGATGCAGTTCGCCATCGGCTTGCAGGGGGCGAATGCGCCGCGCTGGGTGGGGGATGCCAACGCCTTTGAAGGCGGCAAGTGGCAGCGGGCGTATTTCAATGCGTTTTCTAGCACCATTGGCGGCGGCACCAGCCAGATTCAGGCCAATATTGTTGCCGAGCGCGTGCTCGGCCTGCCGAAGGATTGAGCGTTATGGCCGCGCTTTCACAACGGATCGACTTTACCGACGAACAGGCGATGCTGCTGGAGACGGCGGTGGCGTTCTGCCGCGAGAAATCCGCCATACGCGCCGTGCGCAATCTGCTGGGCAGCGAGACCGGCTTTGACCGGGCGGTGTGGGAGGAGATGGTGGCGCTGGGCTGGTCTGGCATTGCCATTCCCGAGCAGCACGGCGGCAGCGGGCTGAGCCTGGCGGAGGTGGCGACGATTGCCGAGCCGATGGGGCGGCATTTGCTGGCGACGCCGTACGTGGGCACGCAGATTGCCGTGCAGGCGCTGCTGGCCGGGGCGACGCCGGCGCAGCAGGCGGCGGTGCTGCCGCGCATCGCCCAGGGGGCGATTGCGAGCGTGGCGGTCTTTGAAGCCGAGGGCGATTGGGACCTGACGGCGATGACGGCGACGGCCAGCCGTGCGGGCGACGGTTACCGGCTGGCCGGGGCCAAGACGCTGGTGGTGGATGCGGCGGTGGCGGAGGTGTTCATCCTGTCCGTGCGGTTGGACGGGCAGCCGGCACTGGCGATTTTGGCGGCGGCCGATCTGCCGGCCGGGCATTTGCGGCCGGAGACCATTATCGACGAGACCCGGCGCAGTGCGCGGCTGGAGTTGGACGGCATTGCGGTGGGCGCCGGGCAGATGCTGACCGGGGCGGCCGCGTTGGCAGCGTTGCGGGCGGTGCGCGATGCGGCGCTGCTGCTGGCGACGGCGGAGGCGGTGGGCGGCATTGCCGGGGTGCTGGATGTGACGGTGGACTACCTGAACACGCGCAGCACGTTTGGCCGCAAAATCGGCAGCTATCAGGCGTTGAAGCATGCCTGCGCCGATATTCTGGTGGGGTTGGAGCGCAGCCGGTCGCATCTCTATCACGCCGCGACGATGTGTGCGGGCAATGAAAACCCTGAGATTGCGCTGCGCATGGCCAAGGCGGAGGCGACGGAGGTGTTTGCCTATGCCGGCGACCGGGCGGTGCAGTTCCATGGCGGGTTTGGCTTTACCTGGGAGTGCGATGCGCAGCTTTATCTGCGGCGGGCGTTGTGGCTGCAATACAGCCACGGCGATGCGGCGCATCACCGGCAGAAGCTGGCGCAGTTGCTGTTGGATTAGCCGGCGGCGGCAACGCGTGCCGCACGACGCTTGACGCGGCCGCTGAAAACGTCATAAATAATAACATGCAGCGCTTTTCCACCATTCTGGCGGACCTGCGCGCCGCGGTTGCGGCGCGGGCGTCGCGCACGCGGGCGTTGGAGACGCTGCTGGTGCTGGTTTGGCAGCGGCTGTCGCGCATGGCGCAGCGGTTTGAGCGCCTGGTGCAGCTGTGGCGCGATGGGCGCTTGCCCAAGGCGCGGGCGCGCGTGGCGGCCGAGTCGCGCCCAATGGCGCAGCCGGCGGGGGATCAGCCGGCAGGTCGGGCGGTGCGGGTGCAGATGCCGACGGGGCAGGCCTGGTTGGTGGCGCAGATGCAGGAAGCGGCGCAGTTTGGCTCGCAAATGCAGCATTTGCTGGGGGATGCCGAGATGTTGGCGTTTCTGGCGGAGGTGCCGCAGGCCGGGCGGATTGTGCGGCCCTTGTGCCGGATGTTGGGGTTGTTGGTGCCGGTGCCGGTGCCGGTGCAGCCGGCGCGGGCGGCTCGCGTGCGTGGCGCCGTGGTGCGCGCGGCGCCGGTTCGCGCCGAAACTGTTCCGATATCGAAATATATTCTCAGGTAAACCGGGAAAATTCCGGTGGCTGGGGCGGGAGGGATCGAACCTCCGAATGGCGGAATCAAAATCCGCTGCCTTACCGCTTGGCTACGCCCCAACACGCGCCGTGGGAGCCTGATAAGCGGGCGCGGGCTTCACTGCAAGGGGGGTATTGTCGGGTCAGCTGTTCAAAGCGCCGGCCCAGACCCACCAGGGGGTAGGGGCGAGGCGGGTGGCGGCGGTTTCGGCGGCGGCGGTGCTGTCGAACAGGGCGAAGCAGGTGGCGCCGCTGCCGCTCATGCGCGCAAGGCGGGCGCCGGGCAGGGCGGCGAGGGCGGCCAGCACGGTCGTGATGATCGGGCAGAGCTGTTCGGCGGGGGCTTGCAGGTCGTTGCTGAGGGTTGCGAGGTGGGCGGCCAGGGCGGCGGCATTGTCCCAGGACGCGGGCAGGGTGGCGGGCGGGGTGAAGCCGCCGGTTCGGGCGCGAAACACCGCCGGGGTGGCGACGGCGACGCGGGGATTGACCAGCAGCATGCCGGCGCTGGGCAGGGCGGGGGCCGGGGTGAGGATTTCGCCGATGCCGCCCATGCGGGTGGGGCAGTGGGCGAGGCAGACCGGAATATCGGCGCCGAGGCTGGCGGCAATGGCGGCAAGGTCCACCTGACCGGGCGGGATGTGCCAGAGGCGGGCGAGCAGGCGCAATGCGGCGGCAGCATCGGCCGAGCCGCCGCCGATGCCGGAGGCGATGGGCAAATGCTTGTCGAGCGTGAGGGCCGCATTGGGCGCGATGCCGGCGGCGGCGGCCAAAGCGCGGGCGGCGCGCAGCACGAGGTTATCCGGCTCGGCTTGCAGCCCGGCGCCGAACGGGCCGGTGACGTGAAGCGACAGCCCGCTGGCGGGGGCGGCGGTGAGATGGTCGCCCACCGGGGGGAAGACGGCGAGGCTGTCGAGCAGGTGATAGCCATCGGTCCGGCGGCCGGTGACGTGCAGGTAGAGATTGACCTTGGCGGGCGCGAAGTCTCGCATGGCCGGATCAGGGCGTGGTGGTAGGCGGCGGGCCGTTGCGCAGTTTCTGTTCCAGCTTGGCGACGTCCTCACTTTCCGGGTTCAGGGTGAGGGCGCGGCGCCATTGGAACTGCGCTTCCAACTTGCGGCCGGCGGCCCAGTAGGCATCGCCGAGATGGCCGTTGATGGTGGGATCGGCAGCTTCAAGCTCGGCGGCGTGTTCGAGTTGCTTGACGGCGCCGGAGATGTCGCCCTGGCGCAGCTGAATCCAGCCGAGGCTGTCGAGAATAGCGCCGTCATTGGGGCGCAAGGCGGCGGCACGCTCGATCATCTGCCGGGCGCGCGGCAGGTTGCGGCCCATTTCGGCCCAGGAATAGCCGAGATAGTTGAGCACGAAGGGCTGATCTGGCGCGAGGTCGAGCGCGTGCAGCAGGTCTTGCTCGGCGCGCGGCCAGTCATGCGCGCGTTCCAGGGTGGTGCCGCGTTCGTAGAAGATCGGCCAGTCCTTGCGGTCTGGGTGCGGGATGAGGGCGACGGCGCGGTCGTAGGCGGCGACGGCTTCTGGATATTTGTGCTGGCTGCGCAGCAGGCTGCCGAGGCGGGCGAGCGGTTCTGGCCTGTCGGGGTACAGGCGGGCGACGTCCTGCATGGCGGTGATGGCGGCGGCGGTGTTACCGCTGGCATCGAGCAGCAAGGCGCGGCGGAAACGGACGAGGGCGATCATGCGGTCGGTCGGCTGGACCGGCTTGAGCAGTTTGAGGCCGTTTTCCGGACGTTTGGCCAAAGCCGCCAGTTCCGCCGCCAGCAGGCGGGCGGTGGTGAGGTCCGGGTTCATGTCCAGCGCGAGGTGCATGATGAGGTTGGAGAAGTCGTTGGCTTCCTGGCCGCGCAAGGCGGCGGCGCCGGCGAAATAAACCTCAGCCAGACCATCGGTGGCGCGTTTGACCGGACGGTCGTCCAGCCCGGCGAGCAGATCTGGCACCGCGAGCGGCAGATCGCCGCCGGCATCGAGCAGGGAGCGGATCAGGCGTTCGGCTTCCGGGCGACGGCCGTCATGGGCGAGCAGGCCGGCGAGCAGGCGGATCACCTCAAGATTACTGCCGCCGAGTTCGTTCTGGGTGATGCGCAGCAGCCGGTTGGTGTCGACCTTTTGACCGGCGAAATCGGCGATCAGGGCCGCGTGCAGGGCGTAGAGGGCGCGCGGGCCGTTGGGTGCATCGGCGAGCGGGCGGAGAATGGCCTGGGCGGCTTCCGGCCGGCCGGCGCCGGCTTCGGCCCAGGCGATCAGCATGGGGCGCAGCAGGTCGAACAGGCCCTGGTGTTGCAGGGCGGCGAAGCGGGCTTCGGCCTGCATCCAGTTGCCGGTGCGGGCGGCGTCGTTGGCTTGGACCAACAAGGCGGCCTGATTCTGCGGCAAGGAGCGGGCGAGGCCGGCGGCCTCCGGCGTGTTGGCGAGCAGGTTGGTCAGGAAGGCTTGCTGGCGTAGCTCGACATTATCCGGGTCCGCCGCCAGGGCTTTGATATAGGCGGTGGCGGCCGTGTCCATATCCTGCTGGCTGAGGGCGAAGCGGGCGACGAGCAGGGCGCCGGTGCCGCTTTGCGGAATTTCCGGTGCCGGGATCGCGGCGGTGCGCGGTGGGGCGGTTTCCGCCGCCGCGCAGGCTGACAGCAGAGTGAGTACCAGAAGCACGGTACGTTGGAAGAATCGGGGGCGGGGTGGGCGCGTTTGCTGCATCTGCAAAGGATATCAGGCAAATCCAGCCAGCGCCATGTCCGCGTTCTGTCTAATTCGTCACCCCGCGGCAACGAGGCGTTAGGTTCGTTTACGCAAAGTTTACCCTGCGGGGGCAAGGTTTGCCGGTTCCCACCCGGGTAAAATAGCCGAGGAGAGAGTGAAATGGCGAACGTGTCGACGACCCCACAGGATATTGCGCCCCCGTTCCCGGTGGCGCTGATGTTTCCCGATGTTGAACCGGCGGTGCTGGTGGCGGAGTGTTTAGGTGATCGTGGCCCGGATGCGGATCGGGGGCCGGCTTGGCCGGCGTTTCTGGCCCAGGTGCTGCGCCCGGCGCCGCAAAGGCTGCGGCATCGGGCGTCGCGATAGGCGCTGCCGGGGCCTCGCGGCGCCCCGGCAACGCGGTTTTGGCGGTTGCGTTAGCTGCGGCTGAGCTTGCCGAGCAGGCGAGCGTGGCTGCGCAGGCCCTGGCGGAAGCAACGGACCTCGAACTTCTCGTTCGGGCTGTGGACCTGGTCGTCCTCCAGGCCGAAGCCCATGAGCACCGAGTCCATGCCGAGTTCGCGGGTGATGGTGTCCACCACCGGGATGGACCCGCCGCAGCCAATCATGACCGCCGGGCGGCCGTATTCGTCCGTCAGGGCGGCTTGGGCGGCCTGCATGAACGGGCTGTCGGTGTTCATTTCCAGGCCGGGGCTGGTGCCGAAAGTGGTGAATTCCAGCTTGGCATCGGCCGGGACGCGGTCCTGCATGAATTGCTTGAAGCCTTGCTCCACCGCCACCGGGTCTTGCCCCGGCACCAGGCGGAAGGAGACTTTGGCGGAGGCTTCGGCGGCGATGACGGTTTTGGTGCCCGGACCGGTATAGCCGCCCCAGATGCCGCAGATATCAGCGGTCGGGCGGGCCCAGAGGCGTTCCAGCGCGCCGCGCCCCGCCTCGCCCGCGGGGACGGAGAGGCCGATATCGCCAAGGAACTTGGTTTCGTCGAAGCCGAGGCTGGCCCATTGATTGGCCTTGCCGGCGGAGATGTCGGCGATGCCGTCATAAAAGCCAGGGACCTGAATGCGGCCGGTTTCGTCCTTCAGCTGGCCGAGGGCGCGGGTGAGGGCGTTGATCGGGTTGAGGGCGGAGCCGCCGTACATGCCGGAATGCAGATCGCGGCTGGCGGCCTTGAGCGTGACTTCCATATAAGTCATGCCGCGCAGGCTGGAGCTGATGGCCGGGGTGTCGATATCCCACATGCCGGTGTCGGAAATGATGCAGATATCGGCCTTGAGTTCGGCGCGGTTGGCGATGACGAAGGGTTTGAAGTTGAGACTGCCGGTTTCTTCCTCACCCTCGATGAGGGCGGTGATGCGGCAGGGCAGGGTGCCGGTGCTTTCAAACCAGGCGCGGAAGGCGCCGAGCCACATGGCGACCTGGCCTTTGTCGTCCACCGCGCCGCGGGCGTAGACGCGCGGGCCGTGCGGGCCGTCGACGATGGTGGGTTCAAACGGCGGGGAGTGCCAGAGGTCTAGCGGGTCGGCGGGTTGCACGTCGTAATGGCCGTAATAGAGCAGGTGCGGCACGTCCTTGCCGCCGGGGCCGGGGTGGTGGGCGACGATGGCGGGATGGCCGCCGGTTTCGCGGAGTTGGGCGTCGAAGCCCATGTCTTCTAGCTGCTGGCGGGCGAACTCGGCGGCGGCGCGGCAATCGGCGGCGTGTTCGGGGGCGGCGCCGATGGAGGGGATGCGCAGCCAGTCCAGCCAGCGTTGCTGGGCGGCGGCGAAGCCGGCTTCGGCTTGGGCCAAGACTTGGTCGATTTTGCTCATTTCGGGTCCTCTTTACGCTTGGCCACCTGGCCGTAGCTGAGATAGCGGATGCGGGCGGATTCGATTTCGTCCGGGGTCAGCAGGCGGGGTTCGCCGGCGGCGCGGGCGATGAGGTATTGCTGGGCCAAGGCTTCAAGCCGCGCGGCGGCGAGCAGGGCGGCGCGGGCGGTGGGGCCGTGGCAGATCATGCCGTGATTGGCGAGCAGGGCGGCGGTGCGGCCTTGGATGGCGTCCGCGGCGGCGGCGGCCAGTTGCGGGGTGCCGAAGGTGAGGTAGGGCGCGATGCGGACCTCTGGCCCGCCGAATTCGAGCACGCCGTAATGGAAGGCGGGCAGCGGCAGGTTGAGGCAGGCCAGCGCGGTGGCGTAGGGCGAATGGGTGTGGACAATGACCATGGCGCGCGGGTCGGCGCGGTAGATCGCCGCGTGCATTTCCCATTCCGACGACGGTTGCAGCTTGCTTTTGCTGCGACCGGCGAGGTCCATCTGCACCAGCAATTTCGGGGAGACCGTGTCGCCGGCGATGCCGGAGGGGGTGATGATCATGCCGCCTTTGGCGCGGGCGGATACATTGCCGGATGCGCCGACATTCATGCCGCGCAGGCCAAGCTCTCGGTACAGGGCAGCGACGTCGCGCCGTGCGGTGCTCATCGGGCATCCTTGGGTTGGGCGGCGCATATCACCCTGAACGCGGTCTGGCGGCAATGCGATTTCGCTACGGGTAGATTTTATAAAATTCGCCGCATACAATAAAACCGAATACGGGGTTAGGAGAGAACGCAGCCATGATTATTCGTTCGGCGGTGCTTGAGGGAACGGTGGCCGAGGCCGATCGGGCCGGGTTCGATGCGCATATGCAAACCAGCGTGTTGCAGGCGATTGGCACCTATCCCGGGATTATCGAGGTGCGGCTGCGGCGGCCGGTGGAGCAGGAGGCGGGGGCGCCGCCGGTCTATATGGTGTTCGATCTGTATTTCGCCGATCTGGCGGCGATGCATGCCGCGTTGGCGAGCGAGACGCGCCAGCAGGTGCGGAGCAAGATTGCCGAGGCGATGCCGCGCTTTCAGGGCAAGGTCTACCATCTGATCATGCAGGAAGGTTGACCGGCGGTGGCAACGCTGATCACCGGCGCCGGGTTGATCGGGCGGCTGACGGCGGAGATGTTGGCGGCGCGGGGCGAGCGGGTGGTGCTGGCGGATATTCGCGACCCTGGTGCGTCGGGGCTGGCCTTCGTCCATTGTGACGTGACCGATGCGGCGGCGCTGGACGCGGTGGTGCGGCGGCATGGGGTGCGGCGGATTGTGCACACGGCGGCGATGCTGTCGACCGGCATCCGCGCCAATCCGGCGCGCGGGGTGGCGGTGAATGTGGTGGGCACCACACAGGTGCTGGACTGCGCCCGCCGGCTGGGGCTGGGCCGGGTGGTGTGCGCGAGTTCCACCACGGTGGGCTACACGATGTTCGGCAGCCATGATGCGGCGCCGATCGAGGAAGATCTGCCGATGCGCATGCTCGGCGAGCGCCCGGCGAGCCTGTATGCGGCGAGCAAAATCGCCGGTGAGCATCTCGGTTTGCTCTATCACGACCTCTACGGGGTGGATGTGGTGATGCTCCGTTATGCGGCAGTGCTGGGGGGCGGTGGCCCGGCGAGTTCGGTGCCCGGGCGGTTGCTGGAGCAGTTGGCGACAGGGGGACGCAGCGGCGTGCCGGTGGTGCTGGATGATCCGTTTGTGCTCTGGGCTGGGCGGGAGGAGTTTGTGGACGCGCGCGATTGTGCGCGGGCCAATCTGGCGGCGTTGGATGCGGCCGCGCCGGTGCAGCGGGTTTATAACGTCGCCACCGGGGATTGGTGCAGCCTGGATGAATTTATCGCCACCATGCGCGCGGTGTTCCCGCGCTTGCAGGTGTCAGTGCCGAGGCCATCCACCACCGGCTTCGCGGGGTTCCCGCATTTGCGGCCGGCGCCGTCGGACACACGGCTGGCCGCGGCAGAGTTGGGGTTTCGAGCCCAGCATAATCTGGGTGATACCATTGCGTATTGGTGCCGCGCCGGCCATTCCGGTTGAGGGGGAACTGGGATAGGCTTTCCGCAACAAGAATGACGGGAGGCGAGTTTGGCGCGAGCAGGCTGGATATTGGGCGGGGTGGCGGCGCTGTGGGCCGGGATGGGTCTGGCACAGGCGACGGACATCACCATCGCGGTGCGGACGGATACGAGTTCGATCGACCCGCATTACCATGTGTATGTGCCGAACGCGGCGACGGCGCGGCATATTTTCGACGCGCTGCTGGCGGTTGGCCCGCGTGGCGAGCTGCTGCCGGGCCTGGCCGATACCTGGCGCCCGGTGGCGGATGATGTGTGGGAGTTTCACCTGCGGCCGGGCGTGCGCTTCCATGATGGGGTGAAGCTGACGGTGGAGGATGTGGTCTACACCCTGGCGCGGGCGCCGGTGGTGCCGAATTCGCCATCGTCCTTCTCGCAATACACTAAGATGATCGACAGGGTGGAGGTGGTTGACCCGTCCACGCTGCGCATTCGCACCAAAGGTCCATCGCCGAGCCTGCCGAATGATCTGGCGCAGATCGCGATCATCGCCAAGCATGCGGTTGAGGGGCGCGGCACGGCGGATTTCAATGCTGGGCCGGCGGCGATTGGCACCGGGCCGTATCGGTTTGTGTCGTGGCAGCCGGGCGACCGGCTGCGGCTGGCGGCCAATGCGGATTACTGGCGTGGGGCGGAGCCGTGGGCCAATGTGACCATCCGGCCGATTGCCAATGACGGGGCGCGGGTGGCGGCGATGCTGTCCGGCGATGTGGACATGATCGAGGGCGTGCCGGCATCCGATCGGCCGCGTCTGTCGGCGGCGAGCGACATCGCGCTGTGGGAATGCGATGCGTTTCGGATCATCTACATCGTGATGGACTCGGCGCGCGACGTGTCGCCCGGGATTGCGGATACCTCGGGCAAGCCGATGACGCGCAATCCGCTGCGCGACGTGCGTGTGCGCCAGGCGATTAGTGCGGCGATCAACCGCGAGGCGCTGGTGACCCGGTTGCTGGGCGGGCAGGCGCATGCGGCGGGGCAGTATCTGCCGTCGGACGTGCCGGGGGCGAGCCCGAATTTAAAGCCGCAGCCTTACGACCTGGAAGGGGCGAAGAAGTTGCTGACCGATGCGGGCTGGGGCGGCGGGTTTAACGTGGTGATGGCGTCGTCCAACGACCGGTTTCCGCAGGATGCGCAGGTGGCGCAGGCGGTGGGGCAGATGCTGGCGCGGGTGGGCATCCGCACCGAGGTGACGCCGATGCCGGCGGGGCAGCTGTTCAGCCGGGGCAGCAAGCTGGAATTCAGCATGATGCTGTCCGGCTGGGTCGGCAACGGCGATGCAGCGTCGCCGCTGACGGCGTTGATGGCAACTTATGACCCCAAGACAGGGATGGGGCCGTCCAATCGTGGCCGTTGGTCGAACGCGGCGTTCGATGCGGCGTTGGGGGAGGCGTTGCGCACCCTGGATGATAGCAAACGCAATGCGCTGTATGCCCGTGCGGCGGAGATTGCGGTGGCGGATATGGGGGTGATTCCGGTGTACTTCACCATCAATTCCTGGGCGACGCGCAAGGGGATGAAATATGAGGCGCGCGGGGATGAGATGTCGTTGGTGATGGGGTTGCGGCCGGCGCATTAGCGGCATTTGCGGTGGGGACGGGCCTTGACTGTTCCCGCTGCCTTGGCCACCTGTTGGGCATGACAAATCCATTCTTCGAGACTTGGTCCACCCCGTTCGGCGCACCGCCGTTCGACCGTATCCGCGCCGAACATTTCCCCCCGGCCTTCGACCGCGCGATGGCGGAGGGGCTGGCGGATATCGACGCCATAACCGGCAATCCGGACGCGCCGAATTTTGCCAATACGATCGAGGCGCTGGAACAGTCTGGCGCGTTGCTGAACACGGTTGGTGCCGTATTCGGCAATATGGTTGCCAGCCTCGGCGATGATGGCTTGCAGCAGGTTGAGCGGGATTATGCGCCGAAACTGGCGGCGCATGGCAGCAAGGTTTCATTGAACGCGGCGTTGTTTGCCCGCGTGGCCGCGCTGCATGCGCGGGCGGAGGAACTGGCGCTGGCGCCGGATGCACGGCGGTTGCTGGAGCGGACCTATCTTGGGTTCGTCCGCGCCGGGGCGGCGCTGGATGCGGCGGCCAAGACGCGGATGGCGGAGATTTCCGAACGGTTGGCGGTGGTTCATACCGAATTTGGCCAGAATGTGCTGCACGATGAACGGGCATGGCATTTGCCGCTGGTGGCGGCGGATTTGGCTGGGCTGCCGGATTTTGTACGCGATGGCGCGGCCGAGGCAGCGAAGGAGCGCGGGCTGGAGGGCTATGCGATCACGCTGTCGCGGTCGTTGATTGAGCCGTTCCTCACCTTCTCGGCGCGGCGGGATTTGCGCGAGATTGCCTATGCGGCCTGGGTCGCCCGTGGCACCCATCCGGGCGCGCATGACAATACCGTGCTGATCCCGGAGATTCTGGCGCTGCGTGACGAACGGGCGCGGTTGCTGGGCTATGCGCATTACGCCGATTTCCGGCTGGCGGACACGATGGCCGGGACGCCCGCGGCGGTGGCGGGGTTGACCGGCGAGGTGTGGCAGGCCGCCCTGGTGCGGGTGGCGGATGAGCGGGGGGCGCTGCTGCCGTTGGCGCAGGCCGATGGGTTGAACGAGATTGCTGCCTGGGACTGGCGGTATTACGCCGAGAAGGTGCGGCAGGCGCGCTATGATCTGGATGAGGCGGCGTTGAAGCCGTATTTCGAATTCGAAAATATCCAGCGCGCGGCGTTTGACACGGCGGGCAAGCTGTTTGGCTTGAGCTTCCATCTGCGCGCCGATGTGCCGGTGTATCATCCGGATGTGCGCGCCTACGAAGTGCGGGAGGGCGAGCGGCATATCGGGCTGTTCCTCGCCGACCCGTTCGCGCGGGCCGGCAAGCGGTCGGGCGCGTGGATGAGCTCGTATCGCGAGCAGCGTGGCCTGGGTGGCGAAGTGCGCCCGATCATCGTCAACAACAATAATTTCGCCAAGGCGACGCCGGCCCTGCTGAGCTTTGATGATGCGGAGACGTTGTTCCACGAATTCGGCCACGCGCTGCATGGCCTGTTGAGCGATGTGCATTATCCCAGCCAGTCCGGCACATCCGTGCGGCGGGATTTTGTCGAGTTTCCGAGCCAGGTGTTCGAGCATTGGCTGTCGGTGCCGGAGACGTTGCAGGCTTATGCGCGGCATTACGCGACCGGCGAGGCGCTGCCGGCGGCGTTGATGCAGCGTTTGTTGGCGGCGCGCAATTTCAACCAGGGCTTTGCCACGGTGGAATACACGGCCTCCGCCATGCTCGACATGGAGTTGCATGCCCATCCCGACCCGGGTGGGCTGGATGTGCAGGCGTATGAGCGGGAGATGCTGGCACGGATTGGTATGCCGGCGGAAATTGGGGTGCGGCACCGGCCGCCGCATTTCCAGCATTTGTTCGCCGGTGCGGGCTATGCCGCCGGATATTACTCCTACCTATGGGCCGAAGTGCTGGACGCCGATGGGTTTGCCGCGTTTGAGGAGGCGGGCGATCCGTTTCATGCGGAGACGGCGGCGCGGTTGAAGCGGGTGTTGCAGGCGGGCGATAGCGCCGACCCGATGGCGTTGTATGTGGCGTTCCGTGGCAGCGCGCCGGGAACGGCGGCGCTGCTGCGCAACCGCGGCCTGCTGGATGAGGCGGTCGCCGCATTATCTTGACGGCGAAATAAAGCTTTCTTTACCGCAAGCGTTTATGAAAGCCGCGCAGGCAGCCTGCCTGCGCGGTTTATCGGCTTTGAGTTAGGAAAAATTGATGTCGAAATTTATCGTCGCCACCTTGCTGCTGGCGGGCCTGGCTGTGCCGGCCTCCGCCCAGGTGACCGATCCGGAAATGACCTGTGCGACTTATCTGAAGCAGGAAGCCGCTGCGGGGCCGACGCCGAAGACCGGCGATGCGGCGATGGACAAGATGGCGGCGGATCTGGACAAGAATGTGCACGATTATTGCGTGGCCCATCCGGAGGCGAAGGCGATGGATGCGGCGATGAAAGCCATGGGCGGCTAGGCCACGGCAGGAAAGCAGCGGACGGCGCCGTGGTGCCGTCCGTATTCGCGGAATTTGGCAAGGGACCCGCTTGATGTTTAGCTAGCCCCATCGCGGCGTTGAGACCGCAATGGGAGGTTACCCGAATGGCTGGTGGTTTTTCGAGGATCGCGCTGGGCGCGGCGATGCTGGTGGCGAGTGCGATTTTGCCGGCGCGTGCCGAGACAACCTTGCGTGCGGCGATGTTCGCGGGCGTATCGGGGATCGATCCGATTTGGACCACGGCCACCATCACCGCCTATCACGGCGCGATGGTCTACGACACCTTGTTCGGGGTGGATGCCAAGGACAAGCCGCAGCCGCAAATGGTGGACCGGTGGACGGTGAGCCCGGACCAGTTGACCTGGGAATTCCATCTGCGCCCGGGATTGACCTGGAGCGATTGGGCGCCGGTGAGTGCGCGGGATTGCGTGGCCTCATTGAAACGGTGGGCGGCGCGTGATTCAGCCGGGCAAATGCTGATGGACCGGCTGCTGGCGTTCACGGTGGTGGACGCGGATACGTTTCGCATTCAGTTGAAAGAACCGTTCGGGCTGTTGCTGGAAAGCCTGGCCAAGACCGGCACGCCGCTCGCCTTCATGATGCGCGAGCAGGAGGCCATGGTGGACCCGCAGGCGCAGATTAAGGTTGCCATCGGGTCTGGCCCGTTTGTGTTTCGGGCGGAGGATTGGAACCCGGGCAATCGTGCGGTCTACGTGAAAAATCCGCGCTATGTGCCCCGTGCCGAACCGCCGAGCGGGATGGCGGGCGGCAAGGTGGTGAAGGTGGACCGGGTGGAGTTGCTCAGCCTGCCGGATGCGCAGACCGCGCATGCGGCGTTGATCAAGGGCGAGATCGACTTTCTGGAGGCGGTGAGCCTGGATTTGCTGCAAACGCTGAAAGTGCCGGGGGTGACGGTGGATGTGTTCAGCCCCGCGGGCTATCGCGGGGTGCTGCGGATGAACCATTTGCAGCCGCCGTTCGACAACCCGAAGGCGCGGCAGGCGATGATGTGGCTGGTCGATCAGGAAGCGTATATGAGCGCGGTAATTGGCGACCCGGCGTTCTGGAGCACCTGCGGGGCGATTTTCGCCTGCGGGTCTTCGATGGAAAGCAAGGTCGGGGTGGAGTGGGTGGCCGGCCATTCGGTGGAGAAGGCGCGGGCGCTGTTCAAAGAGGCGGGCTATGACGGGCGGCCGGTGGTGGTGCTGGACCCGACCGATACAGCCTGGTTCCATGCCATGGCGCAGGTGACCGCGGGGCTGCTGAAATCGGCCGGGGTGAATGTGCAGATAGTGGCGATGGATTGGGCCACGATGATGCAGCGCCGGGCCAACAAGGCGGCGCCGGAGCAGGGCGGGTGGAACATTTTCCACACCGGGTATAACGGGTCCAACATCATGGGTCCGGCGGGGTTTTCGCATATGCCGGCGAATTGCGAGAAGGCGTGGTTCGGCTGGCCGTGCGACGCCAAGCTCGAAAGCCTGCGCGCGGCCTGGGCGGCGGCGAGCCCCGCGCAGCGGCCGGCGATTATGGACCAGGTGCAGGCGCGGAATTTCGAGGTTGGGGTGGTGCTGCCGGTTGGGCAGTGGACGCCGCCGGTGGCGTATCGCAGCAATCTGTCCGGCTGGGTGAAGATGCCGGACATCATCCCGTTCTGGGGGGTGGAGAAGAAATAGCCGGCTGATCCAGGCGGGCTGGATCAGCCGGGTTTGGGTTAGCCTGCTGCTGCGTCCAGCGCCTGACCGATATCGGCGAGGATGTCGTCGATATGTTCGATGCCGATGGACAGGCGGATATAGCCGGGGGTGACGCCGGTGGCCGCTTGTTCTTCCGCAGTGAGTTGCGAGTGGGTGGTGCTCGCCGGGTGGATCGCCAGGCTACGTGCGTCGCCGATATTGGCGACGTGGTAGAGCATTTTGAGCGCGTTGATGAAGGCTTTGCCAGCGTCAACGCCGCCGGTGAGCTCGAAGCCGAGCAGGCCGCCCTGGCCGCGCGGCAGGTATTTCGCGGCGCGTTCCGCGTCGAGCCCGGTGGCCAGGCTGGGGTGAATGACCTTGGCGACATCTTTGCGGCCGGCGAGGAACTTTGCCACCGCGGCGGCGTTGTCGCTATGGGCGCGCATCCGCAGAGCGAGGGTTTCAATGCCTTGCAGGATCAGCCAGGCATTCATCGGGCTGATGCAGGCGCCGATGTCGCGCAGCAGGGTGACACGCATCTTGAGGATGTAGGCAATCGGGCCGAGCGGCTTGACCGCCTGGCTCCACACCGCGCCGTGGTAATTGGCGTCTGGCGTGTTCAATGCCGGCTGGCGGGCGCCAGCGGCTTCCCAGTCGAAATTGCCGCCATCGATGATGACGCCGCCGATGGAGGTGCCGTGGCCACCGAGATATTTGGTGGCCGAATACATCACCACCGCGGCGCCGTGATCGAACGGGCGCACCAGCAGCGGGGCGGCGGTGTTGTCCATGATCAGCGGAATGCCGAAGCGGCGGCCGATGGCGGCGACCTCCGCAATGGGGAAGACGCGCAATTTCGGGTTGGGCAGGGTTTCAGCGTAGTAGGCGCGGGTGCGATCGTCGGTCGCGCGGGCGAAGGCTTCCGGATCGGTTGGGTCAACGAAGCGGACCTCGATCCCCATATCCTTAAGCTGGTTGGCGAACAGGTTCCAGGTGCCGCCGTAAAGGTCGGTCGAGGAGACGACGTTGTCGCCGGCTTTGGCGAGGTTGAGCAGGGCGAACAGGCTGGCGGACTGGCCGGATGCCACGGCAAGCGCCGCGACGCCGCCTTCCAGCGCGGCCATGCGCTTTTCCAGCACATCGGTCGTCGGGTTCATGATGCGGGTGTAGATGTTGCCCAGCTGGCTGAGCCCGAACAGCCCGGCGGCGTGGTCGGTATTGTCGAACTGGAACGAGGTGGTCTGATAGATCGGCACCGCGACGGCGGTGGTGGCCTCGTCGCGCCGCCAGCCGGCATGCAGGGCGAGGGTTTCGGGGTGGGTTGACATGACGCGGCCTCCTCAGGATTGCTGTTGCGGTTGAAACGCATTCCACGGCTTTGCGCAAGATATCGTTTTATTGCACGTTTATCCGATGTGAATATGGGTGGTTGCGGGCCTTGCCCCAGCCCGGTGCCGCGTCCAAGCTACCGGCGATGACCCATGATTCGCCCCGCGCCCTGGCTGGCATCGGCTTCACGTTACTCGGCGGGCTGGTGTTTTCCGCCAGCAACGCGACGGCGAAGTATCTTTCCGCCGGCTACCCGCCCGGACAGACCCTGTTTGTGCGCAGCGTGATCGCGCTGCTGATTTTATCGCCGCTGTTGCGATGGGCCGATATCAGGGCGCTGTTCGCGCCGGGCCAGCGTGGGTTGCAGGCGTTGCGCTGCGGCTGCTCGGCGATCGAAGTGGGGATGTATTACTGGGCGCTGACCTGGCTGGGGCTGGCGGAGATTTCCGCGATTTATCTGGCGGGGCCGATTTATGTGACGGCGATGTCAGCGTTGTTTCTGGGCGAGCGGGTTGGGTGGCGGCGCTGGGCGGCGGTGGCGGTTGGCTTCACCGGCGTGTTGGTGGCGCTGCAACCGGGAAGCGGGGCGGTGAGTGTGCCGGCGTTGATCGCGGTGGCCGGGAGTGTGCTTTACTCAATTTCCCTGGTGGCGACGCGGCGTTTGCGGGGCACGCCGAACGCGCTGCTGGTGGCCAGCCAGGTGGCGGCGCTGGCGGTCCCGTCCGCCATTCCGCTGGGCTGGGCGATGCCGCTGGGCTGGGATTGGCTGGCGCTGGCCGCGGTTGGGGTGATCGCGATGTGCGGGTATGTATGCGTTAATCGCGGCTTGCAGCTGGCCCCGGCCTCGGTGGTGGCGCCGTTTAGCTATGCCTCAATCGTCTGGGCCAGCCTGTTGGGATATTTCGTTTTTGGCGACGTGCCCAGCGTGCATACGCTGCTGGGGGCGGCGCTGATTGTGGGGGCGGGGTTGTTTATCGTGCAGCGGCAGCGGCGGGTTGCTGCGTCATCGGAGGGTTCGACATGACCGTGCTGCTGGATGTGTGCTTTCCCAATGCGCTGGACGCGCTGGTAGACCGGCTGAGCGACCCGGCCTGGCAGGGGGCGCAGGTGGAAGCCTGGGTGTTTGAGGACCAGCCGACCCGGCATGCGGCGGAGGCGGCGCTGGCGCTGGCCGGTGTGTCGGCACGGATCCGCAGTGCCTATAAGCCGCTGGTACATGCGGTGCTGGAGGAAATGGACCTGACCGGGGTGACGGCGATGGAGATCGCCACGCCGACGCATCCCGCAGGCTCCGCGAAACGCTTTGCGTTGGAGGCGTATCCGCTGGCCGGGTTAGTGAAAATGCCGGTGCAGTTCGTGTCGGGCAGCGCGGCGTTGACCTATACTGTGACGCTGCACAGCGCGGAGGGGGCGCGGCATTTCAGCGTATTCGCGCCCAACACCGTGCGCCCGGATGCGACGGGGCAGGCGCAGTTGTCGCCGAGCGGGTGGTTGCGGGTGGCGCGGGCGGGGGTGCGGTTTGAGGATCGGGCGTTGCCGACCGAGTTTGTCAGCGCGTTCGACGCGACGATGGCGGCGGTGATGGCGCATGACTGGCCGGCGCAATGGCCGTTTTTCGAAACGCTGGAAATCCGCATCGACACGACCGGCATTGATTGGCGGTTGCCGTTCCATGATGAATGCCTGAACACGCGCGAGGCGTTGCACGAGGATTTGTATTTCTCGCTGCTGGAATTTTTCCAGACCAAGGCTGGGCTGGCGCCGGGCGACCGGACGTTGCAGCCTGGGCAGATTATTCCGGATATCCGGCGCGGCGAGGGGGCGACGCGGGTGCGCGTGGCGGTGTTGCCGCCGGTGGTGGAGGCGGTGCCGGAGGAGGCGCGGACGGTGCTGGAGACCGCGAAGCGGCCGTTGCGACCGGGGGAAATTGCGGCCGAGATGGTGGCAATGGGAGGGGAGGCGTTTACCGTGCCGTCCTGGCAGGGGCGCAGCATCCTCGGGCGGTATTTCCGTGGCCAGCGGGCGGGGTTTTTGCTGTCGGCCGGGCAGCATGCCAACGAGACTTCGGGCGTGGTCGGCGCGTTGCGGGCGGCGCAGGAATTGACGCAGATGCCCGAGATCAATTTCACCCTGATCGCGCAGGAGAATGTGGATGGTTATGCGCTGCATCAGCGGTTGATCCGGGATAATCCGCACCACATGCACCATGCCGCCCGCTACTCGGCGTTGGGCGATGATATCGAGGCACGGCCGGCCAAGCCGTGGTATGAGAAAGCAGCGCGCGAGCACGCATTCGCGCTGTGTCAGGCGCGGTTGCATATCAATCTGCACGGCTACCCGGCGCATGAATGGACGCGGCCGATGTCCGGCTATCTGCCGCGCGGCTTCGAATTATGGTCGATCCCCAAAGGGTTTTTTCTGATTTTGCGGCACCATACGGGGATGGGCGGCCAGGCGCTGCCATTCCTGCACGCGTTGACCGAGCAGGTGATGGCCACGCCCGGGTTGCGTGAATACAACGCCAGCCAGATTGCCGCCTGGCATGCCCATGCCGGGGCGCTGCCGTTTCCGGTGATCAACGGCATTCCGTGCATGATCACCGAAAGCGACCGCGCCACGGTGCCGTTTACGTTGATTACCGAATATCCGGACGAAACGATTTATGGCGATGCGTTCCGGCTGGCGCATGCAACGCAGCATGCGACGGTGATGGCGGCGGTAAGGCTGTATCTGGATGGGCGGTTGGGTTAGTTCAGCCGCGCGGCTTCGGCCATGACCTCGATCGCCTCTGGCTGACGGGAGCGCACGGTCAGGCTATCGGCGCCGCTGTCCTCCCAGGCGCGGAAGCGTTCGCGGATGCGGGCGACGGGGCCGACCAAAGCTTTCAGGTCCACCCATTCATCCGGCACGGCGGCGATGGCCTCTTCCTTGCGGTGGGCGAGGTAGAGTTCCTGGATGCGGTCGGCGGCGTCGCCGAAGCCCATGCGGACCATGATGTCTTTGTGGAAATTCTTGTCCTTGTGCCCCATGCCGCCAACGTAGAGCGCGACTTCCGGCTTGAGTTTGGCGAGTGCGGCTTTGACGTCGTCCGCCACTTCCACATGCACGGAGGCTTGGATGGCGAGATCCTTCAGGCTTTTGCCGTTGCCGGCGCGGCGGAAGCCTTCTTCCAGCCACGGGCGGTAGAAATCCAGCGAGCCCGGGAAAAAGCCCATCGGCAGCCAGCCATCGGCGATTTCGGCGGTGAGTTTCACCGTCGCCTCGTTGCCGGTGGCGAGGTAGATCGGGATGTCCGGGTTCATGTGCAGGATGGATTTGAGCGGCTTGCCCACGCCCATCGCACCGGGGCCTTGATAGGGCAGGCTGATTTCGCGCCCGGCATGGGTGACCGGTTCCTGGCGGGCGAAAATCTTGCGCATGATCGCGACGTAGTCGCGGATGCGATAGTAGGGTTTGCCCCAGGGCTCACCGTACCAGCCTTCGACGATTTGCGGGCCGGACACACCGAGGCCGGCGATGAAGCGCCCGCCGCCGGCCAGGGCATCGACCGTGCCGGCGCACATGGCCGCGTTGGCGGCGGTGCGGGCGGCGAGTTGCATGATGCCGGTGCCGAGGCGGATGCGCTTGGTGAGGGCGGCGATATAGGCCAGCGGGGTGACGGCGTCCGAGCCATAGGCTTCAGCGGTCCAGACGGAATCGTAACCCAGTTCTTCCGCGCGCTGGATCAGTTGAATGGGGATATCGAGATGGGCTTTCGAATAACCGATCGACAGGCCGAGTTTCATGGCGGTGCATCCCTGTATTTTGCCTGGATGCTAATCGCCGCGCCGCGCGATGGCCAGATGATTGAGGTTGCATGAAGCCCACGTCATCTTGCCGGCTGGCGGCGCGGCCGCGGTTGCAATCGGCGGAGATTGGGCTATTGCCTGCTGCACCCCTGGGGGAAAATCCGGAGAACAAATGGCAGCCCTGATCGAAATTGATGGCCTGACCAAGCGGTTCGGCAGTTTCACCGCGGTGGACCATGTGTCCTTCACGGTTGAACGTGGCGAGGTGCTTGGCTTTCTCGGCCCGAACGGTGCCGGCAAATCCACCACCATGCGGATGTTGGCCGGGTTTATGACCCCGAGTGCTGGCACGGCACGCATTTGCGGGCATGACGTGCAGAGCGATTCGCTGGCCGCCCGCAAGAGCCTGGGGTTTTTGCCGGAAGGGGCGCCGACATATCCGGAAATGACGGTGCTGGCGTTTTTGCAATTTGTCGGTCGCATCCGGGGTTTTTCCGGGCGGGAACTCGCCAGCCGGGTGGACCATGCGGTGGCGATCACCTCGCTCGCCGGGGTGCGGTTGCAGCCGGTGGAAACGCTGTCCAAAGGGTTCAAGCGCCGGGTTGGGTTGGCGCAGGCGCTGTTGCACGACCCGGAGGTGCTGATCCTCGACGAGCCGACCGACGGACTGGACCCGAACCAGAAGCATGAGGTGCGCAATCTGATCGCCGATATGCGGGCGGAGAAGGCGATTGTGATTTCCACCCATATTCTGGAAGAGGTGGATGCGGTGTGTACGCGGGCGATTGTGATTGCCAATGGGCGGATTGTTGCCGATGCGACGCCGAAGGAACTGGAGCAGCGTGCGCCGTCCGGCAAGCTCGACGATGTGTTCCGTGAACTGACCTTGCCGAAGGTGGCCTGATGCGTAACACGTTGATTGTGGCGCGCCGAGAACTCGGCGGCTATTTCGCCACCCCGGTTGCGGTGGTGTTTATCGTGATCTTCCTGGCCTTGCAGGGCGTGCTGACCTTCAACCTGGGCAATTTCTTCGAACGTAACCAGGCGGACCTGGCGCCGTTCTTCAATTTTGTGCCGTGGGTGTTTTTGCTGCTGGTGCCGGCGATCACCATGCGGCTTTGGGCCGAGGAGCGCCGGCTAGGCACGATAGAGTTGCTGCTGACGCTGCCGATTACCCAGGCGCAGGCGGTGGTTGGGAAGTTTTTGGCCGCCTGGGCGTTTTGCGCCATTGCGCTGGCGCTGACCTTTCCGTTCGTGCTGACGGTGAATTACCTGGGCACGCCGGATAATGGTGTGATCGCCACCGGATATCTGGGCGCATTGCTGGTGGCGGGGGCGTTTTTATCGGTGGGGGCGGCGCTGTCGGCGGCGACGAAAAACCAGGTGATCGCCTTTGTGCTGGCGGTGGCGGTGTGTTTTGTCTTCGCGGTGGCGTCCTATCCGGTGGTGACGGATTTTCTGTCGCGGAACACGCCGGTGCTGGCGGAAGTGGCGCGACGGATATCCGTCGCTGAACGCTACGGCACCTTTACCCGCGGCGTGATTGCGCTGCGGGATGTGGTGTTCTTTGCCTCCTTCATCGGGTTCTGGTTGTTCCTGAACACGGTTATCGTTGAACATCGCAAGGCGGATTGAGCAGAACATGCGACGCATCTGGTCTTCGCTTATCGGTGTCGTGGCTGTGGCCGCGATCCTTGTCGGTATCAATATGTTTGCCGAGTCCCGGCTGGCGACGGCGCGGCTGGATGTGACCCAGCAGCACCTGTACACGCTGGCCGGCGGCACCAAGGGCATCATCGCCGGGTTGAAGGACCCGGTGACGCTGCGGCTGTATTACTCGCGGGCGTTGGGCAGCCGCATTCCGCAATATGGCGCCTATGCTGACCGGGTGACGGAAATGCTGCGGGAATATGCGTCCGCCGCCAACGGGAAAATCCGGCTGGAGTTCTATGACCCGGAGCCGTTCAGCGACACCGAGGATCGGGCGCTTGCCTATGGCTTGCAGGGCGTGCCGATGGATCAGAGCGGGGAGCAGGTTTATTTCGGCCTTGCCGCGACCAATCTGATTGATGATGAGCGCACGATTGCGTTTTTCCAGCCGGAGCGTGAGCGCTTTCTGGAATTTGATCTGTCCAAGCTGATCTATGAACTTTCCAACCCGAAGCGTCCGGTGGTGGGCACCATGACCTCGCTGCCGCTGGATGGCGACCCGCGGGCGATGATGCTGGCGATGCAAAGCGGGCGGCAGGCGGGGGGGCAGCCTTGGGTCTCGGCGGTGCAGTTGCGCGATGCGTTCACCGTCAAGCCGGTGCCGTTGGATGCGCAGGTGATCGATCCGGATATTCAGGTGTTGTTGGTGGCGCAGGCGCAGGGCCTGTCTGACAACACGCTGTATGCCATCGATCAGTTCGTGATGCGCGGCGGCCGGTTGATGGTGATGGTAGACCCGCATTCCGAGGCGCAGGCGCAGATGCCGAGCCAGACCGGGGCGCCGAACGAGAATACCGGGTCCAACCTGCAAAAATTGTTTGATGCCTGGGGCGTTGTCTACAACCCCGGCAAGGTGGTGGCCGATATCAAGGGTGCGTGGCGGGTGCGGGCCAATGCGCAGGACCGGGTGCAGGCGGTGGATTTCATCGCCTGGTATAATATTCGCGACGGGCTGAACAAGGACGATCCGGCGACCGCCGATCTGAGCCAGATTACCGTGGCGTCCCCCGGGGCGATCAGCAAAAAGCCGGGCAGCGAGATCAGCTTTACCCCGTTGCTGTCGAGTAGCGATCAGTCGGGGTTGATCGATGTCGAGAAGGTGAAGCTGTTTCCCGATCCGGCGAAGTTGCTGGGCGGGTTCAAGCCGGAGGGCGGGCCGTATGTGATTGCCGCGCGGGTGCGGGGGGTGTTGAAATCTGCCTTTAGCGGCCCGCCGGCGGCGCCGGCGAATGCGACGGCCAAGGTGGAACTGCCGGCGTTCAAGGCACAGACCGATGCGCCGGCCAATCTGGTGGTGGTGGCCGATAGCGATATTCTGGCCGACCGGTATTGGGTGCAGGTGCAGGATTTCTTTGGCCAGTCGCAGGCGACGCCGTTCAGCGATAATGGCGCGTTCGTGTCCAATCTGGTTGGCACTTTGGCGGGCGGCGATGCGTTGATCGGGCTGCGCAGCCGGGGGGCGTCGCTGCGGCCGTTCACGCTGGTGGAGACGATGCAGCAGGACGCCGAGGCGCGGTTCCGTAAGACCGAGCAGGATTTGCAGGCGCATCTGGACGAGACGCAGAAGAAGCTGACCGAGTTGCGCACCGGGCGCGGGAATGACAAGGCGGCGGCGGTGATTTCCGAGCAGCAGCGCGCCAGCATCGACGCGCTGCGGCGGGACGTGGCGGATACGCGGTTGAAATTGCGTAGCGTGCAGCTGGAATTGCGCCGCGATATTGCCGGGCTGCAAAATCGTCTGCGGCTGTTTGATATCGCCTTGGTGCCCGGCGTGCTGGCGGTGCTGGCGATCGGGCTGGGCTTGGCACGACGGAGCCGGCGCGCGAGGGCCCGGGCATGAAAACGCGCACAACGATTGGCCTGGCGGCGGTTGGGGTGGCCGTGCTGGCTGCCGGCTGGCTGCTTGGACCCGGGGCGACTGGCGATAGCCGGGTGGCGGTGCCGCCGGGGACCGTGGTGTTCCCGGACCTGGCCAGCAAGCTGCAAACCGCCGCTGAGGTGGATGTGGTGGCCAAGGGCGTGACCACGCGCATCACCCGCACAGGCGCGCAATGGGGGCTGGCGGATCGCGGTGGCTACCGGGTGCAGCAGGATAAGCTGCGCGAATTGCTCACCGGGCTGACGGAGTTGCGGATGACCGAGCCGCGCACGTCCGACCCGACGCAATATGACCGGCTGGGGGTGGATGATCCGAACAGCCCCGCGAGCACCGCCAACCTGCTGCGGGTGCTGGATGCGCAGGGCAAGCCGATTGCCGAATTGATCACCGGGCATCGCCGGGTGCGAACGGCGGGGAATTTGCCGGAGAGCCTGTATATCCGCCGCCCCGGTGAAGCGCAGTCCTGGCTGGCGGAGGGTCGCTTGCCGGTGGATGCGGACGCGCAGCTTTGGCTGGAGCGCGACGTGATCAACATCGCCGGCAAGGATGTGGTGAAACTTGTCGCCAGCCGCGGCGATACGGTGCTGCAGTTCGACCGCGATGGCGACAAGGTGGCGCTGACCACACCCGCCGAGCATCCGAAGCTGGATGAGTACCGGGTGGACGACGTGTTCCGGGGCCTGGAGCAGGTGACGCTGTCGGACGTGGAGCCGGCCAGCGTGGCGCGCGAGGGCAAGATTGGGGTTGCGACCTATACCCTGGCCGACCAGACGGTGGTGACCATTACGCTGTATCGGGCCGATAAGGATATCTGGGCGACGTTCGAGGCCAAAGACGGCCGGGCGGCCAGTTTGCAACCGGCGTTGGCGGGTTGGCGGTTCCAGATTGGGGCGTGGAAGGAAAAGACCTACCTGCCGGCGATTGACGAGTTGAAGGCGAGCGAGCCGGACAAGCCGGCGCCATGACGCGCAAACGGCGGGGGGCGGCGTGAGCCGGGAATATCCGGATCGTCCGTTTGTCGGGCTTGGGGTGGTGGTGCTGCGCCCGGGCATGGAGGATGTGCCGGAGGTGCTGCTGGCCCGGCGTGGCAAGGCGCCGAACCAGGGCAGCTGGAGCTTGCCCGGCGGGGCGCAGGAGTTGGGGGAGACCGCCGAGGACGGCGCGCGGCGCGAGATTGCCGAGGAGTGCGGGCTGCAGTTGGGCGCGCTGCAACTGGCGGCGAATGTGGATATTATCCGGCGCGATCCGGATGGTCGGGTGCGGTTTCATTACACCATCATCGATTTCGCCGCCTGGTGGCAGGGCGATGCCGCGCGGCCGGGGGATGATGTGGATGCGGTTGCTTGGGTGGCGGTCAGCGGGCTTGCGCCGTACGCGTTGAGCGCGGAGGCGCACCGGGTCATTGCGATTGCGCGCGGGCTGCTGGGCTGCTAGCAATTTCGTATGCGCACTTTATTCCTGCTGATCATCCTGGTGTTGGCTGGTGCCTGGTTCTACCCGCCTTATGCGGAGGGGACCGATAACGCCTGCGCGGCGCTGGAAAAAAAGATGTCCGCCATGGCGCAGGCCGAAGCACAACGGGTGGTGCCGGCAGGCAGGACAGGGGACCCGCGCATCGCGGCGATGTTAGATGTGATGAAGGCGACGGTTGCCAATGCGCAAGGGGCGATCGCGCAAGCGTATATTCGGGAGAAATTCCCGCAATTGCCGCCCAGCGTCGGCTGTGTGGCGGGCTACTGGAAGTTCACCTTCGATCCGGACCTTTCGCAGTATTTCAAGCCGAAGCGGGCCGGTTAGCCGCAGGCATTGCCGCGTAGGGCGAAGCTGAACACTTTGCCGTTCACCACCTCGAACGTGGTTTCGCAACTGCGTTGGATGATGTCGGGCGGGAAGCCCGGGCCGTAGCCGAAGCCGTAACGATAGGGGCGGAAAGGCGTGTAGCCCGGCACGTAATCCACCCGGCGTTCGATATAGGCGAGGAAGCGATGGCCGTCGGCTTCAAACACCCGGCTGGGCACGCCGAGTTCGCGCACGACATCGGCTTCGCTCTGGCCGATGAAACTGCCCAACATCGCCTCCCGCTCCGCCAGCCGGTTGGGCAGGGCGCAGCCGGCGAGGGCGGTGAGCAGGGCGAGGGCAAGCGAGACTCGGCGCATGGGGAAGCTCCCGTTTCTGCGTATATTATAGCGCATCCGGCGGGACAGGGCATGCGCGGATGAAGATTTGCTTGCCAGATCCGGCCTGGCTGGCCGATGAAGCGGGTTGTGAAACGGTTGCGGGATGCGAGATGCCGGCGTTGATGCTGATTGGCGGGATGCACGTGATCATCGGGCTGGTCGCGATTGGCTATGGCGTGCTGGCCTTGTTGCGCGACGGGATGATTTCGTCAAACCATCGGTTCGGCCAGTTGTATCTGGTGGCGACCGTGCTGGCCTGCATGACCGCGTTCGGGTTGTTCCGCAATGGGTTTGGCGCAGGGCATTGGCTGGCGGTGCTGACATTGGCGGTGATGTTCGCCGCCGCGCTGATCGGTAAAGCGCGGCTGTTGGGCGGGGCGTCGCTCTACGTGGAGACCATTGGCTATTCGGCGACGCTGCTGTTCCATCTGCTGAGTGCGGCGACCGAAATCGGCACCCGGCTGCCGTTGGGCGCGCCCTGGGCGAGCGGCCCGATGGCGCGCGGGCTGCTGTTGCTGGATGCGGCCCTGGTGTTGCTGTTTCTGGCGGTGAGCGGCTTGCAGGTGCGGATGCTGTCGCAGGGGGAAGGCTAGTGCAATATCGCTTGAGGTTGCTTCAACCGAGCGATAAAATTGCACGATTAAACAAAGACCTAGAACATGATCGGACTCCGATCCCGATGCAACCTCATACGATCATGCTCTAGAGCGCCAGCACGTCGGTGATGCAATCCATGCCGGCGGCGAGCATGGCCAGCCTGTCGAACCCCATGGCGATGCCGGCACTTGGTGGCAGGCCGTGGGCGAGGGCGGCGAGGAAGTCCTCGTCCATGTCCCAGTCCGGGCCACCGTAGAGCGTGTGGCGGCGGGCGCGGTCGGCGGTGAAGCGGGCGCGCTGCTCGGCGGGGTCGGTCAGTTCGACGAAGGCGTTGGCTAACTCCATGCCGCAGGCGAACAGTTCAAACCGTTCCGCGACGCGTGGGTCGGCCGGGTCGCGGCGGGCGAGGGCGGCTTGGGCGGCGGGCCAATGGGTGAGGAAGGTGGGGGTGCCGCGGCCGATGGCGGGCTCGATCTTATCCAGCAGCAGGCGGAAGAACAGGTCCTCCCAGTCCTCGCCCGCGCGCAGGCGCACGCCGGCCTGAGCGGCCAGAGCGGGGGCGTCGTCGGCGGTGCCGAGCACGTCCGCGCCGACATAGCGGGTGAAGGCCTCGGCGACGGTGAGGCGTTCGAAATGGTCGAGCCGGGCGGTGATGCCGCGGCTGGTGATCTGGGGCGGCAGGATGGCGCGCAGCAGGGCCTCGGTTTCATCCATCAGGTCGGACAGGGTGGCGCTGGGGCGATACCATTCCAGCATGGTGAACTCGGCGGAATGGGTCTCGCTGTCCTCATTATTGCGCCAGACCCGGGCGAGTTGAAAAATGGGACCGATGCCGCCGGCGAGCAGCTTTTTCATGGCGAATTCGGGCGAGGTGTGCAGCCAGAGGTCGCGCTGGCGGCCATCGGGGAAATGCTGCTGGGTGCGGAAGGTGGCGAGGTGCACTTCCTCCCCCGGGGTCGGGACGGCGTAGGGGGTTTCAACCTCCAGATAGCCGCGCGTGGTAAAAAAGCCGCGCAGATCGGCGGCCAGCTGCGCCCGGCGGCGTAAGGCTGGCAGGCGGGCGGCGAGCTTGGTGGGGTGCCAGCGCGGGAGGGTCATGGCAGGCGGGAGAACCGGCCTTCGCCGACGACAATCGCGCCGCCGCCGATGGATATCTGCTGCACCACGCCGGCCTGGCGGGTGGCGCTGCACAGGATGGTGCTGGGGCGGCCCATCTCCACCCCCTGGGTGATGGCGAGATGCGCCGTGCCGTCCGCCGGGCCGGGGAGGGAGCCGATCAGGGCGGCAGCGGCGGAGCCGGTGGCGGGGTCTTCGGCGACGCCGAGCGAGGGCGCGAACATGCGGGCATGCACGGTGCCGGGGCCGGTGACCGCGAAGACGTAAAGCGCGTGGCCCCACAGGCGCGGGGCGAGTTTGCGCCAGTGGTCGAGCCGGGTTTCCGCCCGGGCCACTGCGTCCCGATCCGCCAGCGGCACCAGGACATAGCTGGTGCCGTAACCGGCCTGCCACGGTGCGCCGGCCAGGGCATCGACGCCGACCAGGGCGGCGATGTCGGCGTCGGCCACATCCAGCGGGCGGCGTTCGGGCTCGCCATCGCGAAAGAAGGTGGCGCCGGCGCCTTGCAGCACCACGCGCACCGGGCCGACCCCGACTTCGAGCACGATTTCGGTCGCACCGCCGGTGCGGCCGAGTTCGGCGAGGACGACGGCGGTGCCGACGATGGGGTGGCCGGCGAAGCTGAGTTCGCCGCCGGGGGTGAAAATGCGCACCGCGAACCGGCCGGGGGCGGAGCCGGGGGTGACGAAGGTGCTTTCCGACAGGTTCAGCTCTTTGGTCAGCACTGCCATTTGCGCGCCGGTGAGCCCGCCGGCATCGGGGAAAACGGCCAGCGGATTGCCGCCAAAGGCACGGTCGGTGAACACATCGGCGAGGATGTAGCGGTAGTCGGTCATTGCGTGCC
Organism: uncultured Rhodospirillales bacterium; assembly: GCA_903893975.1. Taxonomy (GTDB): domain Bacteria; phylum Pseudomonadota; class Alphaproteobacteria; order Acetobacterales; family Acetobacteraceae; genus CAITOL01. The sequence goes on along the minus strand of CAITOL010000041.1, from coordinate 46,082 downwards.
TCTGCTGTGCGGTCTATGCGGCGGCACCATGCCGGACATAACGCCCCCCCACCAAGCCAAAACCCTGCGAAGCACCGATGCGCTTATTGCGGCCGGGCTCGCCCCGCCGGCGGCGCGCGCGGGGTTGCTGGCGGTGGAAGCGCAGTATGCGATTGCGATCACCCCGGCGGTGCAGGCGTTGATGGAGGCGCCGGACGATCCGATTGCGCGGCAATACGTGCCCGATGTGGCCGAGGCGGTGACGGCGGCGCATGAAATTCCCGACCCGATTGCCGATGAGGCGCTGAGCCCGGTGAAGGGCATTGTGCATCGCTATCCGGATCGGGCGTTGCTGAAGCCGCTGCTGATCTGCCCGGTCTATTGCCGGTTCTGCTTTCGCCGCGAACAGGTGGGGCCGGATGGCGGGGTGCTGACGGATGCCGAGCTTGCCGCCGCCTATGCCTGGCTGCGGGCGCATCCGGCGATCCAGGAGGTGATCCTGACCGGCGGGGACCCGCTGATGCTGTCGCCGCGGCGGTTGTCGGGGATTTTGCAGGCGCTGGCGGCGATTCCGCATGTGCGAACGTTGCGCATCCATACCCGCGTGCCGGTGGCTGATCCGGCGCGGGTGACGGCGGAGCTGGCGGCGGCGCTGGATATTGCCACACCGCTGTGGCTGGTGGTGCACGCCAATCATGCGCGCGAACTGACCGACGCCGCCCGGGCCGCCTTGCGCCGGGTGCAGTGTGTGGGCGTGCCGGTGCTGGGGCAATCGGTGCTGCTGCGCGGGGTGAATGATAGCGAGGCGGCGTTGGAGGCGCTGTTCCGCGCGATGATGCAGGCGCGGGTGAAGCCGTATTATCTGCACCAGCTGGACCCGGCGCCGGGCACGGCGCGCTTTCATGTGCCGATTGAAACCGGGCGCGCGTTGTTGCGCGGGTTGCGCGGCCGGGTGAGCGGCCTGGCCTGGCCGACTTATGTGCTGGATATTCCCGGTGGTCACGGCAAGGTGCCGCTGGGGCCGGATTATCTGACACCGGACGGGGTGCGCGACCCTTGGGGGGCAGCACATCGGCTGCCGGTGGTGGCGTAGCGCGCCCCGGCTTGCGGGACGGCGGCGCAGATGGGACGCTGGCGGCAACGTCCAAGCAAGGAGAGACCCAGATGCCGAAAATCCCAGCCGCACGGCTGACTGAAATTGGTGAAGCGCTGCTGGTGGCAGCGGGCGCGCCGCCGGCAGAGGCGGAAATTGTGATGCGGCATTGCACCAACGCCAATCTGGTGGGGCATGACAGCCACGGCATTATCGCCATCCCCACCTATATCGACCGGATTAAGGCCGGGCACATCGTGCCGGGGGCGGCGTGGGATATTGTGCAGGAATCGCCGACGACCACGGTGGTGGATGGCAATTGGGGGTTCGGCTATGTCGCCAATGAGCGGGCGATGAAGCTGACGATCGAAAAGGCGCGCACCGCCAATGTTGCGGCGACGACGGTGTTTCGCCAGGGCCATATCGGGCGGTTGGCATCGTATCCGCTGATGGCGGCCGAGGCGGGGATGATCGGGATGATTACCGCCGATAGCGGCCGGTCCCCCAAGCATGTGGCGCCGTTTGGCGGGCGCGAGGCGCGGCTGGGGACGAACCCGATTTCGTTTGCCGTGCCGTCGAACCTCGATGGACCGCTGGTGCTGGATATGGCGACTTCAGCAGTGGCGGCGGGCAAGGTGAGCCTGGCGGCGGCGCGGGGTAAGCCGATGCCGGTGGGCTGGGTGCTGGACAAGGATGGCAAGAATACCACTGACCCGGCGGCGCTGCGGGCCGGCGGCGCGCTGTTGCCGCTGGGCGGGAGCGAGGGGTTCAAGGGCACCGGGCTGGCGGTGATTGTGGAAATTCTCTGCGGGTTGCTGACCGGGTTGGGCTACGGGGTGGAACCGACCGGGCGGCATAACGATGGCTGCTTCATGGCGGTGTTCAACGTCGAAGCGTTTCGCCCGCTGGCGCGCTTTAAGGACGAGGTGACGGAGTTTGCCCAGTATCTGAAGGCGACGCCGCCGAGCGAGGGGAGCCCGGGGGTGTTTTATCCGGGCGAGCTGGAATACCTGACCGAGCGTGATCGGCGGGCCAACGGGGTGGAGGTGGAAGAGGCCACCTGGAAGAAACTGGCGGAATTGGCGGCAGGCTACGGGTTGAGTGCGCGGTTGGGGCTGTAGGGCTGCGGTCAGACATAGCGGCGGACGGCAGGCGGGCGCCGGCTGGTGTGCAGGGCGTCCGCATAGGCGCGGATCTGGTCGCCCAGCACGGCCTGGCGGCGGCGGCTGCGCGCCATATCGCGCCAGAGGTCGCGAAATTCGCACAGCACGATCAGCGTCGCCGCCAGCCCGAGGAAGGGGCGCAGCGTGGAGGGGGAGGCGAGGAACAGGCACGCCAAAATCGCCAAAATCGCAAACCGCACCTGAAGCACTCCCGCCAAACTGGATGACCGATGGAAAGGATGTTGCAAGCTGCGTACCAGTTAATGAGGCGTTAAATTGGCGTTTCTGCCAGGGTTTGTTGCAATTTGCATCGCATATTGCGAACATGCACATGTTTTGATATTTATCGTAAATAAGAGACGACTTTTTGCAAATCGCAGCGGATCGAAACAAGCCATATTCGCGCGCCGGGTTTTCCCGTAACGATAGCCGTGGCAGGCGGGGAGTGCTGAGCGATGACGTGGAGCGCGGCGGAGGTGCGGGATTACGCCATCCATATGGCCTTGCGCGGTTTGCCGGTGGATTGGTGCTCCGCTTTGGGGGCGAAAATCGGGCAAGGGGCGGCGGGGCGGCGATCGCGGCCGGAGGCTGAGGCGCGGGGCCGGGCGGCGATGGCGCTGTTACGGCCGGATTTGGCCGAGCCGGGCAGGATTGAAGCCAGCACGCGGGCGCTCTGGGGCAATATCGGGCGGACGTTCTGTGAGTTCTCGGTGCTGCCGCGCCTGGTGGCGCAGGGCCGGGGGGTGCTGTCCGACCCCGGCCGGTGGGAGGCGGCGGTGGCTGACCCGCGGCCGTTGATTGTGGCCTTTGTGCATCTGGGCAATTGGGAGGCGTTGGGGGCGCAGCTTTCGCTGCATCCGGCCTTCGCGCAGACCCGCAAGGCGCAGGGGATTATGATGCCGCCGACCAACCGGGCGCATGCGGCCATCGCCGCCCGGCAGCGGGCGTTCATGCAGGTGGAGTTGCTGCCGATGGACGGGCGGATCTGGCATCGGCTGGCGGAGAATTTGGCCCGGCCGGGGGGGACGGCTTGGATGGCGGTGGATGAGTTGGTCGATGGCGTGGTGATGGCGCCGCATTTTGGCCGCCGGCTGAAGCCGCATGGCAATATGGGCAAGGTGATCAGGCTGGCGGCGGCCACCGGTGCGCGGGTGCTGCCGGTGTATTCCGAGCGGCAGAGCGGCGCCCATTTCATCAGCCATATTCTGCCGCCGATGGAGGTGCCGCAAGGCCGGCTCGGTGCGGCGGGGGTGTTGGAACAGGTGCAGCGGCTGGATGAGGTGTTCGCGCCGATTGTGCGGCGGCACCTGGCGCAATGGTTGTGGACGGTTGATCTGGTTTCGTTGCCGGATGACCCGATAACGCCGTAACGGTGTGCGGGTAATGTGCTTGTGAAGCGCAACAAAAAATAATACAAAAAATCAGAAGGCATCACCGGGCTGTCGGTGTAATTTTATTGTAATTATTAGTAATTAACCATTCTTTGCATTGGTTCGTAAGCATGACAGCCCGTCTGATCGCGACCCAACACCATGCTATCCGCCCGGCCCGACGTGCTGAGGGTTGGCTCGCCGGTTTGGCGGTGCTGAGTGGTCTGGTGATTGTGTTGCTGGTGTTGCTTGGGCTTCGCTACACCGAAAAAGCTGCCGAAACGGCGGAGGCGGCTGATGCGGCGGCGGTGCAGCGGGCCAATGCGGTGGCGACGCAGTTGCATGACAGCCTGGCCGCCATCTGGCTGAAGGCCAAGGTGACGCATGATATCGCCCGGCTGGTTACGCAAGCGCATCTGACCGGCGACCGTGCCACCGAGGCCAGCTTGCGCCGCTATTTCGCCCCGGGAACTGGCAGCCTGGACCGCGAGGCGGTGCAGATTTCCGCCGTGGATCTGGCGGGGCGGGTGCTGTGGTCCAATCTGCCAATCCGGTCGGACGCGACGGTGGTGAGCGACCGGGAGCATGTGGTTGCCTTTAATCAACGGCCGGAACTGGAGACATTCATCGGCCGCCCGGTGGTGGGGCGGGCCAGCGGTGTGCTGTCTGTGCAGGCGACCCAGGCGGTGCGGGGGGGGCAATGGGGCGATCCAGGCGCTGACGGTGCTGGGGATGCGGGCCGATACGCTGGTGACGCTGGCGGCGGAAATGTCGTTAGGGGCCAATGATCTGCTGGCGCTGGTGCGCGATGACGGCGTGATCCTGATGCGCAGCGATATGGCCCATCTCGGGGAGGTGGTGCCGCATTGGCATTATGGCGCCGCAACACCCGCGGGCCGTCCTGGTTTGGGGGCCACCACGCCGGCGGCGGCGATTGGGGTAAGCTGGTTCTCCGACGACGCGCGATATTTTGCCGCGCGGGATTTTCCGGACAGCCGGCTGACGTTGGTGGTTGGCGTGTTGCGCTCCCCGGTGCTGGCCCAGGTGGCGGCGGCCAATCAGGTACTGTGGACCTCTACCTTGTTGCTGGATCTGGCGATTAGCGGGTTGGCGCTGGCGGGTGGGGTGGCGATGTATCTGTTCGGGCGCGCCGCCCATGCGGGTGCGTATGCGACCAGCTTGCAGCAAAGTGAAGTCTGGTTTCATTCGGTGATCGACGGCATGTCGCACGGGATGCTGGTGTTTGACGGGTTCAGCGATGGGGACCCACGGGTGAGTTTCGCCAATCGCGCCGCGGGTGAGATTTTCGGGCTGCGGGCCGAGGCGTTGATGGGGCTGGATGTCAGCACCTTGCTGTCTGACACGGCGGCGGTGCAGGCGCGGGCGAATACGGCGGCGATTATGCGTGGCGAGACGCCGGTACCAGTGGCCTACGAAGCGCTGCGCCCGGATGGGAGCCGGGTTTGGGTGCGGTCTGAGGTGGTGGTCTCGCGCATTCCCGGGGCGACGGACCGGCTGCGGGTGATCACCACGATCCGCGACGTGACCGAGGAGCATGCGCAGGCGGCCACCCTGGCCGAAGCGCGGGCCCGGCTGGAGCATATTCTGCGGATCATTCCCGGGGTGTTTTACCAGACCGCCTCGCGGCCCGACGGCAATGGCCAGACGTTGTATGTCTCCGAGAGCATCCAGGGTGTGTTTGGTGTTTCGGCGCAGGATGTGATGACCGGTGATTTTACCGCCAAGTATATGCGCGGTGCGGTGCGGGAGGTGCGCCGCAAGGCCACTGAGGCAGCGGGGCCGAACGGCGTTGCGGTGGCGGAATATCCGCTGGAGTTCGATGGGCGCAAATTCTGGGTGCGCGATGTGATGCGGCGGGTGGACCTGCCCGATGGCGGCGCGGAGACGACCGGGTTTATTGCCGATATCAGCGGCGAGCATGAAGCCGATGTGGCGCGGCGGAATGCGGACGCGCAGTTGCAGGCGATGAGCGTGCTGGGGCCGGGGGTGATGTATCGGGCGCGGATTGCCGGCACTAGCCTGACGATCCTGGATGTGATCGGCGATAGCGCGCGGTTAATTCGCGATGTGGTGGGTGTTGCGGGCGAGCCGGCGACGCTGGCCGCGATCTTGCAGCGGGAGGACCGCACGGCTGCGCTATGCGCGCTGCCGGAGGATAGCACGACGAGCCTGGACTACGATCTTGCGCTGGCTGATGGCACGGTGCGGTGGCTGCGCAATGCGGTGCGGGTGAGTGTGCGCAGCCCTGAGGCGGTGGAGATCATCGGCTATCTCGTTGATGTGACGTTGGAACGCCAGGACCAGTTGCGGCGCCAGCAGATGACGACCTTGCTGACCCTGGGGGAGATGGCCACCGGCATTGCGCATGAGCTGAACCAACCCTTGGCCGTGATAAGTTTTGCCGCTGAGAACGGGCTGGCGCAGTTGGGCAGGCCGAATACGAACCCGGCGGTGGTGCAGGCGAAGCTGGAGCGGATTCTGACGCAGGCGCATCGTGCGGCCCATATGGTGCAGCATATGCGGGTGTTCGCCCGCAGCCTGGCGGTGCCGTTGAAGCCGGTTGCCTGGGCGAGTGTGATACGCGGGGCGTTGGATGTGCTGTCCTCCAAACTCCGCGGGATGCAGATGACGATCGACGTTGCCGAGGATCTGCCGACGGTGATGGGGGCGCAGATCGCGTTGGAGCAGGTGATTGTGGCGCTGATTGCCAATGCCGCCGACGCGTATGGCAGCGCGCGCCCGGATGCGGTGGCGATGGTGGCGATTTGCGGCTTTGCGAAAGGGCAGGAGGTGGTGATCCAGGTGACCGACCATGCTGGGGGCATTTTGCCGCATGCGTTGCCACGGATTTTCGAGCCGTTTTTCACCACCAAACCGGTTGGCAAGGGCATGGGGTTGGGATTGTCCGTCGCTGCGAACGCGGTGCTGGACATGGGAGGCGTGATAACCGCCGCCAACGTGGATGATGGGGCGAGGTTTGAGATCCGCATGCCCGTTGCCCCGGAGGCCCAGCGGGCGACGGATGAAATAGAATAGATGCCGCAGTCACACTAATTAACGGAAGTTACATTTTGTATTGTATTTCATGTTGCCGGATTGTTTTACGAATATTATCGTTTTCTAGATACAAAAAACTGGCTTTCGTGCAAAAATGTGCTGGTTGATCGGCTTCTGGTTCTGATGCGTGCCAATGAGACGCTTGCGGCCTCAGAAACGATAAAAAACCTAAAAATTCTATTTTATTATACCACTTTGTGAAATAAAACATAACATAACAAAAGCATTATTAAAAACCCATAAAACGCAAAATGTTTTTGTTTGTCAGATGAGAAAATAGCCTATATTTGGGTTGAAACGTAATGAAATACATTGGTTTTGTAACATGCCGGCACGACTATTAGCTGAACAGCGCTATAAGGCAGCCGTTGCCAACCAGCCCGGAAGTGCCGCCGTTGCCGTGGCGGTTTTTGGGGCAGTTGTGGTGGTTTTGCTGGCGTTGTTTGGGCTGCGCTACGTGCAATTATCCGCAGAAAACGAGGCGCAGGCGGAGGCGATGGCGATTGCGCGGGGCAATTCGGTGGCGACGCAGATCCGTGACAGCCTGGGCGCGACACTGCGGCAGGCTAGCGTGACGCATGAATTGGCCGGCATGGTGACGCAGGCACATTTGCGCGGCGATGCGGATGTCGAAGCGCGTCTGCTGTCCTACCTCGACCCGGCAAGCGGTAAAGTGGGACGTGAAGTGGCCCTGGTATCTGCCGTTGGTGCGGATGGCATGCTGTTATGGACCAATCTGGTCAACGGCCCGACGGGGCTGGACTTCAACGACCGGGAGAATGTGAAGGCGTTCCGGGACCATCCGGACCTGCCGTATTATTTCGGCAGGCCGGTGATTGGCCGAGCGAGCGGCACGCTATCGGTGCAATCAACGCATCCGGTGCGTGCTGCGGATGGACATTTGCTCGCGGTCACGGTGCTGTCGCTGCAAGCGAATGCGCTGATGACGCTGGCGGCTGCCAATACCGTGCGGCCTGACGATATGATTGCCGTGGTGCGGGATGACGGCGTGATTTTAATGCGGCGGGATATGCAGCATCTGGGAGAAAGTGTTCCCGGGTGGCGCGGGGGCAGTGCAACAGGCGCTGGTCGGTCCGATATAGAAACAAAATCGGGAACGGCGACGCTTGGGGACGATTGGTTTGGTGGCGGAGCGCGCTACTATGTCACCCGCAACCTGGCGGATAGTGGCTTAACCCTGGTGGTTGGCGTGCTGCGTGCCCCGGAATTGGCGCAGATCGAGCGGAGTAACGCGCCGCTGGGATCATCAACCCTGTTGCTGGATGCGGCCATCGCGGTGATGGCGGTGGCTGGCGGTTGGGCGATGTATTTCTTTGGCCGGTCGACCAATGCCAGCGCCTATGCCGCCAGTTTGGAGCAAAGTGAGATTTGGTTTCATTCCGTTATGAACGGCATGGCGCACGGGATCTTGGTGTTCGACGGATTGGATGATGGCGACCGGCGGATCAGTTTCGCCAATCGCGCTGCTGGGGAGATGTTCGGTCTGCGGGCCGAGGCGCTGATCGGGCGGGAGTTTATGTCGCTGATACCTAACGCCGCTGTCGCGCATGCGGTGAGGCGGACGGAAGCGGTGTTGCGTGGCGAGGCGCTGGAGCCGACGACCTATGAGATTGTTCGACCGGATGGGGCGCCTGCCTGGATTAGGTCTGAGGCGGTGGTGTCGCGGATACCCGGTGAAATGTCTCGCCTGCGGCTGATCACAACCTTGCGCGATATTACCGATGAGTATTTGCGGGCCACGGCGTTGGCGGAAGCGCGCGAGCGGCTGGACCATATCCTGCAGATTATTCCAGGGGTGTTCTACCACGCGATTGCGCCAGCCGGGGAGGCGGCGAAAATTGTCTACGTGTCCGAAAGTGTGCGGGTCTTGTTTGGCCTGACGCCGGACTACGTGATGCAAGGGACGTTCGAGCAGACGCATTTGCCGCCCGAGGCGCGGGCGCGTCGGGCGGCGGCGATGGTGGATGCGGGCGCGGACGGCGTGGCGATGGCGGAATATACATTGCAGATCCACGACCGCGAATACTGGGTGCGCGATGTGATGCGGCAATTGCCGTTGCCGGATGGCGGACAGGAAGTGATCGGGTTTCTGGCCGATGTGACCGATGAGCATGCGGTGGATTTGGCCCGGCGCGCGGCGGATGCCAACGTTGCGGCGATGGCCTTGGTCGGGCCGGGGTTGATGTATCGCGCCCTGGTGCGGGAAACGTCGCTGGAGATGCTGAATATTTTCGGCGACGTGTCGCGGCTGACGCAGGATTTGCTGACGGCGGACGGCCAGCCGGTCAGCTTCGAGGATATTCTTGTTCAGCAAGACCGGGTGGCGGCGATCGGCGATTTGCCAGACGACCGCACGACTTCGGTCGATTATGATATGCTGGCGGCTGGTGGCGGGGTGCGTTGGCTGCGCAACGCGGTGCGGGTGGTCGGGCGTGCGTCAGGCGCGGTTGAGGTGGTGGGTTACATCTTCGATGTAACGCTGGAGCGCCAGGAGCAATTGCACCACCAGCAACTGACAACCATTTTGACGCTGGGTGAAATGGCGACTGGCATTGCGCACGAGCTGAACCAGCCGCTGGCGGTGATTAGTTTGGCCACTGAGAGCCTGCTGCAGAACGTTAAGCGCGGCAAAACAGACATGGCAACGACCGCAGCGAAATTGGACCGCATTCTGCATCAATCGCATCGGGCGGCAAGGCTGGTGCAGCACATGCGGGTGTTTGCCCGAAACGAGCAGATGCCGGTGCAGCCGATATCCTGGTCCACAATCACCGAAGGAGCGTTGGAGGTGCTGTCGGCGAAATTGCGTGGGGTGCAGGTCTTGATTGATATCCCCGACGATTTGCCGCAGGTGATGGGATCGGAAATCCCACTGGAGCAGGTGCTGGTCAATCTGGCTTCCAATGCGGTTGATGCCTATCAATCATCGCGGCCGGAGGCGGCGCCGATGATTTCCATTCGTGGCTTTGTCCGTACTGGCGAAGTGATCATCCAGGTTGCCGACCACGCGGGTGGTGTGCCACCGCATCTGGTGACGCGAATTTTTGAACCGTTCTTTACCACCAAATCATCTGGCAAAGGGGTTGGGCTTGGGCTGGCGCTGGCGGCTGGCACTTTGCGCGACATCGGCGGGATATTATCGGTGGCCAACGAGGATGATGGCGCGGTGTTTGAGATCCGCATGCCCGCAGCCGTGGCCACCGTAACAGAGGGATGCGGCGGCTAGGCCTCTTCCGCAAGTGGCTCACGACTGGCGCGGACACGCTCAACGCGGCGGGAGTCCATCACCGTGACCTCAAACAGCCAGCCGGCGAAAGCGATGCGGTCGCCGACATGCGGGACACGGCGGAGCAGGGCCAGGATCAGCCCGGCGAGGGTGTGGTAGCTGCCCTCGGCGGGCAGGTCCGGCAGGTTGAGGCGGGCTTTTACCTCATCAACCGGCATCAGCCCATCGAGCAGCAGGGCGCCTTCATCGTGCGCCGAGCCGCGCGCAGGGGCGGGGGCGCTGTCTTCCGGGTCTCCGACGATGGCTTGCAGGGCGTCGGCCGCGGTGACGACGCCTTCGAAGCTGCCATATTCATCGAGCACCAAAGCGAGGCCGAGCGGGTCTGATTTCAGTCGCTCCAACGCATCGAGCGCGGTGGTGGTGTCGGGCATGACCAGCGGTTGGCGCAGGGCCTCGGCAATCGAGAGGGCGCGGCCGTCCAGGATATGGTCCAGTAGGTCCTTCGCCGCGACGACGCCGACGACATTGTCGATTGCGCCGTCGCAGACGATGAAGCGGGAATGCGGGGTGGCTTTGACGGTGGCGATGATTTCGTCGCGGCTGTCGTTCCGGTCGATCCAGGCGAGGCCGGTGCGTGGGGTCATGATCGCGCGCACGGGTTTGTCGGCGAGGCGGAGCACGCGTTCGATCATGTCGCGCTCCTCGGTTTCGATCACGCCGGTTTCCTCGCCCTCGGCGAGGATGGCGCGGAGTTCTTCTTCGGTGATGGTTTGCGAGGCGGCGCGGTGGGCACCGAACAGGCGCAGCACCAGGTCGGACGACAGGCGCAGCAGCCAGACGACGGGGCGGAACAGTTTGGCCAGGCCGGCCAGTCCGGCGGCGATGGCGGAGGCGACGTGTTCGGGGTTGCGCAACGCAAGTTGCTTGGGGACGAGTTCGCCGATGACCATGGTGAAATAGGTGATCAGCACGACGACGATGGCGAGCCCCAGGCTTTCGGCGAAGGGTTGCAGCGCCGGCACGGTGGCGAGCAGCGGGGTGAGCAGCGCGGCGACGTGGGCGCCACCGAAGACGCCGGAGAGGATGGAGATGAGGGTGACGCCGACCTGAACCGCGGGCAGGAAGCGCTGCGGGTCTTCCGCCAGGCTGCGGGCGAGGGCCGCGCCTTTGTGCCCCTTGCGTTCCAGCACGGCGAGGCGGGTGCGGTTAGATGACACCAGGGCCAGTTCGCTGAGCGCGAACAGCCCGTTCAACAGGATCAGCAGCAGGATGATGCCGAGGTCGAGCAGGATTTCCATCCGCCGACCTTAGCAATAATCCGGCTTGGGTGTAACCGCGCCTGAGCTTCTAGCCCAATTCGCCCAGGAAGCGGGTGAGCAGATCGCCGATGACATCGACGTTATAGCCGCCTTCCTGCACGATGGCGCAGGGGCGGCCGGCTTTGCGAATGGCGGCGCCTGCGCGGGCAAACCCGTCCTCGGTGACGCCGAGGAAGCCGAGCGGTTCGTCTTTGCTGGCGTCAAAGCCGAGGCTGATCACCAGCGCATCCGCACCATTGGCGAGGATGGCGGCGAGCCCGGCTTCCACGGCCGCGAGCCAGGGCCGGTCGTCCGCACCTTGCAGCAGCGGCAGATTGAGATTGCAGCCGGCACCGGCGCCGGCACCGCGTTCGCTGGCATGGCCGACATACCAGGGGTAGTAGCGGTTCGGGTCGCCATGGACGGAGGCGAAGAAGACGTCGTCCCGGTCCCAGAAAATGCCTTGGGTGCCGTTGCCGTGGTGGCTGTCGATATCGAGGATGCCAACCTTGGCCGCGCCCTGCATGCGCAGCCGTTCGGCGGCGATGGCGGCGTTGTTGAGGTAGCAATGGCCGCCGGCGCGGGCGGCGTAGGCGTGGTGGCCGGGCGGTCGGGCGAGGGCGTAGGCGTGGCGGCCGAGGGCGGCTTCATCGGCGGCGGCAATCGCACCGGCGGCGGCGCGCACGGCGGCGGGGAAGGTGTGGGCGGTAACCGGGCAGGCGGCATCGGCGGTGTACCAGCCGACCTGACCGATGATGGTGCTGGAGCGGCGGGCGCCGTTGGCCAGCATTTCCGGGGTTGGGTGGATGTTGGCCACCACTTCTTCCCCTGGGTCTGGCAGGGCGGCCCAGGCGATGGGGCCATCGCGCAGGAAGCCGAGATAGTCGGGCGTGTGGACCTGGCGCAAGGCGAGTAAGTCGGCCTCTGGCGGGGCGACGATGTCGAGCTTCATTGCCGTGCAGGCTTCCAGCAGCGCATCGGCGCGGGCGGGGATTTCGAAATTTTTCCGCACCTTGCCCTTTTGCAGGAAGAACTCGGGTGCGTGCGCCTGTTGGGCGGGGTCCCAGAAAACTTTCATCATTTGCTCCTTGCCGCTGCCGCGTTAGCCTAGCGATAGATTGACAGGACCGCACCATGACCCTTCGCATCGCCGTCGGCGGCTTCATGCATGAAAGCCATTCTTTCGCGCCGCGCCCCACCCGTTACATGGATTTTGTGCTGCCCGGTGGGTTTCCACGGCTGACGGTGGGGGCGGGGCTGTTTGAAGCGGTGGCCGGAACATCGGTGCCGATTGCCGGTGCGGTGGAGGTGGCGCAGCAGGCGGGGGTCGATCTGGTGCCGCTGGCCTGGTGTTTCGCCAATCCGGCCGGCCCGGTGCAGGACGAGGCGTTCGAGCGGATTTCGGCGTTGATCATTGCCGAGTTGTCACGCGCGCTGGATGCTGGGCCGCTGGACGGGATTTATCTGGATTTGCATGGCGCGGCGGTGGCCGATTCGTTTCCGGATATGGAGGGCGAGTTGCTGCGCCGGGTGCGGGCGGTGGTGGGGGATCTGCCGCTGACCATCAGCCTGGACCCGCATTGCAATCTGACCCCGAAAATGGTGGCGCTGTGCGATGCGCTGGTGCCGTTCCGGACCTATCCGCATGTGGATATGCGGGCGGCGGGGGCGCAGGCGATGCGGTTGCTGTTGCAGCGGATTGTGCGCGGCACGCCATGGGCGCGGGCGTTCCGGCAGGTGGATTATTGGATTGCGCTGCCGATGCAGTGCACGATGATGTCGCCGATGCTGGAGGTGATGGACGAGCGCACGCGGCTTGCGGCCGGGGTGGCGGAACTGGCGTATTGCTTCGGCTTTCCCTATGCCGATTTTTGGGATTGCGGTGTGGCCCTGGCGGCCTATGCGGACACGCAAGCCGAAGCGGACCGGGCGGCGGATGCGCTGAAGGCGTTTATTGATGCGCGGGAAGCGACGTTTCAATGCGCGATCAAGGATGCGGCCGAGTCGGTCGCCGAGGCGATCAGCCTTTCGCACGGCGCGCGTCGGCCGGTGGTGATTGCCGATACCCAGGATAATCCCGGCGGCGGCGGGCATGGGGATACCACCGGATTGCTGGCCGAGTTGATCGCGCAGCGGGCGGAGGGCGCGGTGCTGGCATTGATCAACGACGCCGAAAGTGCCGCCGCCTGCCATGCAGCGGGTGTGGGGGCGACGGTGGCGCTGTCGCTTGGGGGCAAGTCCGACGGGGTGCCGCTGGCGGTAACGGCGGAGGTGCTGCGGCTGACCAATGGCGAGTTCGTCAATACCGGGCCGATGGGCAAGGGCAATCCGGCGGATCTGGGCCCGTGTGCGCTGATCGCGGTGGGTGGGGTCCGGGTGATCGTGGTCAGCCGCAAGACCCAGGCCTACGATCAGGCCTTGTTCCGCCATGTGGGGATTGAGCCGGCGGAGTGCCGGATACTGGTGCTGAAATCATCGGTACATTTCCGCGCTGACTTCCAGCCGATTGCCGAGGCGGTGCTGGTGGCGGCGGCCCCTGGGCCGGTGGTGGCGGACCCGGCGACGCTGCCGTTTCAGCATTTGCGGCCGGGGCTGCGGCGGCGGCCATTGGATAATGTCGCCCGGTAAGGTTCGGCTTGCTTCGGTGGTGGCACACCGTAAGCTGACCGCAACGACGAAAAGGATCTGTCGATGAAACGGCAAATGGTCATGGTTGGCTTCCTGCAGGCGCAGAATTGCACCAATCTGGCGTTCAGTTGGCGGCACCCGGAAAGCCGGCTGGATTTCATGACCGCCGATTATTACCAGGAGATCGGCCGGATTTTGGAACGTGGTAAGTTCCATATGGCGTTTTTCGATGATCGGCTGGCGATGCCGGACCGGCTGGGCGATGACCATGTGCACGCGATTGAGCACGGCATTCGCTGCGTGAAGATGGACCCGGTGGCGGTGTTGATGGCGATGGGGATGGCGACGCGCCAGCTCGGGCTGGGGGCGACGGCATCGACCACGTATTTCGAGCCGTTTCACATCGCGCGGCAATTCGCCACCGTGGATCTGATGACCGCCGGGCGGGCGGCGTGGAATGTGGTGACGTCGCTGAACGATGGCGAGGCGTTCAATATGGGGCGCGACGAGGTGCTGGAGCATGACAGCCGCTACGACCGGGCGGATGAGTTCATGGAGGTGGTGCTCGGCCATTGGGATAGCTGGGATGATGACGCGCTGATTCTGGACCGTGCCAGTGGCCGGTTTGGCGATGGGCAGAAGGTGCGGCGGCTGGACCATGTGGGGGCGCATTTCAAATCGCGCGGCCCGTTTACCGTGCCACGCTCCGCGCAAGGGCATCCGGTGATTATCCAGGCCGGCGCATCCGGCCGCGGGCGGCGGTTTGCCGGGCGTTGGGCGGAGGTGATTTTTGCTGCCAGCCACTCGCTGGCCCAGGCGCAGCAGGCATATGCGGCGACCAAGGCAGAGGTGGCGTCGGCGGGGCGTGACCCGGAGCGGGTGAAAATCTGCAATCTGGTGCTGCCGATTGTCGCGGCGAGCCAGGCGGAGGCCGAAGATAAGTTTGCGTTGATCGAGCGCCTGCCGTTGGAGGTGGATACGCTGTCGCTGCTGTCGGAGGCGTTGAATTTCGATTTCGCCAGCAAGGGCATGGACGAGGTGTTCAGCGATGCCGAGTTGCGCGGCATGTCCGGCATTCAGACCATTCGCGACGCGGTAATCCGCAATAGCGGCAAGGCCAACCCGACGGTGCGGGATTTCGCCCATTTCAGCGGCCGGGGCCGGGCGGATGGGGCGATTGTGGGCGACGCGAAGCAGGTGGCGGATCGGCTGGAGGAAATGTTTACCGCGCGGGCGTGTGACGGGTTTGTGGTTTCGGCGGCGTATGTGCCGGGCAATTACGCCGATTTCGTCGATCTGGTGGTGCCGGAATTGCAGCGGCGCGGGCTGTTTCAGACCGATTATGCCGGCGCGACGTTGCGCGACAATCTGGGGCTGGGGCCGGCGCAACAGGGGGATTGGAGGCAGCCGGGATGAGCGCGCTGCAACTGGTCACGCCGGGGATGGAGCATTTGCCGCAATATATCGCGGCAATCGAGGCCGGCTGGTCGCCCAGCAACGTGAACGGGCCGGCGCTGGCGGCGCTGGAACTGGCGCAGATCCGCAGTGACGCCGCGGCGTTTCTGTCCGGGCTGACCGATCCGGCCGGGCAGGGCGGGCCGATCACCTTGGGCGATGGGCGGGTGGTGCCGCGACTGCCGGGCTATCGGCGCTGGATGTGGGATGGCGAATTCTGCGGCACGATCGGGTTTCGCCATCAGCCCGGAACCGCCGAACTGCCGGATTATGTGCTGGGGCATATTGGCTACGCGGTGGTGCCGTGGAAGCGTGGGCGCGGCATTGCGACTGCGGCGCTGGGACTGCTGCTGGCGGAAATCCGGCCGCTGGGTCTGGCGTATGTCGAACTGACCACCGATCCGGAGAACGCGATTTCGCAGAAGGTGATCCGCGCCAATGGCGGGGTGCTGATCGGGCAGTTTGATGCAACGGCCTATGACAAGGTGGAATTGCTCTGGCGCATTCCGCTGACCTGACCGGCGGGCTGCCGGCGCCGTTTGCCGCCTGGTTTGCCGCGCGCGGCTGGGTGCCGCGATCGCATCAGCTGGCGGTGCTGGCGGCGCGGCAGGCGGGTGAGGATGTACTGCTGATTGCGCCCACCGGCGGCGGCAAGACCTTGGCTGGCTTTCTGCCGAGCCTGGTGGATTTGCAGGCGCGGCCGCGCGCGGGGCTGCATAGCCTGTATGTCAGCCCGCTGAAGGCGCTGGCGGCGGATATCGCGCGCAACCTGACCGCCCCGGTGGCGGCGATGGGGCTGCCGATCCGCATCGAGACCCGCACGGGTGACACGAAATCTGGCGAGCGGCGCAAGCAGCGCGAAGTGCCGCCGCAGATATTGTTGACCACGCCGGAGAGCCTGGCGGTGCTGCTGGGCAACCCGGAGGCGGCGGAGCTGTTTGTCGGACTGGACACCATCGTGGTGGACGAAATTCATGCTCTGGCCGGCACCAAGCGGGGGGATTTGCTGGCGCTGGGCCTGGCGCGGCTGGCGACGCTGGCGCCGGGCAGCCGGCGCATCGGGCTGTCGGCAACGATTGCGCATCAGGCGGATATTGCCGCCTATGTTCAGTCTGGCGAGCAGCCGGCGCGGGTGATTGCGGTGGAGGATGGGGCGCCGCCCGTGATTTCCATGGCCTTGCCGGAGGGGCGGCTGCCGTGGTCGGGGCATATGGGGCTGGCCTCGGCGCCGGATATTCTGGCGCAGATCGCGGCGGCGGGGATGACGATTGTGTTCGTCAATACCCGCGCCCAGGCGGAGCTGTTGTTTCAGGAATTGTGGAAGCTCAACACCGAGACGCTGCCGATTGCCATCCATCATGGCAGCCTGGAGATGGCGCAGCGGCTGAAGGTGGAAGCGGCGATGGCCGACGGGCGGCTGCGCGCGGTGGTGGCGACCTCCTCGCTCGATCTCGGCATCGACTGGGGCGGGGTAGATCAGGTGCTGCAGGTGGGCGCGCCGAAGGGCATTTCCCGGCTGTTGCAGCGGGTGGGGCGGGCCAATCACCGCATGGACGAGGCGAGCGTGGCGGTGCTGGTGCCGGCCAATCGGTTCGAGGTGCTGGAATGCCACGCCGCCATCATGGGGGTGGCTGCCGGTGAGCGTGATGGCGACAGGCCGCGGCCAGGCGGGCTGGATGTGCTGGCGCAGCATATTCTGGGCACTGCCTGCGCCGGGCCGTTTCTGCCGGAGGAATTATATCGGGAGGTGCGGCGGGCGGCGCCGTATGCGGCGCTGAGCCGGCGCGACTTTGCCGATACGCTCGGCTTTGTCGAAAACGGCGGCTACGCGCTGACGGCGTATGCGGAGTATCGCAAATTGTTCCGCGATGCCGAGGGGCGCATCCACGTGATGTCTGACCGGGTGGCGCGGCAGTATCGGATGAATATCGGCACCATTGTGGAACAGCCGATGGTGAAGGTGCGGTTGCGCGGCGGTGGGGTGCTCGGCGAGGTGGAGGAGGATTTCGTCGCCGGGCTGGTGGCCGATGACACGTTTATTTTCGCCGGGCGGAAATTGCGCTTTGTGCGGCTGACCGCCGCCGCGCTGGAATGCGTGGATGGCGGCACCGGCGACCCGAAGGTGCCGGCCTATGGCGGCGCGCGCATGCCGCTATCCACCAACCTGGCGGATCGGGTGCGGGTGTTGCTGGCCGATCAGCGGCAATGGGGGGCGTTTCCGGCCCAGGTGCAGGAATGGCTGGCGCTGCAGCGGGGCATATCGCGGCTGCCGGGGCGGGATGATCTGCTGGTGGAGACATTTCCGCGCGGCGACCGCTGGTTTTTGGTGGCCTACTGCTTCGAGGGGCGGAACGCGCATCAGACCTTGGGCATGCTGCTGACGCGGCGGATGGAGCGGATGGGGGTGCAGCCGCTGGGCTTTGTGGCGACCGATTACGTGCTGGCGACCTGGTCGGCCCGGCCGCCGGTGGATATTGCTGGGCTGTTCGACCAGGACATGCTGGGCGACGATCTGGAAGCGTGGATGGCGGAAAGTTCCATGCTGCGGCGGACCTTCCGCAACGTGGCGGTGATTGCCGGCCTGATCGCCCGGCACCATCCGGGGGCGGAAAAGTCCAAACGGCAGGTTACGGTCAATTCCGACCTGATTTACAACGTGCTGCGCCGGCATCAGCCGGATCATGTGCTGCTGCGCGCCACCTGGGCGGATGCGGCGGGCGGGATGACGGATTTGGGCCGGATTGCCGGCATGCTCAGCCGGGTGCGTGGGCGCATCCGGCATATGGTGCTGTCGAAAGTCTCGCCGCTGGCGGTGCCGGTGCTGCTGGAAATTGGCCGCGAGAACGTGCGCAGCGACGATAGTGACGAGGCGCTGCTGGCCGATGCGGAGGCGCTGATTGCCGAGGCGACCGGCGCGCCGGCCGAGGAAGACCAGGGGCGGCTGCCGGTTTAGCGCGGCGACGGGATTACTCGTCGCGGTGGACGCGTTCCATTTTCTCGTGCCGTTCCTGCGCCTCGATCGACATGGTGGCGATGGGGCGGGCTTCCAGCCGGCGCAGGCCGATCGGCTCTCCGGTTTCGTCACAATAGCCGTAGGTGCCGTTTTCGATGCGGACCAGGGCCTGGTCGATTTTGTTGATCAGCTTGCGGGCACGGTCGCGGGTGCGCAGTTCCAGCGCCCGGTCGGTTTCCACGCTGGCGCGGTCGGTAATATCGGCTTCCAGAATGCCGCCTTCGGACAGGCTGGCCAAGGTTCCGTCAGCTTCACGCAACAGATCTGACCGCCAACGCATCAGTTTTTGGCGAAAATATTCGACCTGAAGCTCGTTCATGAACTCTTCGGAGTCCGAAGGTCGGTAGTCTGAAGGCAAAGTGACCATCATCGCTTGCGATCCCGCGTCGATTAGGCCGGAAATCCCGGGGATGGACGCGATGGCACCGGAAAGGTGCAGACCGGTCGAGACCCCCCGGACCGTCCAGTCGGGCGGCTTATAGACGGGCTACCGCAGCCCGCCAAGGGCCTCAGCGGTATGTTGTATGATAATGTTGTGACGCCCGTTATGCGTTCTGCGCAGTGTCCCGGCTGGCGCGGGCGACGTCGTGCCGGGCGAGTTCCACCTGGGCGCGCACGGCGATGTGGTGCAGGGCGCTGCGCAAGGCCGGGCTGGCGGCGGTGGGCGGGTTGGCGCTGAGGTCGGCCAGGCGTTGCAGATGCTCCGGGTGATCGGCGCTGGCCAGCAGGTCGCGTTGCAGGTCGGCCAGGGCTTGCAGCGTTTCCTCCCCATGTTTGCGGGCGGCGCGGTCGCGCACCTCCGGCAGGTCGGCGTTGGGGGCTGTGGTCTGCGGTAGCGGGGTGGCGGCGGCGGCTTCCTGGGCTTCCTGCGTGCTGGGCGCGGTATCGGCTTCCGGCAGGTGAAAGCCCGGTGTGCTGCTGACCGGCTTGCTGGTTTTGCGGCTGATAAGGCCGGAGGGGCCGAGGCCGGTGATGTTCAACATAGCGGCGTTCCTATCAGGAGGCAGCGGTTTGGGCGGGACGTTTCTGCCGCCCGGCAGATTGTGCCGCGCAGCTGCCGGCCCGGAGTGGCGGAAATCTGCGGCATGGGGGTTGGCATACCGATTGCAGTGCGGGGCAGGAGGCGATTGCGCTTCATAGGCAAGGATTTACGACGACAATGGTTGATAACCGGTTCACCAACATATCCGTGCATGCAGGGATGACCCGCGTTCTGCGCTGTTGGGTGCCGATCCTGGTGTTGTCGTTGATTTTGTTCGGGGCTTTCGCCGCCCGCGCGCAGGTTCGCATCAAGGATATCGCCGATGTGGAAGGGGTGCGGGGCAACCAGCTGGTGGGCTACGGGCTGGTGGTGGGGCTGGCCGGCACGGGGGATAAGCTCGATTCGGCGGTGTTCACCCGCCAGTCCCTGATCGGCATGCTGGAGCGGTTGGGGGTGAATACCCGCGACCAGGAAGCCAAGTTGCAGACCAAAAATGTTGCCGCGGTGATGGTGACGGCGGAGTTGCCGGCCTTCGGCCGCACCGGCAGCCGGATTGATGTGTCGGTGTCCGCCTTGGGTGATGCGTCGAACCTGACCGGTGGGACGTTGCTGGTGACCCCGCTGCTGGCGGCGGATGGCGAGGTTTATGCCGTGGCACAGGGCGCGTTGGTGACCGGGGCGATTGCCGCGCGCGGGGCAGCGGCGTCGGTGACCAAGGGGGTGCCGACGGCGGCGCGCATTGCCAATGGCGCCAGCGTGGAGCGCGAGGTGGGCTTTAAGCTCGCCAGCCGCGACGTGGTGCGGCTGGGGCTGCGGAACCCGGATCTGACCACCGCGCGCCGGATGGCGGAGGCGATCAACCAGGCGATGGGGGCGGGCACGGCGACGGCGACCGACCCGCGCACCGTGGCGCTGGATTTGCGTGGGCGCGATGTTGTCGGCTCCCTGGCGCGGATCGAGGTGCTGCGGGTGGAGCCGGACAGCCCGGCGGTGGTGGTGGTGGACGAGGCCAGCGGCACCATTGTGATGGGCGCCAATGTGCGGGTGAGCACGGTGGCAATCGCGCAGGGCAATCTGACCATCCGGGTGACGGAATCGGCCGATGTGAGCCAGCCCGGCGCACTGTCCAACGGCAGCACCGTATCGACCGCCAAGTCCAATGTGCAGGTGGATGATGGCAGCGACCGCAAGCTGGGCATTTTGAAATCCAACGTCACCTTGCGCGATCTGGTGGCCAGTCTGAACGCGCTGGGCGTGGGGCCGCGCGACATGATCAGCATTTTGCAATCCATCAAGGCCGCCGGCGCGTTGCAGGCCGAACTTCAGGTGCAGTGAGACAACAATGAGCACATCCATCCTTCCCCCCGTGGCACGCCAGCCGGATGCCGCCACGCTGGCCCAACCGGGCGCGGCCAAGATGTGGCAGTCCGCCAAGGATTTCGAGGCGATGGCGCTGGGCGAGTTTCTGAGCCCGATGTTTGAGACCGTGGGGGCCGATGGTGGTGGGGCCAAGGGCATGTTCGGCGGCGGCGCGGCCGAGGAGACCTGGAAGCCGATGCTGACGCGGGAAATGGCCAAGACGATGGCGGCCAAAGGTGGGCTGGGGCTGGCGATGCCGGTGTTCCAGCAGATGTTGAAAATGCAGGAAGTTCAATCGGAGAAGGCAAAATGATGAAGCAGGTAGCACAACCCGAACTGGTGAATGCCACTGAAGCCCTGGTGGCCACCATCCGATCCGAGAACGCGGCGCTGGCGGCGTTGGATTTTAAGACTGCTGTTGGCTTGCTGGCGACCAAGCAGATGCACGGGCAGGCATTTATGACGGCGCAGGCGCGGGCGTTGGCCGATGAATTGCGCGGGCCGCCGAGTGTGCGGTTACGGCAGTTGGCGCGGGAACTAGGCGATTTATCGTCCGAAAATAAAAGGTTACTGGAGCGTGCTCTGGTCGTGCAGGGGCGCGTAATCGCTAGCCTGGCGCGCGCGGTGCCGCGGGCGCGGGCGGCGATTGCCGGGGTGCGCAACTACTCCGCTGATGGCCGGCTGACGGCGGCGCGGGCCGGGGGGGCGATGGCGCTGTCCGCGCGGGCGTGATAGCCAGGGCGGACGATGCTAATCGCCCGCCCAGACCTTTCCGAACCCGCCGCCGATGCCGGGCCGCCGCGCCTGGTGCGTGATGAGGCTGCGTGGTCGCGCCTGCTGACGCGCGTCCCGGATGGGCATGCGGAAGGGTGCCCGTATGCGCGTTTGTTGGCCCAGGCAGCGGCGGTTGATGGCGCCTTCGTGCTGGGGCGGATGGCGCAGTCGCTAGACGGTCGGATTGCGACTGCTAGCGGAAAATCTTTTTGGATCAGTGGGCCAGAGGATATTCTTCATACCCATCGGTTGCGTGCGCTATCTGACGCGGTGGTCGTTGGGGCGGCGACGGTGCAAGCGGATGACCCGCTGCTGACCACGCGGCTCTGCCCTGGCCCGTCGCCGGTGCGGGTGGTGATTGACACCAATCGCCGGCTCGCCCCGACGCATCGGCTGTTTCATGACGGGTTGCCGACCTTGTTGTTGTGCGCCGAGGATGCGGCAGGGCCGGAACGGATTGGCAGCGCCAGCCTGCTGCGCATTCCGCGCTCACCGGGGAGCGGGTTGGATCTGGCCGTGGTGATCGAGCGGCTGGCGGCGCGCGGGCTGAAGCGGATTTTTGTCGAAGGCGGGGGCATTACCGTGTCTCGGTTTCTGGCGGCCGGGTTGTTGGACCGGTTGCATGTGACCATCGCGCCGCTGCTGCTGGGGGCGGGGATACCGGCGTTTACCCTGCCGGGCGTGGATGATCCGCAGCAGGGCCGGCGGCTGGAATGGTCGGTCTACCGGCTGGGCGCGGATGTGCTGCTGGACATTCCTTTGGGGTGAGCGATAGCGCTTAGGTGTTGGGGATCGTGTTCGTTGCGGCGGGAGGTATCGGCGTCGGCAGTGCTTGGCGGCACGGAGGGATGCAGGGTGTCAGGATAATTTACAAACCGACTTAATTGAAATCTGGAAAATTTATTGCCAAATTTATATGACTTTGAGAAAATTGATTTAATTTTCAAAATAAAAATAAATTTGATACTGGTCCGATAATTGCAAAGATGGTGTGATCGTCACCAGTTCAAGGATACCCGATGCGCGCCGCTGCCCGACTTTACGCCGCCCTGATTGTCGCCGCGCTTCCTTGTGCAATGGCACCGCAAGCCGCCGCCACGATGATCGTCGCGGAGAATTTTAACCGGACCAACGGAACCAATATGGATGGCGCGACGCCGGATGTCGCTAACCTTCCGGGGGGCAATTTCAGCTCCTCGCAACCCGCCTGGACCACGCAAGCCCTGGGTAACCAATTACAATTCGGTGCTGACGTGGCCCTTAATGCGCCACTCGGTGGCTATTTCACAGGTTCGCTGCATCTTTCCGCCGATATTTCGCTGGGCAATCTGGCTGGCACCTCCAGCACACCAAACCGTGGCGTCGGGTTGGGCTTTTCGACGATCGCCGCGGGCCAGTGGAATTTCTTCACGGGGTTGCGGCTGGCGCCCGATGGAAATCTGCAGCTCGAACATTTCGGTATCAACGAAGCGACGATTTCGCTTTCGGGAATCGCGGCGAACACATTCTATGCCCTGAGCTATGACGTGAACGTTGGTACCGGCGCGCTCAGCAATATCCTGATCTCGGGCGTCAGCGCGAATTATTCCAGCATTGTCACCGCCTCTCAAAGTCAGAATTATTTTGCCGGCGCGAATAATCTTTCGGTCTTCGCGGGTGGGTCCGCGGGTGGCCAGTTTGGCTATCTGGATAATCTTTCCGTCTCCAATTCCCAAACCACGGCGGTACCAGAGCCGGTGCCGCTTGGGAAGCTGGCCCTTGGGTTGGGCGCGATCGGGATTGTTCGCAGCCGTCGCAGTTTGTCACGCCGCCGCAGCGGGCCAAACAGGTAGGTGAAGCCGAGGCCCAGCACGCCAAGCGTTGCTGGCTCCAGCACCGCCGCGCTTGGTAGCGATGCCAGGTCAAAGCTGAAGGCGTTGATAAAATCGAAGCCGTTGGACGCGACTTCGGTTCTGGTGAAACCCGGCAGTGGGGTAGGTGGATATGTCGTCCTGCCTGTTTCGATCTTGGGCGAACAGTAAGCGGGATGTAGTACCGCAATTGGCTGCCAGGTCGGAATAACCTAGCAGAAAACTGGGCGTTTCGGTCTCCGCTGCGGTGTCGGCGGCTTGCACGGTCGCCACACCGGGCGACCGGTCCGCGGTGTAAAAACGTACACCGACGGACGCTTCATCGACCGATGAATATGTCGTACCATCCGCCATTGCGGCACGGTCCGTCGCGGGGACAAATTCATGGCATTGCCGTCCGACGTCAGCGTCGCATCTGAAATCATAGTGCCGGCCAGCGGATCGACGCGCAGCAGCTTGTCGGCGTCGCTGATGCAGGTGCGGGCGTTTTGGACGGTCGGCGCCGGGCAGGGCGCGTTGCTGGCGGAGACGCTGGCGGGTGACGGCGTGCTGGTGACGACGCTGGCCAGCGGGATTTCGCGCGGGACTGAGGCGCTGGTGTTTGCCGGGCGGGTACCGCCAAGCCAATACGAGGCCATGCGGGCGCCGCTGATGGGGGGGGCGTTCCCGTTTCCGGTGAAATATGGCTATGCCGCCGTGGGGCGGCGTGACGATGGCGCGCGGGTGTTCGTGCTGCATCCGCATCAGGACCGGTTTCTAGCGCCAGCGGCGATGTGCATTGCGGTGCCGGATGCGGTACCGACGCCGCGTGCGGTGCTGGCAGCCAATATGGAAACGGCACTGAATATCAGTTGGGATGCGGCCTGCCTGCCCGGCGAGCGGGTGTTGGTAATCGGTGCCGGGGTGGTGGGCATGCTGACGGCCTCGCTGTTGGCACGGATTCCCGGCACGGAGGTCACGGTGGTGGATATCGACCCCAGCCGCGCCGCGCGGGCGGCGGCGTTCGGCTGCCGCTTTGCATCGCCGGCGGCGGCGCCCGGCGCGCAGGACCTGGTGGTGCATGCTTCCGCCACTGAGGCGGGATTGCGGCTGGCGTTAGACCGTGCCGGCGATGAGGCACGGATTATCGAAGCGAGTTGGTATGGCGACCAGGCGCCGGGGGTGCCGTTGGGGGAGGCGTTTCATGCGCGGCGGCTGCGGTTGATCGCGTCCCAGGTTGGCCTTGTATCGCCTGCTATGCGCGGGCGGGTGACGCATGGGCAGCGTCTGGCCATTGCGCTCAGATTGCTGGAAGATGCGCGCTATGACGCGCTGCTGGCGTCGCCGACACGCTTTGCCGATCTGCCGGCGGCGATGCCGGGGTTGCTGGCTGATGGGCGTGGTCTATGTGCGGTGATTACCTACGGAAACGATGAATGTTCAGATTGACGGTTTGCGACCACATCATGATCGCGCATTCGTTCCGCGGCGAGGAATTCGGCCCGGCGCAGCGCCTGCACGGAGCGACCTACGCGGTGGAGGCGGAGTTTCGGGCGCCGCGTCTGGATGCGGCGAATTTGCTGATCGATATCGGGCTGGCCAAGACGGTGCTGCGGGCGCTGCTGGATACGGTGGATTACCACAACCTCGACACACTGCCGGCCTTGGCGGGGCAGAACACCACGACTGAATTTATGGCCTGCCATATTCATGGCCTGCTGGCGGCGGCGCTGAAGGATGGGCGTTTGGGCGCGGGCGGGCAGGGCGTGACCGGGTTGAAGGTGCTGCTGCGCGAAAGCCCGGTGGCGTGGGCGGCGTATGAGGCGGCGATCTGACATGAACCTGACCTTTATGCTGCCGGGCGCTCTGGCGACGGTTTCGGGCGGTTATGGCTATGATCGGGAGATGATCGACGGGTTGCGCGCGCTGGGACACACGGTGGCGGTGGTGGAACTGGGCGCGGAGGACGCGCTGGGCGACCCCAACCTGCCGGCGGCCGCGCGCGCCGCTTGGGCGGCGTTGCCGGCGGAGACCGTGCCGGTGATCGATGGGCTGGCGTTGCGCGGGTTTGCGCCGCTGGCGGCGGAGATTGCCGCGCGCCGGACGATCGGGCTGATCCATCATCCGATTTCCCTAGAGCCGGACTGGCCGGATGCGGCGCGCGCGGCGCTGGTGGCGGAGGAGCGGGCGCTGTTTCCGGCGTTTGCCAAGGTGATCGTCACCTCTGACTGGACGGCGCGGGCCTTGGCCGGGTTTGGGGTTGCGGCGGCGCGGGTGGCGGTGGTGCGGCCGGGCACGGCGCCTGCGCCACGCACGCGGTTTGCCACCACCGGATGCGAGATCTTGGCGCTGGGGTCGCTGGAGCCGCGCAAGGGGCACCGGATGCTGTTGCGGGCGCTCAGCCGGTTATGGGACCTGGACTGGCATTTGACCCTGGCCGGGCAGGGCCCGGATGCGGCGGCGCTGCGCGATTTGGCGGCAGAGTTGCAGATTGCCGACCGGGTGAGCTTCCCCGGTGTGTTGGCGGGTGCGGCTTTGGCGGCGCAATGGGGCAAAACCGATTTGTTCGCGCTGGCGACGCGGTTTGAGGGCTATGGCATGGCGATTGCCGAAGCACTGGCGCGCGGGATTCCGGCGGCGATTACCACTGGCGGCGCCGCGGGGACGGTGGTGCCGGAGGGGGCAGGGTCCGTGACCGCGGTGGATGACGTGGTGACGTATTCCAAAGTGCTGCGCCGGTTGATTTTCGATACCGATCTGCGGCGGGAAGTGGCCGAGGCGGCCTGGCAGGCCGGGCAGGCATTGCCGAACTGGCCGCATCAAGTGACTGAATTTGCGAACGCGCTGGAGACCTTATGAGCAAGCCGCTGCTTGGCTGTATTGCCGACGACTTCACCGGCGCCACCGATCTGGCCACCATGTTGGTGCAGAACGGCATGCGGGCGGTGCAGATTGTGTTTGTGCCGGGGCCGGATGATCCGGTGCCGGATGCCGATGTGCTGATTGTGGCGCTGAAATCCCGCACCGCGCCGGTGGCGCAGGCGGTGGCGGAGAGCCTGGTGGCGCTGCAATGGCTGAAGGATGCGGGCTGCCAGCAATATTTCTTCAAATACTGCTCCACCTTTGACAGCACGCCCGAGGGCAATATCGGGCCGGTGATGGATGCGCTGACGGCGGCGTTGGGCTGTGGGTTCGCGCTGGCCTGCCCGGCGTTTCCGGCCAATGGGCGCAGCGTGTATCAGGGGCATTTGTTCGTTGGCGCGCAGTTGCTGAATGAAAGCGGCATGCAGGACCATCCGCTGACGCCGATGACGGATGCCAATCTGGTGCGGGTGCTGTCGCGCCAGAGCACTGGCACGGTTGGGCTGGTGGCCTACCCCACGGTGGTGCAGGGGGCGGCGGCCATTCGCAAGGCGATGATCGGGCTGAAGGAACAGGGGCGGCAATACGCGATTGTGGATGCTGTCACCAACGACGATCTGCTGGCGATTGGGGAGGCGGCGTCTGGCCACGCGCTGATTACCGGCGGATCGGGCATTGCGATGGGGTTGCCGGAGAATTTCCGCCAGGCGGGCAAGTTGCCGCTGCGCGACGATGCCAGTGCGTTGCCGAGTGTGGAGGGGCATGCGGCGATCCTCGCCGGGTCGTGCTCGCGGGCGACGTTGTTCCAGATTGCCAAAGCGCGCGGGCATATCCCGACGTTAGAGCTCGACCCGCTGGCCACGCCGGATGCGGCGGCGCTGGCGGCACAGGCTTTGGCCTGGATGGAGGGCAAGTTGGGCGCGACGCCGGTGCTGATTGCGGCTTCCGCCCCGCCGGAGCAGGTGGCGGCGTTGCAGGCGAAATTGGGGCGTGGCCCGGCCGGGGAGTTGGTGGAAGCGGCGATGGCGGCGATTGCCGAGGCGCTGGTGGCGCGAGGGGTGCGCAAACTGGTGGTGGCCGGTGGCGAGACCTCCGGCGCGGTGGTGCAGCGATTGGGCATCCGGCAGTTGCGCATTGGCGATGCGATCGATCCCGGCGTGCCCTGGACCTATGCCGAGGGGACCGGGCCGGGGCTGCTATTGGCGCTGAAATCCGGCAATTTTGGTGCGCCGGATTTCTTCCTCAAAGCCTTCGCCATGCTGGAGGGCTGAGATGTCGGAGATCGCGCAGCGCGAATTGCTGGTGAGCTTGGGGGCGAGCCTGTTCGCGCGCGGATTTTCGGTCGGCAGCGCGGGCAATATCAGCGTGAAGGTGGCCGACGGGTATTTGATGACGCCGACCAATTCGTCGTTGGGGCGGCTGGAGGCGGCGCAGATTTCCAAGCTCGACCGGAATTTCCAGCACGTGGCGGGGGATAAGCCGTCGAAGGAAGTGTTCATGCATCGGGCGTTTTATGACGCGCGCCCGGAGGCTGGGGCGGTGGTGCATCTGCACTCCAGCGCCGCGACCGCGGTGGGGTGTTTGCCGGATGTGGACCCGGAAAACCCGATCCCGCCGCTGACGCCGTATTTTGTGATGCGGGTGGGCCGGCGCATGCCGGTGGTGCCGTATTACCGGCCGGGCGACCCGGCGATGGGGCCGGCGATCCAGCAGGCGGCCATGACGGCGCGCGCGGTGCTGCTGGCCAATCATGGGCCGGTGGTGTCCGGCGCGACGTTGCTGGATGCGGTTTATGCGGCCGAGGAGTTGGAGGAGGCGGCGAAATTGTTCCTGATGCTGCGCGGGGCCGCGCCGCGATTGCTGACGCCGGCGCAGGTGGAGGATTTGCTGGGGACGTTTGGCTGAGCCTGCGGCTTGGCGGGCAATTTGCGATACGTCAGTTTCGGGAGGATCTCGATTTCCACCTGCCGCGCGCCGCCGGGAAGATGCAAAGCGTGCGTCGGCAGGACCGCGCGCCCCTTGGTCCAGCGATGCCCGTCATCGGGTTGATGCCAGCCATCCGATAGGGCGGGCGTGTGGATGGGCACCGCGCGCCCGGCATTGTAGCGCCAGACCGAGATTTGCCGCACGGCGACGCCGAGGCGGCGCAGATCGCTGCTGCGGGCGTCCGTGGCGGGGATGCAGGTGTTCGAGACGATGGCGATGCTGCTGGGATTCGGGGGCAGGGGGAAGGTCCAGCACGCGCCATCCTGGCTGGTGCCGTCGATGCGGATGCCGTCGACCAGGAGGTGCAGATCTGAATCAGCGGTGAAGGTGTTGGGCGGCAACCGTCCGGCACGGGCGGCGATTGTCTGCCAGGCGGCGTGCAATTCGGCACCGGCTTCGACCACGGGCCGGCACGGGGGTTCCCAATCGCGCGCCGGGCGGCTGGCGAGGTTTTGGAACTGGTTGGCGTTACCGTCGTCGCGGAAGCTTTCGGAGGGGGCGCCGTTGGCGATCAGGATGTCGTGGCTGTCTAATTCGATGTGATAATATTCGATGACTTGGCCGGTTTCATCCCAGAGGATCGACGTGCCGTTGATGAGATGTTCAGCGGGGATCAGCACATCATCGATCAGCATGGCGTGATGGCGGGTGACGTGCAGGTCCTGCGCGGGGATTGCCTCGGCAAGTGCGCCCTGGCGGATGATGACCGGGGAGACGTCGCAGCGATTGCCTGGGGTGACGAGGGTGCGGCCGGTGCCGATCCAGCGGATGGGGCGGGTGGCACCGGACAAGGTTTGGATGAGGTCGCCCGCGCGCAGGTGTTCCACCGCGACGGTTCCGCGCGGGGTGGCGATGCGTGTGCCGCGGAGGAAGCAGGGGATCGCTTGCGAAATATTCAGCGCGCCGTATTCGGCGGAATATTGGGCGATGCCGGTGCTGTCGACGGAGAGGGTCGAGCCGGCGACGAGGCCGAAGTTGTTGGCGCTGACCAATGCGCCGGTGGCGTGGTTGTAGCTGAGGACATCAACTTCCTGGAAGGCGATGCCGCTGGCGAGGTCTTTGAACAGGGTTGGGTTGAGGGAGGCGTCCCCGAGTGCGAGGTTGAGGGTGGAGAAGGTGACTTTGCCAGCGCCGGCACCGGTGGTGCCGAGGGCGAGGATCTGGTTGGCACCGAAGTTGAACTGATTGACGGCGAAGAGGCTGTTGCCGGCAACGGTGAGGTAGGTGCCGCCTGCGCTCGGGTAGGACAGGAACCGGACATAGGTATCGACGGTGCCGGGTTGGACGTTGGACAGGCCGGTTGTTGGCGCCAGCGTTGGGGCCGCCATCGGGGATGCGCTTGCAGTCCCGGTGGTGGAGAAGCTGGAGGTGTTCGTGATCGCGTTCCAGGCCGTCGCAGGCGTGGCGGCGAGGGTGCCGTTGGACTGACGATAATTGTGCTGCAGTTCCAGGGCGCCGAATTGGGCGGAATATTGCACCACGCCGGTGCTGTCGATGCTGAGTGCGGTGCCGCCGACGAGGCCGAAGCTGTCATCACTGATCAGTTTGCCGTCAGCCCGGCTGTAGCTGAGCAGATCGACTTCGCCGAACAGGGTTCCGGCGGCGAGTTGCTTGAATAGCGTGGGGTTGAGGGTGGCGTCCCCGAGCGAGAGGTTGAGGGTGTTGAGGCTGACTTTGCCGGCGCCGGCGCCGGTACTCTGCGACCCGATGTTGAGGGATTGGGTTGGGTCGAAGCTGAACTGGTTGACGGCGAAATATTGATTGGCGTTGACGGTGACGACAGTGCCGGAGGTGCTGACGAAGCGGACATAGGTGTTGACCGCTTCCGTACCGGTGGTTGAGACCGCAATGGTCGGCATGGTCAGCGGATCGTTCGACAGGGCGCTGCCGAAGGTGCTGGTGTTGGTGACGCGGTCCCAGACCGAGGAGAGGAAGGTTGTCATGACTGCGCCTGCGGGTGGGTTGCGATCTCGGCGCGCGCCGATACGCAGCCATGCTGGGGGGACTCGGTGGACCCGCCGCAGACCTACGAAAATTTACGCCCCAGGCGCAGAGTGGCTAGAAATGTGCAGAAAAGTAAATGTATAACATATTACAAACCATAACATTCATGCCTGCTAGCGCGGCAACGCGGTCTGGCCGAGGACCCAGCCTTCCCAGCGGCGCAGCCAGGGGTCTGGCGGGATGCCGTCGGGGCGGTGGCCGGCGAGCACGTTGATGACGGCGAGGACGCCGAGCACGCAGTCGAGTCGGTCTTCACCGGCGGCATCGGGGCCGAAACCGGTGGCGAGGCATTCGGTGAGGGCGGCGGTGGCGGTGACGTTGAGGTGGTGCAGCACGGCGGCAAGCGGGGCGGCGAGGGCGCGGCGGTCTGCCTGGCGGCGTTTGCTGCCGGTCAGTTTCAGCCCGAGTTGGCGCAGGGCCTCGGCGGGATAGGTTTCGGCGAGCACGATGCCGCCTTCGGCGAGCAGGGCGTGCAGGTCGCCGTCAAACGGCCAGAGGCGGGGCGGGGCGGGGCTAGCGAGAGCGGGGAGCAGCAGGTCGCGCCAGGCGCTGATCGCGGCTTTGCCGGTCTGGTTGGCGCCGAGGGTCCAGAACAGAGGCGCACCGGCGGGGCGTTCAGCGGTGGCGCGGTCGCAGGCGCGAGACAGGCCCGAGGGGTCGCCGAGGCCGAGGGCGGCGGCGTGGGCGGCGCGGGTCATGCCTTTGCGGCCGCGGGCGGGGTAGAATGGCCGGTTCGGCGCGAGTTGGTCGAGGTGATCGCAGACCTGGAAAAATTCCGGCCGATGCTCCAGCGCGCGCAGAAAGGCGGGGAAATTGGCTTCCTGGGCGTGCTGTTGGGCGTAGGCGCGCGGCAGACCGAGGGGCAGATCGACGCCGAGGGCGATGGTGCGGTCGCGGGCGACGAGGCGATCGAACAAGGTTGGGAGATCGCCGACCGGCTGCGGGGGCGTGAGCGTCCAGCCACCCGGGCGCGGTTCGGCGACGGCCATCCAACGTTTACGCGGATCGACGCTCCAATCCGCGTGGACGGCGAGCATTCAGATGGGCTTGTGCAGTTTGTCCAGCATGCGGCCGAAGAAGCCGGGGGGCTTGGGCGGTGCGGGCGGTTTGGCGGCTTCTTCGCGGGCGCGGGCTTCTTCCTGGGCTTCACGCGCTTTCAGGTCGAGCCATTTATCCAGGCTCATGCCCGCTTTCGCGGCGCGCTTGGTTTCATAGGCGCGTTGGCCTTCGGTCATCGGTTTGGTCATGCGATCCTCTGGACTATCGCGGGTGTTGTCGCAGGCGGCGGGCGGGACTTCAAGCCTCTCGCCCGTAGCGGCGCAGCAGGCGGGTGGAGAGCAGGCCGAGGGCGGCGTTGATGGCGAGGCCGGCGGCGAGCAGCAGGACGAGGGCGGCGAACATTTTCGGGATTTGCAGCCGGTAGCCGGATTCGAGGATGCGGTAGGCGAGGCCGGAGGCGACCCCGCCGGAGCCGGCGACAAATTCCGCCACCACCGCGCCGACCAGCGACAGGCCGCCGGAAATGCGCAGGCCAGCGAGGAAGAAGGGCAGGGCGGCGGGCAGGCGCAGCAGGCGGATGGTGTCCCAGCGCCCGGCGCCGCTGAGGCGAAAGAGGTCGAGCAGCGCCGGTGGGGTGGCGGCGAGGCCGGAGGCGGTGTTGGCGAAGACCGGGAAGAAGGCGACGATGGTGGCGCAGAGCACCAGGGCGGCGAACGGGTCGCCAACCCAGATGATGATCAGCGGCGCGATGGCGACCATCGGGGTGACTTGCAGCACCACGGCCCAGGGTTGGATGGCGGCGCGGGCCCAGGGGCTGGCGACGGTGGCGATGGCCAGCGCCACACCGCCGATGGCCGAGACCAGTAAGGCCGCAAATGTGACCGCGAGGGTGGCGACGAGCGAGCCGAGCAACAGGCTGGGGGCGTCGAAAAACGCGGCGATGACGGCGAGCGGGCCGGGCAGCAGGTAGGCTGGTACGGCCAGCGCCCGCACCAGCGCTTCCCAGGCGATGAGCACCAAAGCGGCGAACAGGACGGGGACCCAGCGGGAGGTGGGTTTCATGCGGCCTGCGATCCACGCAAGGCGTGGGTGATGTCGGCCACCAAGGCGGCGTAGGCGGGGGATAAGCGGGCGTCCGCGCCGGGGGGAACGGTGGAAGTAATCTGGTGGACGATACGGCCGGGGCGGGCGGACATCAGCACGATGCGGCGGGCGAGGAAGGCGGCTTCGTACAGCGAATGGGTGACGAAGACGACGGTGCAGCCGAGTTGGCGCCACAGGGCCAGCAGGTCGTCTTGCAGGCCGTGGCGGGTGAATTCATCGAGCGCGGCGAACGGTTCGTCCATCAGAAGCAGGCGCGGGCGGCCGACCAAGGCGCGGGCGACGGAGACGCGCATGCGCATGCCGCCGGAGAGTTCGTGCGGGCGGGCCTGGGCGAATCCGGAGAGGCCGACCTGGGCGAGGGCTTCCTGCACGCGCGGTGCGGCCTCGGCGCGGGAGATGCCGCGCAGGCGCAGCGGCAGCCAGACATTATCGGCGGCATCGGCCCAGGGCAGCAAGGTCGCGTCCTGAAAGACGTAGCCGATTTCGGCGGGGGCAACCGCGCGATGCAGATGGCCGGCGTCGGGCTGGTCCAGCCCGGCGATGAGCCGCAGCAGGGTGGACTTGCCGCAGCCGGAGGGGCCGAGCAAGGCGACGAAATCACCACGGTTCAGGGTGAGGGAGACATCGCGCAACGCTTCCACCCCGTTGGGGAAGCGGCGATGCATGTTGGTCAGGCGCAGTATCGGGTCCATCTGTGCATCATGTGGTCGCATGATCGGCCTTGCCAATCCGTCATTGCGGTCGCAGATGAAGGGAATGGGCAAAGAACTCTCCTTTGGGCTCGCCGGACGGCGGGCGATCGTGACCGGACACCGCGGTGGCATTGGCGCGGCGGTGGCTGAGGTGTTTAGCGCGGATGGGGTGGAGGTGATCGGGCTGGATTTGCCGGATTTCGACCTGGCCGATGTTGGCACGGTGGAGGCGCGGGTGGCGGCGCTGATCGCCGCGCGCGGGCCGGTGGATATTCTGGTCAACTGCGCCGGGATTACGGTGCTGGGCAGTATTCTGGAGACGGATCTGGCCGAGCTTCGCCGGGTGTTCGATGTGAACTTCATGGCGGCCTATGCGGTGACGCGGGCGGTGTTGCCGGGGATGGTGGCGCGCAAGCGTGGCGCGGTGGTGAATGTGGCGTCTGACCAGGCGCTGATCGGCAAGAAGGCCAGCGCGGCCTATGGCGCGAGCAAGGCGGCGATTGCGCAGTTGACCCGCAGTGCGGCGATGGATTGGGCGCCATACAATATCCGCTTCAACGCGATTGCGCCAGGCAGCACGGATACGCCGATGCTGGCCGATGTGATCGGGCAGTTGGCGGCGCGGTATCCGAACGCGTTCAGCAGCACTTCGACCGATGCCTATACCGCCGCCGTGCCCATGGGGCGCTTCGCCCGGCCGGTGGAAATTGCCACTGCGATCGCGTTTCTGGCCTCCGACGCGGCCAGCTTTGTGACCGGGACGATCTTTCCGGTGGATGGGGGAACGACAGCGACATGAAAACGGCGGTGGTGACGGGCGGGACGAAGGGCATTGGCTTCGCCATCGCGCGGCGGCTGGTGGCGGACGGGTTCGCGGTGATCGCGGCGGCGCGGCGCGAGGCGGATTTGCCGACCGGGGTGGAGTTCGCCCGGCTGGATGTGACCGATGCGGCGGCGGTGCGGGGGTTTTTCGCTGGGCTGCCACGGCTGGACCTGCTGGTGAACAATGCCGGGCTTGCCGGGGCTGATCCGGCGGAGGATGACGAGGATTTTTGGGACGCGGTGCTGGCCACCAATCTAAGCGGGGCGATGCGGTGCAGCCGGGCGGCGTTGAAGGTGCTGCCGGATCGTACCGGGCGGATTGTTAACATTGCCTCCGTCCTCGGGCTGCGCGGGGTGCCGGACCAGATCGCGTATTGCGCGGCCAAGCATGGGGTGGTCGGGCTGACGCGGGCACTGGCGATGGCGGCGGCGCCGCGGGGCATTACCGTGAACGCGGTGTGCCCGGGATGGGTGGATACCGATATGGCGCGGCAGCGTTTTGCCGAGTTGGGCATGACCGCCGAGCAGGCTGCGGCGGGGGTGCCGACCGGGCGGATTGCCACCCCGTATGAGGTGGCGGAGATGGTGGCGTTTCTGTCGCGCGCGGGGGCTGGGTCGGTGACCGGGCAGGCGCTGGTGGTGGATGGGGGCGCGTTGGCCCATGCCTGAGCCACGGGTGAAGGCGGGGTTATGGGTGTCTATGGCGTTGCGGCTGGGGCAGTCCGACGGGCGCTATGGCATGGTGATCCGCAAGGGTGACCCGGATGCGGGCGGGATTTTGGTGGTGCTGCGCGGCCGGTTGGGCGTGGCGGTGCTGTCGCAAATGCGCACCGCCGATGGTGAGGCGGCGTGGATGCGTGCGACCGGGCCGGCGCCGGTGGATCAGGAAACGGCGGATGCGTATGTGGCGCGGCAGGTGAAGTTCGACCCGGATTTATGGGTTCTGGAGTTCGAGAGCCCGGATTTGCTGCCGCCGTTCGACGGCAAGATCGTCTAGATGCGCCGCAACGTGTAGATTTGTTCCAGGGTGCGGAC
The DNA here is from genome assembly GCA_903893975.1 of uncultured Rhodospirillales bacterium. Taxonomy (GTDB): domain Bacteria; phylum Pseudomonadota; class Alphaproteobacteria; order Acetobacterales; family Acetobacteraceae; genus CAITOL01. Next base: position 11,310 of record CAITOL010000041.1, on the reverse strand, counting down.
GATTTCCGCGCCATGCGCCGGGTCGCGCGCTTCGAACATCACTTCCAGCTCCGCCGCCTGCACGCTGGGGGAGGCGAACAGGCGGTGGTGTGAGACGTCAATGATATTGCCGCCGGCATCGCCGATGCGCCCGGCGATATCGGCCAGCACGCCCGGGCGATCCGGGATTTCCAGCACCAGGCGGATCAGGCGCCCGTCGCGCAGCAAGTTGCGCAGCAGCACGTTGGCGAGGATGCGCGGGTCGATATTGCCGCCGCAGATCGGCACGCCGATTTTGCGCCCGGCGAACCGGTCCGGGAAGGCGAGCAGGGCGGCGACACCGGCGGCGCCGGCGCCTTCGGCGACGGTTTTCGCGCCCTCGGCGAGCAGTGCGATGGCTTCTTCGACCGCGCGTTCGGGGATGACGACAACGTCGGCCACATGGGCGCGGATGACGCGCAGCGGGGCTTCACCGATGTCGCGGACCGCGATGCCTTCGGCGATGGTGGCGCCGCCGACCGAGACGGGCTGGCCGGCGAGGCGTTGGGCGAGGGCGGCGTAGGCGGCGACTTCCACCCCGATAACCTCGATGCCCGGCTTGATGCCGGCAGCGGCGACCGCGCAGCCGGCGATCAGCCCACCGCCGCCGACCGGGATCACCAGCATGTCCAGATCCGGGGCGTCTTGCAGCAGTTCCAGCGCCAGGGTGCCTTGGCCGGCCATGACCCCGGCATCATCGTAGGGATGGACGAAGACCAGCCCGTCGCGGGCGGCGAGTTCCTGCGCGTGGGCGGCGGCTTCGGCCAGCGTGTCGCCATGCAGCACCACTTTCGCGCCCCAGGACGCGGTGCGCGTGACCTTGGTGGAGGGCGTGTGCTTGGGCATGACGATCACGGCGGTGATGCCGAGCAGCATGGCGTGGCGGGCGACCGCCTGGGCGTGGTTGCCGGCGGACATGGCGATGACGCCGGCGCGACATTCTTCCGGCGACAGCATGGCCAGACGATTGGCGGCGCCGCGTTCCTTGAACGCGCCGGTGGCTTGCAGATTGTCCAGCTTGAGCACGACATCGGCGCCGACGGCGCGCGAGATGACATCGCTGCGCAGCGCCGGGGTGCGGATCACCCGCCCGGCGATGCGATCGGCCGCGGCGCGAACGTCGGCGAGGGTAATCATGGGCATGGGGGCAAGCTCCGCAAGGATGGCCGGAGAGGCAAGGGCAGGCGCGGCGCCCACGGCCGTGAGCACCTGCGGCGCCTGCGCGGGATGCAGTGGTTCGGGCTAGCCGAACTTGACCGAGATGATCTCGTAGCTGCGATCGCCGCCCGGGGTTGGCACGGCCACCGTGTCGCCGATTTTTTTGCCGATCAGGGCTTTGGCGAGCGGGGAGGAGACCGAGAGGCGGGCTTGTTTGATGTCCGCTTCGTGCACGCCGACGATCTGGTAGATGGAGAGTTTCTCCGTCTCCTCGTCAATCAGTTCGACCACGGCACCGAATTTGACGTGGTCGCCGGACAGGGTGGCGGGGTCGATCAGTTCGACGGCGCCGATGATTTCCTCAAGCTCAGCAATCCGGCCCTCGATGAAGGACTGGCGTTCGCGCGCGGCGTGGTATTCGGCATTCTCGCTCAGGTCGCCATGGCTACGGGCCTCGGCGATGGCGCGGATGACGGCGAAACGTTCGGTGCCTTTGAGTTGGCGGAGTTCATCCTCCAACCGTTGCAGGCCGGGCGCGGTCATCGGGAACTTCTGCACGTTGCGGACCTCAGTGGTGGAATGCGGGTGAATGATATGACTTTGGCGCGGTCAGGCCGGGGCCTAACCACGCCATGCGTCAGAATGATCCACGAAAGTAAGCCTGCAAGGGCATGACTTCAAGGGTGCCCGCTTTGACGGCCGCAATGGCGTGCGCGGCGGCGCGGGCGCCGGCGATGGTGGTGTAGTGCGGAACGCCGTGGGTGAGGGCGCTGCGGCGAATATCGAAGCTGTCAGCAACGGTTTGTGCGCCGGAGGCGGTGTTGATGACAAGTTGAATATCGCCGCTGCGGATGGCGTCCACACAATGCGGGCGGCCTTCGAGCACTTTGTTGACCACCTTCACCTCGATCCCCGCTTCGCGCAGCCGGGTGGCGGTGCCGCGGGTGGCGGTGATGGTGAAGCCGCTGTCGATCAGGCGGCGGGCCACCGCGATGGCGGCGGATTTGTCGCTATCGCGCACCGACAGGAAGGCGGTGCCGGATTCGGGCAGGATGACGCCGGCGGCGAGCTGGCTTTTGGCGAAAGCGCGCTCGAAGCTGACATCGAGGCCCATGACCTCGCCGGTGGATTTCATTTCCGGGCCGAGGATGGTGTCCACATTGGGGAAGCGGTTGAAGGGGAAGACGGCTTCCTTGACCGCGACATGCGGGGCGATGCTGTCGTCATCGAGCTTGAAGTCTGACAGGCGGGCGCCGGCCATGACGCGGGCGCCGATTTTCGCCACCGGCACGCCGGTGGCCTTGGCCACGAACGGCACGGTGCGCGAGGCGCGCGGGTTGACTTCGAGCACGAAGATTTCGTTGTCTTTGATGGCGTATTGCACGTTCATCAGTCCGACCACGCCGAGGGCTTTGGCCATCGCCTCGGTTTCCGCCTTCAGTTCGGTGACGGTAGCGGGAGAGAGGGTGTAGGGCGGCAGGGCGCAGGCGCTGTCGCCGCTATGGATGCCGGCTTCTTCGATGTGTTCCATCACGCCGGCGACGTAGACGGTTTCACCATCGGCGATGCAGTCCACATCGACCTCGATGGCATCGTTGAGGTAGCGGTCGATCAGCACCGGGTTGTCGCCGGAGACGATGACGGCTTCGCGCATGTAGCGGGACAGGCCGCGATCGTCATAGACGATTTCCATCGCCCGGCCGCCGAGCACGTAGCTCGGCCGGATGACGACGGGGTAGCCGATGCGTTCGGCGATTTTCTCCGCCTCCGCCGTCGAGCGGGCGATGCCGTTTTCCGGCTGGCGCAGGCCGAGCTTGTGCAGCAGCACCTGGAAGCGCTCCCGGTCCTCGGCAACGTCGATCGCGTCGGCCGAGGTGCCGAGGATGGGGATGCCTTCCTTTTCCAGCGCCTGCGACAGTTTCAGCGGGGTTTGCCCGCCATATTGCACGATGCAACCTTTGACGGTGCCGTTCATCTGTTCGCGGCGGACAATGGCGATGACGTCCTCGGCGGTCAGCGGTTCGAAATAGAGCCGGTCCGAAGTGTCGTAATCGGTGCTGACGGTTTCCGGGTTGCAGTTGACCATGATGGTCTCAAACCCGGCTTCCTTGAGCGCGTAGGCGGCGTGGACGCAGCAATAGTCGAATTCAATGCCTTGGCCGATCCGGTTCGGGCCGCCGCCGAGGATGAGGATTTTTTCCCGGTTGGAGGGATCGGCCTCGCAATGCGGGGTGCCGAAGCCGCCTTCATACGTTGAGTACATGTAGGGGGTGGCGGAGGCGAATTCGCCGGCGCAGGTGTCGATGCGCTTGTAGACCGGCAGCACGCCGAGTTTTTTACGCAAGGCGGTGACCGCCGGTTCCGACTGGCCGGAGAGGCGGGCGAGTTGCTTGTCCGAGAAGCCTTGCGCCTTGATGTTACGCAGGGCCACGGCATCGCTGGGCAGGCCGGCGGCGGCGATGTGGCGTTCGGTGGCGACCAGCTTTTCCAACTCGCGCAGGAACCAGGGGTCGAACTTGCTGGCGTCGTGGATGTCTTCCACGCTCATGCCCGCGCGCAGCGCCTGGGCGGCCATGACGATGCGGTCTGGCTTGGGTTGCGACAACGCGGCGCGGTAGGCGTCCAGCGTGCCATCGCCCGGGGCCTCTAGCGGGTCGAGCCCGGTATAGCCGGTTTCCATGCTGCGCAGGCCCTTTTGCAGGGCTTCGGCGAAGCTGCGGCCGATCGCCATGGCTTCCCCGACCGATTTCATCGCGGTGGAGAGCAAAGCGGGGGTGCCGGGGAATTTCTCGAAGGTGAAGCGGGGGATTTTGATGACCACGTAGTCGATCGTCGGCTCGAAGCTGGCCGGGGTGGTCATGGTGATGTCGTTGGTCAGTTCGTCGAGCGTGTAGCCGACGGCGAGCTTGGCGGCGACTTTGGCGATCGGGAAGCCGGTCGCCTTGGAGGCCAGCGCCGAGGAGCGCGAGACCCGCGGGTTCATTTCGATGACCACGAGCCGGCCATCGGCCGGGTTGAGCGCGAACTGCACGTTCGAGCCGCCGGTATCGACGCCGATTTTGCGCAGGCAGGCGATGGAGGCATCGCGCATGACCTGATATTCTTTGTCGGTCAGGGTCAGCGCCGGGGCGACGGTGACACTGTCGCCGGTGTGGATGCCCATCGGGTCCACATTTTCGATGGCGCAGATGATGATGCAGTTGTCTTTGCTGTCGCGCACCACCTCCATCTCATACTCTTTCCAGCCGAGCACGGATTCTTCGACCAGCACTTCGGTGGTGGGGGAGGCTTCGAGGCCGGAGGCGACGATGCGCTCGAACTCTTCTTTGTTATAGGCGATGCCGCCGCCGGTCCCGCCGAGGGTGAAGCTGGGGCGGATGACGGCGGGCAGGCCGATTTCGGCCAGGGCTTCGCGCGCTTCGGCCATGCTGTGGGCGATGGCGCTGATCGGGCTTTGGATGCCGATCTCGCTCATCGCATCGCGGAATTTCAGCCGGTCCTCCGCGCGGTCGATCACGTCGGCTTTGGCGCCGATGAGTTCGACGTTGTATTTGTCCAGCACACCGTTTTTGAACAGCGACATGGCGGTGTTGAGCGCGGTTTGCCCGCCCATGGTGGGCAGCAGCGCGTCCGGGCGTTCTTTGGCGATGATCTTCTCGACAAAATCGGGCGTGATCGGCTCGATATAGGTGGCATCCGCCAGGCCGGGGTCGGTCATGATGGTGGCGGGATTGGAGTTCACCAGAATGACGCGGTAGCCCTCGGCCCGCAGCGCCTTGCACGCCTGGGCGCCGGAATAGTCGAACTCGCAGGCCTGGCCGATGACGATCGGGCCGGCGCCGATGATCATGATCGATTTGATGTCTGTGCGTTTGGGCATCACGAGGCTCCGGTGAGGCGTCTGGCCTGGGCGACCCCGGTTGGGGTCAGCACCAGGCGCCAATGGCATTGCATGGCGTGGTCTTCGAGGCGGACCGGCTCTTCGATCCAGCCTTGGGCGAGGCATTCGGCGAGCGCGGCGTGAAAGCCGGGCAGCGGGCCGGATAGCGCTTCGATGGCGGACTGCGCGGCCTCCACATTCGGCTCATCGATGCGATGATGGAATGCGGTGGTGAGCAGGGCGGCGACCGGGTCCATCGGTCAGGCTGATTTGCCTTCGATCATGTCCACGAAGCGTTGGAACAAATAATGGCTGTCGGTCGGGCCCGGATTGGCTTCCGGGTGGTATTGTACGCTGAAGGCGCGCTTGGTCGGGCAGGCAATGCCTTCGTTGCTGCCGTCGAACAGGCTGACATGGGTGACGTGCACGCCATCGGGCAGGCTGGCGGCGTCCACCGCGAAGCCGTGGTTCTGGCTGGTTATTTCCACCCGGCCGGTGGCGAGGTCCTGCACCGGCTGGTTGGCGCCGCGATGACCGCGCGCCAGCTTGTAGGTTTTGGCGCCAAGCGCAATGCCGAGCAACTGGTGGCCGAGGCAGATGCCGAAGATCGGCTTGCCGGCGGCGATTACGCCCTGGATGGCCGGCACCGCGTAAACGCCAGTCGCCGCCGGGTCACCGGGTCCGTTGGACAGGAACACGCCGTCCGGGTCGTGGCGCAGAATGTCGGCGGCGGTGGCGGTGGCCGGCACCACGGTGACGCGGAAGCCGGCGGCGGCAAGGCAGCGCAGGATGTTGCGCTTGGCGCCGTAATCGACGGCGACGACATGCAGCTTCGGGTCGGTTTGGCGACCGAAGCCGGCCGGCCAGGCCCATTCCGTCTCGTCCCAGTCATACGCCTGCGTGCAGGACACATCCTTGGCCAGATCCAGGCCTTCCAGCCCGGACCAGGCTTTCGCCTTGGCCGCGAGGGTCGGGATATCGAAGCGGCCGTCCGCTGGATAGGCCAATACGCCGTTCGGTGCGCCGTGGTCGCGGATGCGCAAAGTCAGCGATCGTGTGTCGATGCCGGCGACGCCGCACACGCCCTGGGCGCGCAACCAGCCGTCAAGTCCCTGATGCGACCGCCAGTTCGACGGTTCGGTGATGTCCTGCTTGACCAGCAGGCCGCGCGCAGCGATCGCGGTTGCCTCCAGATCCTGCGGGTTGGTGCCGACATTGCCGATATGGGGGAAGGTGAAGGTGATGACCTGGCCGGCGAAGGACGGGTCGGTCAGGGTTTCCTGATAGCCGGTCATCGAGGTGGAGAAGCAGATTTCCGCGGCTGCGCTGGCTGCGACATGGGCGCCGAAGCCGCGCCCCCAAAACACGCTGCCATCAGCCAACACGAGGGCTGCGGTCGCACCGGCGGGGGGGGCGGAGGCATCTTGCATCACGGGGCTCTTTTTCTGGAATGTGGCGCCGGGGAGATCTTCGAGTTCTATGCCCGTGGCGGCGATGACCGCCGGCCAGTGGCGCGAGGGCACGGCCTGGGCCTGGCGCCATTTGCGCAAGGCTTCAGTGCCGATGCCGAGCTTGGTGGCGGCGGCTTCGGGGCCGCCGAGGCGCTGGATGATGGTTTCTACGGTGACGGGCATGGCGGCAGAGTATGGGAAATTTCTTCCCAATGCAATTGGCCGCATGCGGTGGGAGAAAAATTCCCATGCTGGCGGACGTGACCGCAGCGCCGGCGCACCCTATATAGAGGCTACATAGCCGATGGAGACCAGAATGGCGTTACGCGATGAGTTCACCGCTGCCTTGAAAACAGCCATGCTGGCCAAGGATGCAGCGCGCGTTTCAGCGCTGCGTTTGGTGACCGCGAAGTTGAAGGATGTGGATATCGCCGCCCGGCCGAAGGGCGTCGATAAAGTGCCGGATGAGGAGATCATCGGCATGTTGCGCAGCATGGTGAAATCGCGCCGCGAGTCGGTGGAGATGTATCGCCAGGGCAATCGGGAAGAACTCGCGGCCAGGGAAGAGGCCGAAATTGCGGTGATCGAGACCTTCCTGCCGCAGCAGATGGATGATGCGGCGACGGCGGCGGCGGTGGATGCGGCGGTGGGGGAAACCGGGGCGGCCAGCATCAAGGACATGGGCAAGGTGATGGCGGCGCTGAAGGCCAAGCACGCGGCGAGCCTGGATATGGCCAAGGTGGGGCCGCTGGTTAAAGCCAAACTGGGCGCCTGATCCTTGGCCCTGCCGGACGGATTTCTGGCCGAACTGCGCGCGCGCACCCCGATGCAGGGGTTGGTGGCGCGCAAGGTCAAACTGTCCAAATCCGGCCGGAACTGGAAGGGGTGTTGCCCGTTTCATAACGAGAAGTCCCCCAGCTTCTATGTTTATGAGGACGGGTATCACTGCTTCGGCTGCGGGGCGCATGGCGACGCGATCAGCTTTGTGATGCACACGACCGGGGCGAGTTTCCCCGAGGCGGTGCAGTCGCTGGCCAATGAAGCTGGGCTGGATGTGCCCAAGCCGACCCCGGCGGCGGCGGCGGCCGAGCGGCAGCGGCTGGAACTGGTGGATGTGCTCGCGTTGGCCGGGCAATTCTACCAGCATCTGCTGCATGAGCGCGACGGCGCCGGCGGGTTGAGCTATTTGCGCGGGCGGGGCCTGAGCGACGAGACGATTGCCCGCTTTGGGCTCGGCTGGTCTGGCGATGGGCGCGGGGCGTTGCCGGCGGCATTGGCGCGGCAGGATGTTTCGACCGACATGCTGATCGGTGCCGGGTTGATGCGGGCGGCCGAGGAGGGGCGGCCGGCGCGGGATCAGTTCTATAACCGGGTGATGTTCCCGATCCGCGATCGGTCTGGCCGTGTGGTGAGTTTTGGCGGGCGCATTCTGGGAGATGGGCAGCCGAAATACGTCAACGGGCCGGAGACGGCGGTGTTTGCCAAGCGGCGGATGCTCTACGGGCTGGATTTCGCCCGTGCGGCGGCGCGGGCGGGGCAGCCGGTGGTGGTGGTGGAAGGCTATATGGACGTGATTGCGCTGCATCAGGCCGGGTTTGGCGGCGCGGTGGCGCCGTTGGGCACGGCGCTGACGGCGGAGCAGTTGGAGGAGCTGTGGCGGCTGTCGCCGCATCCGGTGCTGTGCTTTGACGGCGATACCGCCGGCAGCCGGGCGGCGGCGCGGGCGGCGGAGACGGCGTTGCCGCTGGTGACGGCCGAGCGCAGCCTGGGGTTTGTGACCCTGCCGGGCGGGGAAGACCCGGACAGCCTGGTGCGGCGCGGCGGGCGGGCGGCGTTTCAGGCCTGCCTCGATGCGAGCCGGCCCTTGGCCGATACGCTGTTCGGGCTGCTGGGCGAGGGATTGAGCGGCACGCCGGAAGCGCGGGCGGCGTTCGCGGCGCGGTTGGATGCGGCGGCTGAGCGGGTGGCGGATAAGAACCTGTCTTGGGAATATAAGGCCGAATTCCGCAGCCGGCTGCGCGCGTTGCGGTCCGGCGGGGCGCGGGTGCGGGGCAAGGCGGCCTCGCCAGGCGGGAAGTTGCCGTTGCGGCCGGTATCGCGCACCGCGCCGCGGGCCGAGGATGCGGCGGCGGAACGGGCGCGGATTTTGGTGGCGATCCTGTTGCGCCACCCCGAATTGCTGCGCGATGTGGAGGAAGCCTTCGCCACGGTTGCGATGCCTGTGCCGCTAACGCGGCTCCGCGATGCAATGCTGATGTGGTTTCAACGCGCCGAAGTCCTTGACACTGCGGCGCTCATGTCCCACCTGACGCAATCAGGCTTGGCGACGGATGTTGCGCAGGCCCTTTCGTCAGTGGCGGTTCGTTTGCCGGAATGTGCGTCCCCCGACGCGATGCCGGCGGAGGCCGAAGCGGGGTGGTGGCATTTTTTCGGGTTGTTGAACCCGGACCGGCTTGAGGAGGAAGTGGCCGCCGCGCTTAGGGAATTCCAGCGCCAGGCGGATGTTCCCTCGCAAAACCGTTTGAGAGCCCTGTCGGCGGCGCGGGAAGCGCTGCGACGTGGGGAAACTGATATCGAGGCCTAGCCTCGGCTGAGATGTATCGAGGCGTAAGCCCATTTTCGCCAGCCGGCACGGCAGTGCCGGCCTTGCGCAGGAGACACAGGATCGATGGCAACAAAGCCCGCCACCGCGACCGAGACCGCCGCCGCTGAACAGGATGCCGAAGCGACCCTGCTCGATGTGCAGTCGGCGGCCGTTAAGCGCCTGATCGCCAAGGGCAAGGAACGTGGCTACATCACCTTTGATGAGCTGAACGCGGTGTTGCCGCCGGACCAGAATTCGTCTGAGCAGATCGAAGACGTGATGGCCGGCTTTAGCGAAATGGGCGTCCAGGTCGTCGAAGGCGAGGAAAACGAGGAGGGGGAACCCGCCGTCGTCGCCGCTGACAAAACCGACGAGGAAAGCGACGAGCCGACTGGCAATGTCGATGCCGAAAGCCTCGGCCGCACCGATGATCCGGTGCGCATGTATCTGCGCGAGATGGGCAGCGTCGAACTGCTGTCGCGCGAGGGCGAAATCGCCATTGCCAAGCGGATCGAAGCCGGCCGCGAGATGATGATCAGTGGGTTGTGCGAAAACCCGCTGACCTTCCGCGCCATTATCGCCTGGCATGACGCGCTGAAAGCGGGGCGGATGCTGCTGCGCGACATCGTGGACCTGGAAGCGACCCAAGGCGGGCCGGCGCCGAGCCCGGATGCGGTGGATGGGGCCGAGGTGGTGGATGCGCCGGTGGCCGAGCCGAGCTTTGAGGCGCCATCCGATGACGATGACGCGGAGGAAGGCGAGGGGGCCGGGCTGTCGCTGTCGGCGTTGGAAGAGAAGCTGAAGCCGGAAGTGCTGGCGCATTTCGAGGAAATCGAGGCGCTGTACAAGAAGCTGCATAAGATGCAGTCCAAGCGGCTGGAACTGATCACCTCGGGCGAGGCGGCCAATACGCGGTCGGAAAAAAGCTACGAGAAGCTGCGCGAGGAGCTGGTGGCGCGGGTGGAGCAGGTGCGGTTGCACAATAACCGCATCGAGGAGTTGGTGACGCAGCTGAAGCAGCTGCATCAGCGGTTGAACGGGCTGGAAGGCCAGTTGCTGCGCATGGCGGAGGCCAACAAGGTCGCGCGCGACGACTTCCTGAACCAGTATCGCGGCCATGAGCTTGACCCGAACTGGTTCGAGCGGATTTCCAAGCTGCCGGGCAAGTCGTGGAAGGCGTTCACCACCAAGCATCAGGCCGATATCGGCAATGTGCGGGCGCAGATTGGCGCGGTGGCCAATGATACGTCGCTGCCGATTGCCGAATTCCGCCGGGTGTTCCAGACCGTTTCCCGCGGTGAGCGCGACAGCGCGCGCGCCAAGAAGGAAATGATCGAGGCCAATCTGCGGCTGGTGATCTCGATTGCCAAGAAATACACAAATCGCGGGCTGCAATTCCTCGATCTGATCCAGGAAGGCAATATCGGCCTGATGAAGGCGGTGGATAAGTTTGAATATCGCCGGGGCTATAAGTTCTCCACCTACGCCACCTGGTGGATCCGGCAGGCGATTACGCGCTCGATCGCCGATCAGGCGCGGACGATCCGCATTCCCGTGCATATGATCGAGACGATCAACAAGCTGGTGCGCACGTCGCGGCAGATGCTGCACGAGATCGGCCGGGAGCCGGCGCCGGAGGAATTGGCGGAAAAACTCGGCATGCCCTTGGAAAAAGTGCGCAAGGTGCTGAAAATCGCCAAGGAGCCGATCAGCCTGGAGACGCCGATTGGCGATGAGGAGGATAGCCATCTCGGCGACTTCATCGAGGATAAGAACGCGGTTATTCCGTTGGATGCGGCCATTCAGGCCAATTTGCGCGAGGCGACGACGCGGGTACTGTCTAGCCTGACGCCGCGCGAGGAGCGGGTGCTGCGCATGCGCTTCGGCATTGGCATGAACACCGACCATACGCTCGAAGAAGTGGGCCAGCAGTTTAACGTGACGCGCGAACGTATCCGGCAGATTGAGGCCAAGGCGCTGCGCAAGCTGAAACACCCCAGCCGTAGCCGCAAACTGCGCAGCTTCCTGGACGACTGAGGCGGCATGGGTGGGGTGGTGAGGCAGCCAGCAAGGCGGGGGCTTCGCCCCTCGACCCCACGTCGCGCGGGACGCGTGCCTTCGGCACGACGGGCAGAAGCCCCTGGACCCGTGACTTTAAGTGGTTTGGGTAGGGGAGGCAGGGGGGCAACTCGCGGGTTGCAACCTCGGCGTTGCCCCCC
>CAITOL010000040.1 GCA_903893975.1 uncultured Rhodospirillales bacterium | reverse complement strand
TGCGTGCTGATCGGCACCAACACCATGCATCTGGTGGCCGACGCGGTGGCGGCGCGCGCCGGGGTGCCGCTGATCAACATTATCGACGCCACCGGGGCGGCGTTGCGCGCGGCGGGCAAGAGCAAGCCGCTGCTGCTGGCGACGCGCTACACGATGGAGCACGGGTTTTATCACGACCGGATGCGGGTGGCGTGCGGGCTCGACGTGCTGGTGCCGGATGAGGCGGATCGGGCCGCGGTGCACGGCATTATTTTCGATGAATTATGCCAGGGTGTGGTGCGGACGGAATCGCGCGCGGCGATGATGGCGGTGATTGCGCGCGGCATCGCGGCGGGGGCGGATAGCGTGATCCTGGGCTGCACGGAAATCTGCCTGCTGCTGGACCCGGATGCGCTGGCGGTGCCCGGGTTTGATTCGACCGCGATCCATGTGGCGGCGGCGGTGAATTTTGCCCTGGCGTCGTACCCGGCGCGTGCAGCTTAGGCGTCGGCTACGAACTGGGGTGCATATGCATCATGCCGGCCGGCTGCGGGGTGCTGAGCGTCGGGTCCAGCATGCCGGCGATCATCGCGACGTGGGCGGTGATCAGGAACAGGCCGACAAAAGCGGCATGCAGCTTCATGCGGTCACGCTCGGTCATAGCGCGGCCCAGCAGCCCGAGATCGAGCAGGGCGATCCCGCCGAGCGGCACGATGCCGAACAGATAGAAGCCGACCGCGACGACATCGATCCAGCCGCGCCAACCGCCGCCTGTCGTCAGTGGCAGCACGGCGGCGGACAGCAGGTGGACGAAGATGCCGGTGAACCAAATCCCCGCAACGATGCCAGCGACGCGATTGAGGCGCCGGACCGGCCCGGATTGCTGCTGGGTGAACAGCACGGCGAGTTCGGTTATGGCGACGGTTTCGGCCAATATGACCGGAACGGCCATGAAGATCAGCAGGTTCCAGGGTTGGTTGGTGGCGAGCAATTCCATGTAGTGGGTCATGTTCATCGGGGCGTGTCCGGATGCTGCGACGGCTGACCGGTCGCATGGCGCGCGCGTACAGGCATTGATCTGGCGCAACCGGGCCTTGGCGGGTGCCAGCGCACGTGGCATGAACCGGGCATCCCCGTAGCTGATAGAGTGGAGCCACGTCGTTGATCGCAGAGTTTCTGGCCGCCCGGCGCGATGCGCAAACCGAAATGCTGGCCGCGCTGGTGCGGGTGCCGTCGGACAATCCACCTGGTGACTGCGCGGCCCATGCGGAAGTGACGGCCGGGTTGCTGGAAAAGCTGGGTTTCGCGGTGGAGCGGCATGTGGTGCCGGCGGCGGTGGCGCAGGCGCATGGCATGGTGTCCGCCACCAATCTGGTGGTGCGGCATCGCTTCGGGCCGGGGCCGGTGATTGCGCTGAACGCGCATGGCGATGTGGTGCCGCCGGGCGAGGGGTGGACGGCGGACCCGTATGGCGCCGAAATCCGCGACGGGTGGATGTATGGCCGCGGGGCGGCGGTGTCCAAATCCGATATCGCCACCTATGCCTACGCGCTGGCGGCGTTGCAGGCGGCCGGGCAGGCGGCGGGGACGGTCGAGCTGCACATCACCTATGACGAGGAAACCGGCGGGGAAATCGGGCCGGGCTGGTTGCTGGCGCAGGGCATCAGCAAGCCGGATATCGCGTTGGGGGCCGGGTTCTCCTACGAGGTGGTGGAGGCGCATAATGGCTGCCTGCATCTGGAGTTGGAGGTCACCGGCCGGTCGGCGCATGCGGCCAAGCCCTATACCGGGGTGGATGCGCTGGAGGCGGCGAGCGGGATTTTGACGGCGCTGTATGCGTGGCGGAAAACCTTGGCGGACCGGTCCTCGAAAATTGCCGGTATCGGCGCACCGCAGCTGACGGTGGGGCTGATTGCCGGGGGGATTAACACCAACGTGGTGCCGGACCGGGTGGTGCTGCGGATGGACCGGCGGATTGTGCCGGAGGAAAACCCGACCGAGGTGGAAGCCGAACTGCGCGGCGTGATTGCCGGCGCGGTGGCGGCGTTTCCGCAGGCGAAGCTGGCGATGAAGCGCGTGCTGCTGGCGACGCCGCTGACCCCGACGCCGGCGGGCAAGCGGCTGACCGAGATTTTGTGCCGCCATGCCAGCGCGGTGATGGGCACCGCCGTGCAGCCGGGCGGCGTGCCGCTTTATACCGATGCGCGGCATTATGCGGCCGCCGGGGTGCCGGTGGTGCTCTATGGTGCCGGGCCACGTGGAATTGAAGAGGCCAATGCGCATCGCGCCGATGAGCGGGTGAAGCTTGACGATCTGTTCAAGGCGACCGAAGTGGTGGCCTTGAGCCTGGCCGAATATCTCGGCGCGGCCTGACACGAAAGCGAGAGTGATGAGCGCGACGATAAAAGTGCTGGGTATTCCCGGCAGCTTGCGGGCAGGGTCTTTCAACCGGATGGCGCTGCGCGCCGCAGGCGAACTGGCGCCGGATGGGGTGGTGTTTGAGACCTGCGAAATCCGCGATATCCCGTTTTATGACGGCGATCTGGAAGCCGCGCACGGGCTGCCGGCCAGCGTGGTGGAACTGCGCGCCAAGATCCATGCCGCCGATGCGCTGGTGATTACGACGCCGGAATACAATGCCTCCATCTCCGGCGTGCTGAAAAACGCGATCGACTGGGCCAGCCGGCCGCCGCAGCAGCCGTTCGATGGCAAGCCGATTGCCATCCTCGGCACCAGCCCGGGGGCGCTGGGCACGGTGCGGGCGCAGGCGCATCTGCGGCAGATTCTGGCGAACCTCAACGGGCTGGTGCTGGTGCAGCCGAATGTGATGATCGGCAATGCCGGGCAGCGCTTCGATGCGTCTGGCGCGCTGGTGGACGAGCCAAGCAAGGAATTCGTGCGGAATTTGATGGTGGCGTTGAAGACCTTTACTTTGAAAATGAAGGGGTGAGGTAGGCGTTGTTTTTGTGAACAAAAAGAACCAAAAAAACGTCTTCTGGATCTTGCCGTTGGCGTACTCTCATGGGAGAGCTAGGCCAACGGCAACGCCTTATTAAGGGCTTACTTCTGACGCCACGGCAGGGCGCTGGCTTTCCAGCCTGCGGCCTGGCCCCGGTGGCCGCTGGCATCTGGCGGGCCTTCAAACCCATCGGCGATGTTATAGACATTGGGGAAGCCGGCGGCCTGGGCGGCTTGGGCGGCGGCGAGGCTGCGCACGCCGCTGCGGCAGAGGAAGTAGATGTGGTGCTCCGGCGTGAAGCCGGCCTGGGTCAGTTGAGCGGTGAAGTCTGGATTGACGCCCATCGACGGATAGATCTGCCAGGCGATCAGCACCGGCTGCTTGCCGGCCTTGGCGAGGTCGGGCAGGCCGACGAAATTCCATTGCGCATCCGTGCGCACATCCACCAACTGCGCCTGGGGGTTGCTTTGTAGCGCGGCCCAGGTTTGGGTAGGGGAAATATTGTCGACCATCGGCGTTCTCCGGGTAAGATGGCATATGGTTGGCACGCAATGTCGGCTACTTCAACGGGGGACTGTCGCGGTGGTGAAACTGGATAACGACCCGGCGCTGGCGCCGCCATATGCCACGGGGGTGGTGGGGGCGATCGGCAACACGCCGCTGATCCGCCTGCGCCGCCTGTCGGAGGCGACGGGGTGCACGATTCTGGGCAAAGCCGAGTTCATGAACCCCGGCGGCTCGGTGAAAGACCGGGCGGGGCTGGCGATGATCCGCGCGGCGGAGGCCGATGGCAGCCTGCGGCCGGGCGGCACCGTTGTGGAGGGCACGGCAGGAAATACCGGGATTGGCATCACCCTGGTGGGCAACGCGCTGGGCTATAAAAGCGTGATTGTGATGCCGGAGACGCAATCGCAGGAAAAGATCGACTTTCTGCGCATGATCGGCGCCGATCTGCGGCTGGTGCCGGCCAAGCCGTACCGCGACCCTGGGAATTACGTACATGTGTCCCAACGCATGGCCGCCGAGATGGGCGCGGTGTGGGCCAATCAGTTCGACAATCTGGCCAATCGGGAAGGCCATCGGCTGACGACTGGGCCGGAGATCTGGCAGCAGACCGGTGGCCAGATCGACGCCTTCACCTGCGCCTGCGGCTCCGGCGGCACGCTGGCCGGGGTGGCGCTGGCATTGAAAGCGCGCGACCCGAAAATCCAGATCGTGCTCGCCGATCCGGACGGCAGCGGGCTGTATGGCTGGGTGAAGGCCAATGACCTGTCGGTCAGCGGCAGTTCGGTGACCGAGGGGATTGGCCAGTCGCGGGTGCCGGCCAACCTGGCCGGGGCGCCGATCGACGATGCCGAGCGGATTCCCGACACCGAGGCCTTGCCGATTATCTATGACCTGCTGGTGCATGAAGGGCTTTCGGTCGGCACGTCATCCGGCATCAACGCCGCCGCGGCGGCGCGGGTGGCGCGGCGGTTGGGGCCGGGGCACACGATTGTGACCATCCTGTGCGATGGCGGCAGCCGCTATCAGAGTAAGCTGTTCAACCCGGCCTTCTTGCGCAGCAAGAATTTGCCCGTTCCAGAGTGGATCCTGACATGAGCGATGACCTGACCGACACGGCGGCGCAAGCCGGGCTGGCGAGCTTTATGGCGACCTTCGGCCGGGTGCCGGACCAGTTCAGCCTGCTGCACCAGCATGCGCCCTCGGCGTTTGCCGGCTACGGGCTGATGCGCAGCGGCCTGATGCGCGACAAGGACGCCGGCGGCGCGATGGATATGAAGAGCAAGGAGTTCATCTTCGCCCTGCTCGACGTGCTGGCCGGCAACGCGGCCGGGGCCAAAAGCCACGGGCTGGCGGCGATGAAGCTCGGGCTGACCGTGCCGGAAATGGCCGAAGGGCTGGTGCAGGTGATTATGGTCGGCGGCATTACCACGTGGAACCTGGTGGGCGCGGATCTGCTGCGGGCCTGTGTGGCGGAGGCGGCGGATCTCGTCATTGCGCCGACCGGTTGAGACACCACCAAAAACCGACTTATCGATGCCCAGCCTACGGCGTACCCCACCCGTGAGGTTCGCCGTAGGCAACAAAATTTCAAAAGTTTTTTGCTGCTTTCTTTCAAAAAAGCAGTCCTTGCCTTCTTAGATTTTTCCAATCCGCGCCGCACAAAACTTAAACTCCGGTATCTTCCCAAACGGGTCCAACGCCGGATTGGTCAGCAGATTGGCCGCCGCTTCGGCGTAACAGAACGGAATGAACACCATATTCGCCGGCACATCGTGGTCCGCGCGCGCCAGGATCTCCACCGCGCCGCGCCGCGTTTCCACCCGGATGGTGCTGCCAGACTGCAAGCCGTGGCGGCGCAATTCCTGCGGCGATAGCAGTGCCACCGCTTGTGGTTCGATCGCATCCAGTGCCGCTGCACGCCGGGTCATTGATCCGGTATGCCAATGTTCCAGAATCCGCCCGGTGGACAGCACCATCGGAAAGTCACTGTCCGGCACTTCATCCGGCGGTGAGACTTGCGCCGGCACCATTCGCGCCCGCCCGTCCGGCGTGGGGAAATGGTCGGTGAAGATAATGTCGTGCCCCGGCACATCCGGCGCATCCACCGGGTAGGTCACCGCCCCTTCCCGCTGCAACCGCTCCCAGGTGATATGGGCCAGCGACGGCATGGTCTGCGCCATTTCGGCAAAGATTTCGCCGGGGTGCTGATAGTTCCAATCGAGCCCGAGCCGCTGGGCGATCTGTTGGATGATCCACCAATCCTGCCGCGCCGCGCCGGGGGATGGCACCACGGGGCGGGCCAGTTGCACCCGCCGGTCGGTATTGGTGAAGCTGCCGGATTTTTCCGCCATGGCGGCGGCGGGCAGCACGACGTCGGCATGTAAAGCTGTTTCGGTTAAGAACAGATCCTGCACCACCAGATGGTCCAGCGCCGCCAGAGCCTCGCGCGCATGGTTCAGGTCGGGATCGGACATCGCCGGGTTCTCGCCCTCGATATACATCCCCTTGATGTCACCGCGCTTGGCGGCGTGCATAATCTCCACCACCGTCAGGCCGCGTTCCGGGTCCAGTTGCGTGCCCCAGAGCTGTTCCAGATGCGTGCGCGCCGCCACGTCGCCGGTGCCGAGGTAGTCGGGGAAGAACATCGGGATCAACCCGGCATCGGACGCGCCTTGCACATTGTTCTGCCCGCGCAGCGGATGCAGCCCGGTGCCGCGCCGGCCGATCTGCCCGGTGGTCAGCGCCAGCGCGATCAGGCAGCGCGCATTATCGGTGCCGTGTACATGCTGGGAAATGCCCATGCCCCAGAAGATCAGCGACGCCCGGGCGGTGGCATAGAGCCGCGCCGCGGCGCGCAGGGTTTCGGCCGGCACGCCGCATACCTCGGCCATCGCTTCCGGCGAGAACGCCAGCACGCTGGCGGCGAGGTCGGCATAGCCCTGGGTATGCGCCTCGATATAGGCGCGGTCCACCAGCCCCTCGGTCACGATCACATGCAGCATCGCGTTCAGCATGGCGACATCGCTGCCGGGCTTGAACTGCAAGTGCATCGTCGCCAACCGGCTCAGGCTTTGTCGACGCGGATCGGCAATGATCAACTTGGCGCCGCGTTTGGCGGCGTTTTTTATGAACGTCGCCGCCACCGGATGGTTGACCGCCGGATTGGCGCCGATGATGAAAATCACCTCCGCATCCAGTGCTGCCGCGAACGGGGCGGACACCGCGCCGGAATGCAGCCCCTCCATCAACGCCGCGACCGAGGAAGCGTGGCAGAGCCGGGTGCAATGATCGACATTGTTGGAGCCGAAGCCGGTGCGCACCAGCTTCTGGAACAGATACGCTTCCTCGTTGGAGCCTTTGGCGCTGCCGAAGCCGGCGAGGGCGCGCGGGCCGGAGTCGGTGCGAATTTTGCGGAACCCATCCGCCGCGCGCGCCAGAGCTTCGTCCCAACTCGCCACCCGGAAATGCGTCCACGGATTGGCCGGGTCGATATCGGGATGCGTCACCTTCGGCGCATCATCGCGCCGGATGAGCGGCTGGGTGAGCCGGTGCGGGTGGTTGATGTAATCGAAACCAAAACGTCCTTTGACGCAGAGCCGGTTATGGTTGGCCGGCCCGTCGCGCCCCTCGGCGTAGAGGATTTTGTCGTCCTTGACGTGATAGGTCATCTGGCAGCCGACGCCGCAATACGGGCACAGCGAGTCCACCTGCCGGTCCGCCTTGCCGTGCTCCAGCCGGGCTTTTGGCAGCAGCGCCCCGGTGGGGCAGGCTTGCACGCATTCGCCGCAGCCGACGCAGGTACTGTCGCCCATCGGGTCATCGAAATCGAACACGATCTTGGCGTGATGGCCGCGATAGGCCATGCCGATCACGTCGTTGACCTGCACCTCGCGGCAGGCGCGCACGCACAGGCCGCATTGGATGCAGGCATCCAGGTTCACCGCCATCGCGGCGTGGCTGGTATCGGCGTCCCACCGTTCAGCGCCGGGAAAGCGGGAGGCTGTGAGCCCGGCTTTCGTCACCCAAGCCTGGAATTTGCTGTCATCCACCGGCGCGCGCGCATCGGCCAGCAGCAGTTCCAGCACCATTTTGCGCGAGGCCGTGGCGCGGGCGGATTGGGTGTGCACCACCATCCCCTCGCGCGGCGTGCGTTGGCAGGATGGCGCCAGCACACGCTCCCCCTCCACTTCCACCATGCAGGCGCGGCAATTGCCGTCGGCGCGATAATCCGGCGCCGGGCTGTAGCAGAGATGCGGAATTTCGGTGCCCTGGCGTTGCGCGACCTGCCAGATCGTTTCGCCTTCGGCGGCGTCAACCGCCACCCCGTCCAGCGTAAAGCGGGTCATGCGCCGACAACCTCCGGAAAGTGCCGCAGCAAGGTCAGCACCGGGTTGGGGGCGGCCTGGCCGAGGCCGCAAATTGAGGCGTCGCGCATCACGGCCGATAATTCCTGCAACAATGGCCAGTCCCAATCGGGCTGATCCATCAGCGCGGCGGCCTTTTCGGTGCCCAGCCGGCACGGCGTGCACTGGCCGCAGCTTTCATGGCGGAAGAAGCGCATCAGGTTCAGCGCCACCGCGCGCAGATCATCGGCCTGGGAAAACACCACCACGGCGGCGGAGCCGATGAAGCTGCCATATTGTTCCAGCGTGCCGAAATCCAGCGCCACATCGGCGAGTGTGGCCGGCAGAATGCCGCCCGACGCCCCGCCCGGCAGGTAGCCGCGCAACGTGTGCCCCGGCGCTATGCCGCCGCAATATTCGTCGATCAACTCGCGTAGGCTGATCCCGGCCGGGGCCAGCTTCACCCCTGGATGTGCCACCCGGCCGGAGACCGAAAAGCTGATCAGCCCGGTGCGGTCCCGCCGGCCATGCCCGCGCCACCATGCCGGGCCACGTTCGACAATATCGCGCACCCACCACAAGGTTTCGACGTTGTTGACCAAGGTCGGGTGGCCGAACAAGCCGACCTGAAACACGAAAGGCGGCTTGTGCCGGGGCAGGCCGCGTTTGCCTTCGATGCTTTCCAGCATCGCCGATTCCTCGCCACACACATACGCCCCAGCGCCACGGCGCAGATGGATGCGCGGCCCGTCCGCCGGCAATTTGGCGAGTTCCGCCGTTAGGATCGCGCGCGCGGCGGGATATTCGTCGCGCAGGTAGATGTAGATCTCCGCCGCGCCCACCACTTCGGCGGCGATCAGCATGCCTTCCAGAAACCGATGCGGATCGGTTTCGAGGTAATGGCGATCCTTGAACGTGCCGGGCTCGCCTTCGTCGCCATTGACCGCCATCAGCTTGGTGCCGGGCTGGTCGCGCACGGTGCGCCATTTCCGCCCGGTGGGGAAACCGGCGCCGCCTTTGCCGGCCAGCCTGGCGTCATCCAGCGCCTGCAACACCGCCTCGGCTGTCAGCGCCCCCGCGCGCAGCCGC
Organism: uncultured Rhodospirillales bacterium; assembly: GCA_903893975.1. Taxonomy (GTDB): domain Bacteria; phylum Pseudomonadota; class Alphaproteobacteria; order Acetobacterales; family Acetobacteraceae; genus CAITOL01. The sequence continues at coordinate 5,839 of CAITOL010000040.1, read as the reverse complement.
GCCAGCGTCTGGTAGCCGCCATTCAGGCGGTAGCGGTCATAGTCGATGCTGGGCGGCAGCACGGGCTGGGTGGCGCCCTCGGCCAGGGCGGCGAACACCTGGTCTGGCGTGGCGCGGTCGAGGGTATTTTGCCCCACCACCGCCACCGGCGCCAGATCGCAGCGGCCGACGCAGGGCACGCGTTGCAGCCGGGCGGGCGTGCCGGCGGCAATGGCAGCGGCCAAGGCATCCGCCCCCTGCATCTGGCAGGCGATGCTGTCGCACACGCGGATCTCCACCGGCGGGTCGGTGTCGGTCACGTCGAAATGCGCATAGAAAGTCGCGACCTCGAACACCTCGGCGAAGGAGAGCCGCATGGCTTCGGCCAAGGCGGCGAGCAGATCGGTGGGGATGCGGCCATGCGCATCCTGGATCAGATGCAGGTGTTCGATCAGCAAATCGCGCTGCCGGTCGCGCCCGGCGAGCAAGGCGGCCACGGCCTGGCGGGCGGCATCGGTGACCTGCCGGCCCTTCGGCGTATCGCGCGCCATACGCCGGCCGGCGCCGGGATGGCGGGCGTTGGGAACCGCCTGGACGCTTTGCATCATCTTTCCTCATTCTGCCGCGAGACCTGATATCAGGTGGTCCAATTTATCTGCTTGTAAAGGCTGCGCCTGGCGGAAGGGTGGTGCACAAGTTACAAGATTATGATATATGCAACTGGAGAGTTCCTGCTAGCAAGCGGAACGATAAAGGGAGCAAGACGTCGATGGCAGGATTCCTTGCGCGCGAGAGCACTGTCGCGCCGGCTGGATATAATCGCTTTCTGGTGCCGCCTGCTGCATTGGCCGTGCATTTGTCCATCGGTCAGGCTTACGCTTTTTCACCTTTCAATCTGCCGATGACACGGCTGCTGGGGATCACCGCCTCCGCGCCCGGCGATTGGAATTTGCCAGAGCTCGGCTGGATTTTCTCCATCGCCATCGTCTTCCTCGGCCTGTCCGCAGCGGTGTTTGGCCGTTGGGTAGAGCGGGTGGGGCCGCGCATGGCGATGTTCACCGCCGCGTTGTGCTTTTCCGGCGGGTTTATGGTGTCGGCCATCGGGGTGCAGGTGCACCAGTTGTGGCTGATCTATCTCGGCTACGGGGTTCTGGGCGGCTGCGGCCTGGGGATTGGCTACATCTCCCCGGTCTCCACGCTGATCAAATGGTTCCCGGACCGGCCGGGCATGGCCACCGGCATGGCGATCATGGGCTTTGGCGGCGGCGCGCTGATCGCCTCGCCGCTGGAAGTGACGCTGATGGACTATTTCAAATCCGCCACCTCGACCGGCGTGCTGCAAACCTTTCTGACCATGGGGGCGCTGTATCTGGTGTTCATGCTGATCGGCGCCTATTTCGTGCGCGTGCCCGCCACTGGCTGGCTGCCGGACGGGTATGTGGCGCCGACGCAATCCTCGGCCATGATCACCAGCGCCAATGTCGAAGTGGACGAGGCGTTGAAGACGCCGCAGTTCTACCTGCTGTGGGGCGTGCTCTGCCTGAACGTGACCGCCGGGATCGGTGTGCTCGGCCAGGCTTCGCCGATGATCCAGGAAATGTTCCCCGGCCGCGTCACCCCGCTGGCGGCCGCGGGCTTCGTGGGCCTGCTCAGCCTGTTCAATATGGGCGGGCGGTTCGTCTGGTCGTCGATCTCCGACATGATCGGCCGCAAGAACACCTATCGCATCTTCTTCGCGCTCGGCTTCGTGCTCTACGCGCTCGTGCCGACCACCGGGCGGTTGGGGTCGGTGTCGCTGTTCGTGGCGGGGTTTGCCGTTATCCTCAGCATGTACGGCGGCGGCTTCGCCACCATCCCCGCCTATCTGCGCGACATGTTCGGCACCATGCAGGTGGGTGCCATCCATGGCCGGCTGTTGACGGCGTGGTCAACCGCCGGCGTGCTCGGCCCGGTGCTGGTCAACTACATCCGCGAATATCAGATCAATAACGGCGTGCCGAAGGCGGAGGCGTATTCCATCACCATGTACATCATGGCCGGGCTGTTGCTGGTTGGCTTCGCCTGCAACCATGCGGTGAAGGCGGTGAATGCCAAGCATCATTTCCACGGCAAGGTCGAGCAATAGGAGCCCCGCCATGAGCGCGAAATTCATCTTCCTCTGGCTGCTCGTCGGCATTCCGCTGGTGTGGGGCGTGGTGCAGACGCTGTATGCGGTGCGGCAGCTGTTCAGCTAACCGCCGCCGCCACATGGTCCACGATGGCGCCGGGTGATTGCGTGATGTCGGCAATCACCGGGCGTTCATCCTCGCCGGGGGCCTGCAAGGTGGCGAACTGGCTGGCCAGCAACGCCGGCGGCATGAAATGCCCCTTGCGCGCCGCCAGCCGCGCCGCCACGGTCGGCTGGTCGCCGCGCATATAGACCAGCCGCACATCCGCCCGGTTGCCGACCAGAATATCGCGATAAGCCCGCTTCAGCGCCGAACACGTGACCACGCCGGACAGGCCCTGCGCCCGCCAGCCATCGATCACCCCGGCGATGCGGTCCAGCCACGGCCAGCGATCCGCATCCACCAACGGCGTGCCACCGGCCATTTTGGCGACGTTTTCCGACGGGTGCAGCGCATCGCCTTCCTGAAACTGCCAGCCCAGACGGGCGGCAATCGCCTGCCCGATCGTGGTTTTGCCGCAGCCGGATACGCCCATCAGCACAATAACGGTCACGCCTTGGGTTTCTCCACATGGCCACCGAAGCCCAACCGCATGGCGGACAGCATTTTCTCCGCGAACGTGTGCGACTGGCGTGAGCGGAAGCGCACGAACAGCGCCGCGGCCAGCACATCGGCTGGCACAGCCTGTTCCACTGCCGCATCAATCGTCCAACGCCCTTCGCCGGAATCTTCCACATGGCCGGAGAAGGTTTCCAGTTTGCCGTCGGTTGCCAATGCGCTGGCCGACAAATCCAGCAACCACGACGTGACCACGCTACCGCGCCGCCAGACCTCGGCCACATCGGCCAGATCGAAATCGTAACGCTCACCGTCCGGCAGTTTTTCCGATCCGCGGGACTGCAAGATATCGAACCCTTCGGCGAAGGCCTGCATCATGCCGTATTCGATGCCGTTATGGATCATCTTGACGAAATGCCCAGCGCCGGACGGGCCGGCATATAGATAGCCCTGCTCCACCCTGGGGTCGCGGGCGCCGCGGTCCTCGGTGCGCGGAATATCGCCTGCACCGGGCGCCAGGGCGGCAAAAATCGGGTCCAGGAATTCAAACGCCGCCCGCTCACCGCCAATCATCAGGCAATAGCCCCGCTCCAGCCCCCAAACCCCGCCGGAGGTGCCGACATCCATGTAGCGCACGCCCTTGCCCGCCAATTCCTTTGCCCGGCGCACGTCATCCTTGAAGTTGGAATTGCCGCCATCGATCAGAATATCGTCCGGCGCCAGCAAGCCGCCCAAAGTGGCAACGGTTGCCTCGGTAATGTCGCCGGCCGGCAGCATCACCCACGCGGCGCGCGGCCGTTGGTCGAGCTTGGTCACCAGGTCTTCCAGCGAGCTCGCCGGCGTGGCGCCCAAAGCTGCGAGTTCGGCCACCGATTTAGGGTTGGCGTCATAGACCACGCAGGCATGGCCCGCGCGCAGCAAGCGGCGCACGATGTTGCCGCCCATGCGGCCCAGTCCGATCATTCCTAGCTGCATGGTGTTTGGCTCCGGTCCGTTATTTCAGAAAGGTTTAGGCAAGCGCTTCTTTTTTGGAAAAAAGAAGCAAAAAACTTTTGCACTTTGTTGCCGTGCTATGCCGCAGGCAAGGCATAGACGAAGTTTTTTTGGTTCTTTTTGTTCACAAAAAGAACACCCTTCCCTTCATCTAACCCGCCAGACAATGCAACCCACCATCCACCGGCAAACAAACGCCGTTGATATAGCCCGCATCATCACTGGCCAGAAACAGCGCCGCGCGGGCGATATCCCACGCATCGCCCTGCTTGCCGGTGGGGCTGGCCGCATCACGGGCGCGCTGCATGGCATCGACGTCGGCGTATTGCCCGGCGATCTGCGCCTGCACCATCGGGGTTGCCATCAGGCCCGGCATGATCGCGTTGCTGCGAATGCCCTGCTTGCCATACTGAATGGCCAGTGCGCGGGTGAAATGGTTCAGCGCCGCTTTCGATGCGTTATAGGAAAAATACGGGTAGGTGTTGATCACGCCGCCGGCGAGGGAGGAGATGTTGATAATCGCCCCCTTACCCTGCGCCTGCATAATTGGCAGCACCGCCCGGCAGGCGCGCATGGCACCGGCGAGGTTGATATCCATCACCCTCGCCCAGCGCTCGTCGGTAATCTCACTCAGATCACCCATATCGGTGATGCCGACATTGTTGTGCAGCACATCAATCCGGCCGAACTGCGCCAGCACCGCCGCCACAACCGCATCGACCGAGGCGGCGCTGGTCACGTCCGCTGCCAGCGCCAGCGCCTGGCCGCCTTCCCCGGTGATGATGGAAGCGGTTTCCGCCGCTGCCGCCAACACCCGGTCCGCCGCCACCACGGTCGCCCCGGCACGGGCATACAGCACCGCCGCGGCTTTGCCGTTGCCCCAGCCAGGCCCGGAAGAGCCAGCCCCAAATACCAGCACGACCCTTCCGGTGAGTTGCATCCCCCCGCCCCTTAAGCCAGCTTGCTGCCAGCCGCCTTTTCCAGCACGGCCCAGGCTTCATCGCCGTATTTGGCGTGCCAGCTTTTGTAGAAGCCGGCGCTGCTCAGCCTGGCGCGGAAGGGGGCGGTATCAACGGCGTTAAACACCATGCCGGCCTTTTCCAGATTGCCCTTCATGGAAGTATTCAGCGCTTCCACGTCCGCACGCTCCGCCACGGCCGCAGCGTTGACATGCTTGGTGACGATCGCCTGCACATCCTTCGGCAACGCTTCCAGCGCCCGGCGATTGGCCAGCAGCCAGAACCCGTCCCACATATGGCCGGTGAGGGAGCAGTATTTCTGCACCTCATGCAGCTTGTTCAGATAAATCGTCGCCAGCGGGTTTTCCTGCGCATCGGCAATCTTGGTTTGCAGCGCGGAATACATTTCATTGGCGTTGATCGAGATCGGCGACGAACCAAACGCCTCGAACATCGAGGTCCAGAGCGGGCTGACCGGCACGCGCACCTTCATGCCCACCAGATCCGCCGGGGTGACGATCGGCTTGGTGGAGGTGGTCATGTGGCGGAAGCCGTTATCCCAGATCTTGTCGAAGGCGACGATGTTGGCCTTCAGGATCTGGCCACGAATAAAGGCGCCCAATTCGCCGTCCATTGCCTTCCACACGCTCGGGTAGTCGCCGAAAGCGAAGCCGATGCCATTGATCGAGGCCGCCGGCACCAAGGTGGACAAGATCAGCCCGGAGAGGTTGAAGAACTCCACCGCGCCGGAGCGCAGCTGGCTCAACGTATCCGTGTCAGAACCGAGCTGGTTGGACGGAAACACCTGAATTTCCATCTTGCCGCCAGTCTCCGCCTTGATCTTCTCCACCGCTTCCTGCGCGCGGAGATACATCGGATGGCTGGCGGGCTGATTCTGCGCCCATTTATAGGTCCATTCCGCTGCATTGGCGCGGGTGGCGCGCAGCAAAGCGGGGGCGGCCAGAGTGCTGGCGAGCAGGGTTCGGCGGTTCATCATGGTTTCCATCCCTTTATTGCGGTCTAGGTAAGCGGTTCTTTTGATTCGTAATTGCTCACCCCACTCCTGCGATCGGCCCGGCGGGTAGCTTGGCCGCGAGCACGAAGCGAATGGTGTCCAATACCGAAGCGCGATTGGCTTTCGCGGTGCTGACGACGGAGCGGAAGGCGGCGTAGGTCTCGGCG
>CAITOL010000039.1 GCA_903893975.1 uncultured Rhodospirillales bacterium | reverse complement strand
TCCGACCGCGATGTGGCGCGGGCCAAGTCGCCGTTTGGCAGCCGCACCTTTGGCGTCGGCGCGGCCAATGCGTCGCTGCTGCGGTTCTGCCAGTTCCATGCGCCGGATATGCTGTTGCTGGGCCATGCGGACGTGATCCGGCCGCCGACGCTGGCGGCGATCCGGGCGGCGCTGCCGCAGATCCGCATGGGGCAATACAATGTCGACCCGCTGTTCGAGCCGGATAATATCCGCCGTCTGTCCTCGAAGTTCGAGGTGGTGGATGCGAGTTTCGCCACCACCGCAGGGCCGCATCTGGCGGCATTGCGCGATGGTGGGCGGCGAGTGGTGTCGTTCATGCCCAACCCGGTGGACCTGACCATCGAGCGCGGGCGAAACCATGAGCGGACGGATTTACCGTACGACCTGTTTTACGCCTGCGGCCATCCGTCCCGCCCGTTGCGGCGGATCAGCGGGCGGGACTGGGATATGGAGGATTTCATCCGCAGCGTGCAGGCGCGGCTGCCGGGCTGCCGGATGAAGCTCGGCGGTTTGCTCGGCCAGGGCAAATTGGGCGGGGCGGCGTATCAGGTGGCGCTGGAACAGGCGGCGTTGGGGTTGAATGTCAGCCGGCGGGCGGATCATTACCTCTATAGCTCCGACCGGGTGGCGCAGCTGGCCGGCAACGGGCTGGTGGTGCTGATGGAGCGGATGACCGGCTATGGCGACCTGTTCAACGATGACGAGATGGGGTTTTTCACCAGTTTCGATGACATGGTGGCGCTGATCGAGCGGCTGATCGGCGATCCGGCGCGGCGGATGCGCATCGCCACTGCCGGGCGGGCGCGGTATCAGGCGTTGTTCAACGAGCGCGCGGTGGCGGCGCATGTGTGCGCGGTGCTGTTCGGGGAACGGGACCCGGAGGCGATGCCGTGGCTGGCGGTTCCGCGGCCCTGAGGCACGGGCTGCTGCTGGCGGTGATCGGTGCGGGCTTTGTGCTGGCGCCGGAACCGGTTTGGGCGATGAGCTTTTATCTGCTGGTGCTGCCCGGCCAACTCTGGCGGCTGCGGCAGGCGCGCGGCCGGCTGACGGCGGGCGAGGCGGTGGCGGTGGCGCTGATCGCGTGGCTCGGCGTGGCGACAGTCTGGGACCGCAGCGGCGCCGGGCATGCGCTGTGGCTGTTCAATGCCGGCTGCACGGTGGCGTTTGTGCTGGCCTGCGCCGAAATGCGGGGGCGCGACCTGGCCAGCGTGATGATCGCCGGCGGGGTGGTGAATGCGGCGCTGGCGGTGGCGCGGCATCTGGTGGCCGGCGCGGTGGAGCCGCGCATGCCCGGCTGGGCGGAAACCCGGCAGCCGATATTGGGCGCGGCGATCATCGGGGTGATGGTGCTGCTGGCGCTGGCGCGGGCGCTGGAAGGCCGCCGCCCCTGGGCCTATGGCGCGGCGGCGCTGCTTGGGCTGGGGTTCATCGGCCTGACCGGCAGCCGGGGGCCGATGCTGGCGACCGGCGTGGCGCTGTTGGTGCTGGTTGGGGCGACACGGCGGCGGCATCTCGGCTGGGGGTTGGGGGTGGCGCTGGTGGTGGCGCTGGCGGTGGCGTTGGCGGTACCGGGGGCGTGGTGGCAGGGCTTGCTGGCGCGGGGCGGGTCGCATCGGCTGGAAATCTGGACGCAGACGCTTGCGGTGCTGCGGCAGGCGCCGGGTTGGGCGGCCTGGGTTGGGCTGGGGCCGGGGGCGACGATTGGCCGGCCGGGCGAGGATTTTCCGCATAACCTGCTGCTGTCCACCGCGTTTTATGGCGGGCTGATCGGGCTGGGGTTGCTGCTGGCTTTGCTGGGGCTGGTGGCGCTGGCGGCCTGGCGCGGGCCGGAGCGGCCATTGCGGTTGGCGCTGCTGGTGCTGGTGCTCGGCGTGGGGATGACGGATCTGTCCAACCTCGCCAAAGGGCCGAGCCCGATGTGGTATGTGGTGTGGGTGCCGCTGGTGTTGAGCCTGAATCCACAGCGCGGATTGCTTGGCGGGCGGGCGGCGGCAAGCTAGTGTCGAGGCGGAACGTCCCGGAGCCGTAAGATGCCTGTTCGCCCGCTCGCTGGTCTGCTGCTGGCGCTGATCTGTGCCGTGTTCACCCCGGCGCGGGCGCAGGATTTCATCCCGCCCGGACTGACCGCTGATGCGCAGCTTTGGGTGCGCAATCTGCAGAAGGCGACGCCGAATGGCGGCACGCCGCAGGCCCGCCGCCAGGCCGAGCAGCGCGCCGATACAGCGATGCAGCACCAGGATTTCGCCACCGCCGCCTCGGCGCTGGAAGCGCGCATCGGGCTGGGCGAGCCGACGTTCGAGGATTTCATCAACCTCGCTTTGGCCTATGACAAGCGAACGCCGAAAGCGCCACAGCTGGTGCTGTTCGCGGCGCGGCAGGCGCTGGCGCTGGCGGATGACGGGCAAAGTGCCGGGGCGATGGTGCTGATGGCCGAGGCGCTGCGCGGCATGGGGCGCGATGTGCAGGCGCTGGCGGTGCTGGAGGCGCTGGTGCAGCGCGATGACAGCAAGCCGCTATACAGCAAAATGCTGGCCGAAGCGCGGCAGGCGGCCGGGTTTCAGCTGCGCCGCATCCGCACCGAGGCCGATGCCGAGCCGGCGCGGGCGTGCCTGAGCTTTACCCTGCCGCCGACGCGGCGCAGCGATTTTCAGCCGCAGGACTGGGTGCGGCTAGACCCGCCGCTGCCCGATGCGGCAGTGACGCTGGAGGGCAATGAGATCTGCGTCTCCGGCCTGCCATCGGCCAGCACCACCCGGCTGACGTTGCGCGCGGGGCTGCCGGGGGAGCAGGGCCTGGCGTTGAAGGCGGATGCGACGGTGGCAGTGGCGATGCCGCGCCGGGCGCCGCGGATTGATTTCGACACCAGGATGTTCGTGCTGCCGAAAGGGCAGACGCCGGCGATTATGCTCAGCACGGTCAACGTCTCCGCCGTGTCGTTGCAGTTGGTGCGGCTGACGGAGCGCAACGTGTCCGCGCTGCTGCGGCAGGCCAAACTGGGCGAGGCGGTGGAGATGTGGACCGCGCGCGAACTGGCCGACGACTATGGCCGGGTGGTGTGGACCGGCAGCGCGGAGGTGCCGGGCTGGCAGGCCAACCGGGTGCTGCGCACCGCGCTGCCGGTGCCCGAGGCGATCAACAGCGCCGGGCCGGGGCTGTATGCGCTGATCGCGACGCCGGGGGATGGCGGGAAGTCCGGCGCCTCGGTGCAGATTGTCGTGCATACCGATCTGGCGCCGACGGTCTGGCGCGGCAGTGACGGGCTGACGGTGCAGCTGCGCGGCTATGCCGATGCGCGACCGAAGCCGGGGGTGCGGCTGGATCTGCTGGCGCATAACAACGACGTGCTGGCGCAGGCCACCACCGATGCCGATGGTGTGGCGCGCTTTGCCGTGCCGTTGTTGCGCGGGCAAGGGCCGCTGGCCCCGGCGGCGCTGCATGCGTTCGGCGCTGGCGAGGATTTCGCCGCACTCGACCTGACCTCGGCCGCGTTCGACCTGTCCGATCGGGGGGTGGAGGGGGCGCCGCATCCCGGGCCGGTGGATGCGTATGTGTGGACCGATCGGGGGATTTATCGCGCCGGGGAGACGGTGCAGGTGATGGCGCTGCTGCGCGATGCGGCAGGGGCGCCGCTGGATCTGGCGGCGCGGGTGACGATCCGGCGGCCGAACGGCCAGGTGTTCAGCGAAACCGCGCCGCCGCGCATTGGCGGGGCGGCGATCAATCTGCCGGTGACATTGTCCAGCGGGGCGGCATCGGGCAGTTGGGCGGTGGAGCTGCGGACCGAGCCGGACGGGCCGCCGGTTGGGCGCGCCACCTTCAAGGTGGATAGTTTCACCCCGGAGCGGCTGGCGGTGGATGCGGGCGCGCTGCCCGGCTTCCTCGCGGTGGGCACGGCGGAGACGGTGGAGATCACCGCGCGGTATTTGTACGGCGCACCGGCGGCGCATATGTCCACCACCGCCACGCTGCGGCTGGTGCCGGATCTGGCGCCGTTTCCGGCGCTGGCGGGCTGGAAAGTGGGGCTGGCCAACGAGACCTATGTGCCGGTGGAGCGCGCGATTGCCATGCCGGCAACCGATGCGGACGGGCGGACGCAGCTGCCGTTGGTGTTGGGGCGGCTGCCGGATGTGACGGTGCCGTTGAAGGCGGCGCTGAGCGTGGCGGTGACCGACCCGGCGGGCCGCGCGGTGGCGACGCAGTTGGAGATTCCCGTGCGGTCCGACAGCCGGATGATCGGGCTGAAGCCGCTATTTGCCGATAATGCGGTGGACGCCAAAGCCGAAGCCCGCCTCGACGTGGCGGCGTTTGCGCTGGATGGCGGGCGGACGGCGATGCAGGCGCGGTTGCGGCTGGTGCGGGAGCGGCCGGACTGGCGGTTGGTGAGCCGCAACGGGCAGGCGCGCTACGAGACGGTGTGGAAGGACGAGCCGCTGGAAACGGCGGAGGTGAGCATTCCCGCCGGGGAGGCGCTGCATCTGGCGCGACGGTTGGATTTTGGCCGCTACCGGATCGAACTCGCGGAAATCGGCGGTATGGCCGCGACGTCGTATCGGTTCCGCGCCGGTTGGGCGACATCGGACAGCCCGGACGTGCCGGACCGGGTGGATGTGTCCGCCGACCGCAAGCTGGTGGCGGCGGGGGAGACGGTGACGCTGCACATCGTGCCGCCGTTCGCTGGGGAGGCCAGCGTGCTGGTGCTGAGCGACCGGGTGCATAGTTTGCGCAATCTGCACCTGCCGGCCGAAGGGGCGGATGTGGAGGTGCCGGTGGGGCAGGATTGGGGCCCGGGGGCGTATGTGGCGGTGCATGTGTTCCGCCCCGGCGCCGCGACGGCGCGGCCGGGGCGGGCGATTGGCCTGGTCTGGGTGGGCATCGACCCGGCGGCGCGCAGGCTGGCGGCGACGGTGGAGGCCCCTGCCCGCGCCGCGCCGCGCGGCCGGACGGAGATTGCGGTGCGCACGGCGCCGGGGGCCTGGGTGAGCCTGGCGGCGGTGGATGAGGGGATATTGCGGCTGACGCATTATGCCTCCCCCGATCCGGGGCCGCATTTTCTCGGGCGGCGGATGCTGGGGCTCGACATCCGCGACGATTGGGGCCGGTTGATCGCGCCGCCGGATGCGCCGGCGACCGTGCTGCGCCAGGGTGGCGACGAATTTGGCGGGCTGCCGCGCGACGATCCAGATCGGATTTTGAGCCGGTTTTTCCCGCCGGTGCAGGCCGGGGCAGACGGGGTGGCGCGGTTTGGGCTGGAGATCGGCGATTTTGCCGGTGAGGTGCGGCTGATGGCGGTGGTTTGGGCGGAGCGGCGGGTGGGGGCGGCGAGCCAGGCGATGCTGGTGCGCGACCCGCTGGTGGCCGATGCGCTGCTGCCGCGCTATCTGGCGCCGGGGGACGAGGCGCGGCTGGCGGTGCTGCTGCATAACCTCGACCTGCCCGACGGGGCGGTGGCGGCGCGGCTGAGCGTGACCGGGCCGCTGGAACTGACCGGGCCGGAGCGGCTGAGCGTGACCCTGGCCAAGGGCGCGCAGGCCTTGCCGCTGAGCGGGCTGCGCGCGACCGGCACCGGCACCGGGATGGTGCGGCTGGAGGTGGCCGGGCCGGATGGGTTTCAGGCGGTGCATAGCTATCGGCTGGTGATCCGCAGCACGCGTGGGACGACGACGCAGCTGGCCGGGGCGGAGCTGGCACCGGGGGCGGAGGTGGCCTTGGCGCCGGACCTAGCACGGTTCATTCCCGGCACGGCGACGGCCACCGCGAGCCTGGGCGGGCGGGTACGGTATGACGCGGCGGCGCTGCTGCGGGCGCTGGAGGATTACAGCTTCACCTGCCTGGAGCAGGTGACCAGCCGCGGCCTGCCGCTGACCTGGCTGGGCGATGGCCTGGCCGGGGCGGACCGGGCCGCGCGGCTGCAACGCGCGGTGGCGGCGGTGCTGGACCATCAGCGCTACGATGGCAGCTTCGGGCTGTGGCGGGCCAATGACGAGGCGGCGCCGTGGTTGACCGCCTATGCCACCGAGTTTTTGCTGCGGGTGCGGCAATCCGGTGGCTTCGTGCCGCCTGTGGGGCTGGCGGCGGCGCTGAAGAACATCGGCGAGGAGGCGGCCAACCAATCCGGCGAGGAGGCCGAGCAGGTCTCGGCGCAGGCGTATCGGCTGTATGTGCTGGCGCTGGCCGGCCAGGGGCGGCCGGGGGCGGCGCGGATTCTGGCGGAGCGGCCGGAGAAATTGCCGTCTCCGCTGGCGCGGGCGCAGGTGGCGGCGGCGTTGGCGCTGGCGCATGACGCGCCGCGGGCGGAGGCGCTGTTCCGCGCGGCGCTGGATGCGCCGATGCGCAAGGACTGGGCGGCGGATTACGGCAGCGCGGTGCGCGACCAGCTGGCGATAACGGTGCTGCTGGCGGAAAGCGGGTTGCTGCCGGAACGGTTAGCGGGGTTGGTGGCCAAGCTGCCGGGGGCGGATTTGCGGCCGGAAAGCACCACCACGCAGGAGCAGGCTTGGGCAGTGGCGGCGGCGGCGGTGCTGGGGCGCGGGTTGGCGCCGGTGCAGGCGACGTTGGATGGCGCCAGGCTGGCGTCGGCGCCGACGATCAGCGTACCGTTGCCGGGGCCGGCGCGGTTGCGCAACCAGGGGGCTGCGCCGCTATGGCACAGCGTGGCGGTGACCGGGGTGCCGGTGGCGGCGCCACCGGCGGCGCATAACGGGCTGCAGATCCGGCGGCGGTTTTTCAGCCTGACCGGCGCGCCACTGGAGGTGGCGACATTGCGGCAGAACGACAGTTTCGTGCTGCTGCTGGAAGCGCGGGCGGAGGATGCGCAGGACCATCTGCTGGCGCTGACGCAAGGCTTGCCGGCGGGCTGGGAGGTGGCCGGGCGGTTCGGCGAGGGGGCGCAGGACGGGTTGGACTGGCTGGGGGCGCTGTCGCATCCGGATATTCAGCCGGCGGCGGAGGATCGGTTCGTGGCGGTTGGCGCGCTGGGCAAGGAGACGCGGGAGTTGCGGGTGGCGGTGCGGCTGCGGGCGACGGCGGTGGGCAATTTTGAGCTGCCGGGGGCGGAGGTGGTGGATATGTATCGGCCGGCGCTGCTGGCGCGGCTGGCGGCGGGGCGGGCGGCGATCGGTGCCCCGTGACCATGCGGCGATGGCTGATCGGTGCGGCGTGCCTGGCCTTGATGGGGCTGGGGTTGGATCGGCTGGACCGGGCGCTGCCGCCGGATTTGTCGCGGCTGACGGTGAGCGGCACCGAGTTTACCGCGCGGGACGGGCGGACGCTGGCGCTGCTGCCGGCGCCGGGCGGGGTGTGGCGGTTTCGCACCGAGGTTGAGGACGTGGCGCCGGTGTTGCTGGAGACGCTGGTGGCGACCGAGGACCGGCGGTTCTGGTGGCATTTTGGGGTGAACCCGCTGAGCGTGCTGCGGGCGGCGTGGCAGGATGCGCGCGCGGGGCGGATTGTCTCCGGCGGGTCGACGCTGACGATGCAGGTGGCGCGGCTGCTGGAGCCGAGCCCGCGCAGTTGGCGGGCCAAGCTGATCGAGGCGGCGCGGGCAGTGCAGCTGGAGCGGCGGTTCAGCAAGCGCGATATTCTGGCGATGTGGCTGACCCTGGCGCCGATGGGCGGCAATCTGGAAGGGGTGCGGGCGGGGTCGCTGGCGTGGTTCGGCGTGCCACCACGCTTGCTGGAAGCCGAGCAGGCGGCGCTGCTGGTGGCGATCCCGCGCCGGCCGGAGGCGCTGCGGCCGGACCGGCATGCCGGGCGGGCGCAGGCGTTGCGGGACCGGATTTTGCGCGCGGGCGGGTTGGACGCGGGCGGGCCGGTGCCGGTGCAGCGGGTGGCGTTGCCGCGCCATGCGAGGCTGGCTTTGGCCGGGTTGCCGCGCGCGCCGCTGGTGGCCACGACCGTTTCGCTGCCGTTGCAGGAGGCGTTGGAGCGGCTGGCAGATGCCAGTTTGGCCGGGATGCCGGAACGGGCTTCGCTGGCGGTGGTGATCGCCGATGCGGCATCGCGTGAGGTGCTGGCCGCTGTCTCGGGCGGGTTGAGCGGCGGCGAGGCGCGGGCGGGGACGCTGGATTTGACCCGGGCCAATCGGTCCCCGGGCTCCGCGCTGAAGCCGTTTATTTACGCGATGGCGTTTGAGGCCGGGTTGGCTGGGCCGGGCACGGTGATCGGCGATTTGCCGCGCCGGTTCGGCAGTTACGCGCCGGAGAATTTCGATCGCGGGTTTGCCGGCAATGTGACGGCGGCGGAGGCGCTGCGGCGGTCGCTCAACCTGCCGGCGGTGGCGTTGCTGGAACAGGTGGGGCCGCTGCGGTTTGCCGCCGCGCTGCGGGCGGCGGGGGTGGCGTTGCGGCTGCCGGCGCATGCCAATCCGTCGCTGCCGCTAGCGCTGGGCGGGGTCGGGATCGACCTGCGCCAGGCGGTAATGCTGTATGCGGCGCTGGCGACCGATGGGACGGTGATGCCGCTGCGGCTGACGCCGGCGGAGGCGCCGGAGCGGCGGCCGTTGCTGGCGCCGCGCGCGGCGGCGGCGGTGGCTGCCGTGCTGACACAGCCGTTTCCGGAGCGCGGGCCGGTGGGAGTGGCGTGGAAGACCGGCACCAGTTGGGGCGGCCGGGATGCGTGGGCGCTGGGGTTTAACCGACGCAATGTGGTCGGCGTGTGGGTGGGGCGGCCGGACGGGACGGCGTTGCCGGGGGCGACCGGGGCGCGGCTGGCCTTGCCGTTGCTGGCGCGGGTGTTCGATCTGCTGCCGCCGGCGCCGCGCGACCCGCCGCCGGCCTATACGCCCGAGCCGCGCGGCGGCGGGCCGGCCGAGGCGGCGGATGCGCTGCGGCTGCTGTTTCCGCCGCCGGGGGCGGTGCTGTCTGGCGATGGGCCGGTGACCTTGCGGGCGATGGGCGGGCGGCGGCCATTGGCGTTTCTGGTGGATGGCGCGCCGATCCAAGCCGACCCGTCGCGGCGGGAGGCCGCGTGGTTGCCGCCGGGGCCGGGGTTTTACCGGGTGACGGTGCTGGATGCGGAAGGGGCGGCGCGCCGGGTGGCGGTGCGGGTGCGGTAGCGGCGGTCGGCCGGCCCGATCCCGCACCGTGGTTTGGTTCGCGCTGGGCCGTTGCTACGACGATTTCAGACTGCGCAGCAGGCCATCGACTTCCCGGCGCAGCTTGCGGGCCTGGTCGGCCTGGGTGGTTGCCGCTTGGGAGACGGCCCTGGCGGCAACGGTGGTATCTTCCGCCCCCTGGCTGACGGTGGCGATGTTGTTGCTGACCTGCGCGGTGCCGGCGGCGGCGCGCTGCACGCTTTGGGAAATTTCCTGCGTGGCGGCGGCCTGTTCCTCAACCGCCGCGGCGATGGCGGTGGCGGAATGGTTGATGTCCACGATGGTCGCCGCGATGGTGGCGATGGCGCTGACGGCTTCCTGGGTGGCGTCTTGCAGGCCGGCAATCTGCTGGCTGATGTCGTCGGTCGCTTTGCGGGTTTGGGTGGCGAGGGATTTGACCTCGGAGGCGACGACGGCGAAGCCTTTGCCGGCTTCCCCGGCGCGGGCGGCCTCGATGGTGGCGTTCAGCGCCAGCAGGTTGGTTTGCCCGGCGATGGTGGTGATGAGGCCAACGACATCGCCGATTTTCTGCGCGCCGGCGGCGAGTTGGCGGATAATGGTGTCGGTATGATTCGATAGCTTCACCGCTTCGTCCGTGCGGGTGGAGGACTGGCTGACCTGGCGGGCGATTTCGGAGATCGAGGCGGTGAGTTCCTCGGCGGCGGCGGCGGCGGTGGAGACGCTGGCGCTGGCGTCCTGGGCGGCGTTATGCACGGCGCGGGCCGAGTCGGTCGCGCCCGATGCGGTGAGGCTGAGCTGGTCCGAGGTCGCTTTCAGGTTACCAGCCTGGGCTTCTACCGCGCCGACCAGACCGCCGATGGTGGCTTCAAAGTTAGTGGTGATCTCAACGATTTTTCGATCGTAAGCGGCTTTATTTTCTTCGATATAAATGGAGATTGCGAGATCCATGTCGAGCATGACCGCCTTATTGATCGCCTGGATAAGGTGGGCGACTTTGGCTGCAGCGCCGGCGGGGTCCAGCCGGCTGGAATGGGCTTTGGTGGCCAGTTCGGTAAGGCGCCCGACGGTGAAGGCATAGCCGCCAATATACCAGCTCGGCTCCAGCCCGATGCGGCTGTGCATCAGGCCGACGCGGCGGACGGATGCGACGTAATCCGCATCAAAGCGGCCAGAGAACAGCTTCATCCAATGCGCTTCCTGCGCCCGCGCCGCGCGATCCATCGACGAAGGGTCGCGGAACATGGCGGCGAGTTGCTGCCACTGGCGCAGATGGGCGTAGAAGCCCGTGAGGATTTCCGGCAAGGCGGCGGCGATTTGCGGCGCGAAGGATTTCAGCAGGGTGCGGGTTTCGGCATCGATATTCAGGAATTTTAGCCGGTTTGAAATATCGGTATCGTGTGTCATCCGAGTGGAACCCCAATTCGTCAATGCGTGAAGAGGCACCCTCGACGGCACGTATTGCCGAAATATTACTCAATATGATTTCATAATTAATAAATTTTTTGAGTCGACGCCGATTGTTTCATGATGTTGTCGGAGCTACGAAAGTCGTAAATTGCAACAATTCAGCCTCGGCCGATCCTGGCTCTGATGCGCGGTTGACCGCTGATTTTTCTGGCTGAACAACGACAACGCTTTGGCGACGATCAACGCACGTCTGGGCGCGTCCGAACTTCCGTGGGCGCACGTTTGACGCGTCAATCTATCATTTGAAGATAAAATTCTATATCTTGTCATATAAAAAGACTTCACAATATTAAGATATTCAACATATTACAGACAAAGATTAGCACTACATGCCGCGTATGGAAATGTAAATACCAACACTTTGTCAGCTAATGTTGGCATTAATACAAATGTAGTAATGAGTATTTATGCCATTTAACTATAAATCTAAACACGATCTTGAAGATAGATTGCGGTTTGGGGAGATAAATGAGACATGCTGCAAGATGCTGGCCAATTTTTGGCCAATTTTGGCAACGCGACTGCCGGGCATTTTGCGAGATCTTTACGTTCATTTGCATTCCGTCCCACACCTGTCCAACCTGTTAGGGACACATGCGCCACGCTTGGAACAGGCGCAGATGCAGCATTGGGAACGACTGCTCTCCGGCCAATTCGATCAAAACTACATCGAAAGCGTGCGAGCCATCGGCATCGTGCATCATCGCATCGGCTTGGAGACGCGCTGGTATATTGGCGGTTACAATTTCGTCCGCAATAGGGTGGTGCAGGTGGCTATCGAGGCCTACGCCGCCATGCCAGAGCAGCGCGATATGACGATTGCCGCGATCAACTCTGCCGTGACGCTGGACATGGATATTGCGCTTTCAGTTTATTGGCATGCCTACACGCAGGGGGCCACCGCTGCGGCGCAGGCGGCACAGCAGGTGGCGGAGCTATCGACGCAAGCAAAATCTCGGTTTTTGGCCCATATGAGCCACGAGATGCGCACACCGATGAATGCGGTGCTGGGGATGCTGGAGCTGATCCTGAAGGAGGCGGCGGCCGATCGACAGTCCCAATTGGCGCAGACCGCGCATAGCGCCGGCATGATGCTCATGGATTTGATCGGCAACATTCTCGACATCTCCAAAATCGAGGCGAACGGGCTGCAACTCGACGCAGTGGCTTTGAATTTGGAAGATCTCGTGACCGATGTGACGACGTTGCTCGGATTTCAGGCCGATCAAAAAGGCATCGCGCTGCGGACGGCCTTGCCGGCGCTGCCGGTTCCGGCGCTGATGGGCGACCCGCTCAAACTGCGGCAAATTTTGATGAATATCATCGGCAATGCGATCAAATTCACCGAGCGCGGTGCGGTGGCCGTGGCACTTGATGTGCCGGCGCCAGAACCGACCGACGCGGCGGCGGGACGGCTGCGGGTCCGCATAACCGTGCGCGACAGTGGCATTGGCATTGCCGCAGACAAGTTGCAGAGCGTGTTCGCGCCCTTTGCCCAGGCGGACCAATCGGTGACGCGGCGGTTTGGCGGATCGGGGCTTGGCTTGCCCATCGCGGCTGGATTGGCCGAGGCGATGGGCGGGCAGATTACCGTGACCAGCACGCCGGGCGTGGGGTCCACTTTTGTCATCACGTTGGCGTTGCCGCTGGCGACCGAGATGCCACGTGGGGCCGCGGAGCGGGCAGCGGAAGAAATGGCGCCACCTGAAGGGGCAACAGTGCGGGTGCTGGTGGCGGATGACAGCGCGGTGGGACGGATGGTGGCGGGCGAGTTGCTGAAGCTGTGCCATTGCCAGGTCGATTTCGCCGAGAATGGCCAGCAGGCAGCGGCGCGGGCGGCGTTCAACGATTACGATATTGTGTTCATGGATCTGCAGATGCCGGTGATGGATGGTTTTGCCGCCACCACCAAAATCCGCGTCGCGGAGGCGCAGGCCCGATCCGAGCGGCGCACGCCGATTATTGCGCTGACGGCGAATGCGGTGCCGGAGGAATTGGACCGGGGGATCACATCCGGCATGGACGACGTGTTGACCAAACCGGTGGGGGAGGCGAGCTTCCGCACCGCGCTGCGGCGCTGGGTGCCGGGCTATCCGTAACGCAACGTTCTGCTGTCGCTCCTCCCGGTGTTCAGGTTTAACTGCGGCGGTGATGTGACGAGAGGCGGCGCGATGCGGCGGATTTTGGTGATGCTGGTGCTGATGATGGCACCGGTGATGGATCGGGCGGCCTGGGCGCAAGCCGGGCGCGAGCTGGTGCTGGAGGGCACGGCGCAGTTGGGCGCCGGCACGCATCCGGTGCGGTTCCGATTTATGTGCACCCCGAGTGGGTCTGGCGGCATCGGGGTGTTGGGGGTGCAGTTGGAAGTGCCCGGTTATGCCCGGCTGCGCGGATTTCCGTTTGACGCCTTTGAAGGGCCGGATGCGGAGACTGGGCAATTAACCCGGCTGGAAGCCAGCGGTGCCGGGGCGACGGCGCAGGGGCTGTTGACCGCAAGCGGGTCGGAGGGTGTAGCGGCTGACCGGCCGTTTGTGCTGGGGCTGACCGCCGCGCGGCAAGGCGATGGCACCAGGCTGTTGGCGGCGGGCAACGCGCTGCGACAATTGCGGGATGGGCCGGCGCGGCTGGTGTGGCGGCAACGGGGGCCGGATGCCAAAACCGGCGAGCTGGTGGCCACGGTGACGTTGGCGGTGGCCGAGACGGCGCGATTACAAAGCCTGATCGCGCCCTGCCTGAAGGACGGCGATTTCGCCGCGGCGGGGCTGCGGTCGATCCAATTTGCTGCCGGAAGTTCGGCGGCGACCGTGGAAGGCGGCGTGGTGCGCGGCGATCGTGACACCTACAGCCTCACCGCGCGCAAGGGGCAAACAATGACGGTGCGGATTGCCGCCGTCGAGACGAACGCGGTGTTCCAATTATACGGGCCCGGCGCGGTGGTGCTGCACAATGATGACGGGCAGGCGGTGGAGGGGGTGGCGCTGCACGGCGCGGGCGAAGGGGAGGATACCACGGCGTGGAGTGGGGTGCTGCCGGCGTCCGGGCAGTATTTGATTGTGGTGGGCGGGACGCGGGGGAATGCGGCGTACCGGCTGACGGTTGGGGTGCACTGAGACGATCAGCGTAGCCGGAACCGGCGCGGCGCCGATACGGATTTCGCTTGCAGCGGTTTGTGCGATTGGTTTTTTATACTGACATGTCGCTCATCCCTCCCTCCCCCAGCGGCGGCTCGGGCTGATCCTGGCCGGGGTTAAAAGACCTTGGTAGGAAGAGGGAGAAGTTGGGGTTATTGCGGGGGTTTTTCCAGGGCGGCGGTGGCGAGGACGTCCACACGTTCATTCATCGGGTTGCCGTCATGGCCGCGCACCCAGCGCCAGTCGATCTGATGCGGTTTGGCGGCATCGAGCACGCGGCGCCAGAGGTCCATGTTTTTCACCGGGTCGCCGCTGGCGGTGCGCCAGTTTTTGCGCACCCAGCCGGTGGTCCAGCGGGTGATGCCGTCTTTGAGGTATTGGCTGTCGGTATGCAGCACGACCTGGCACGGGCGTTTGAGCGATTCGAGGGCCTCGGCGGCGGCGGTGAGTTCCATGCGGTTATTGGTGGTGGCCGGTTCGGCGCCGGAGAGTTCGCGCTCGACCCCCTTGAAGCGCAGCACGGCGGCCCAGCCGCCGCGGCCGGGGTTGGGGCGGCAGCCGCCATCGGTCCAGATTTCAACGAGGTCGGGGTTAGAGTCCGTAGGCATGTTCGTCTTTCGCGGCGAGGTGGAAGCGGAGCTGGCGGACGCATTGCATCGGGTCTTTGCGGGTGACCAGGGCGCCGGGCGGGGTGTTGATCCAGTCAAACAGCCGGGTGAGGGAGAAGCGGAGCGCGGCGCCCTGGCAGAGCACCGGCAAAGCGGCGCGCTCGGCGGGCGAGAGCGGGCGGACGGCGTTGTAGCCCGCGAGCATCGCGCGGGCTTTGGTGACGTTGAAGCTGAGATCAGGCTCAAAGCACCAGGCGCCGAGGCAGATGGCGAGGTCGTAGGCGAGGATGTCGGTGCAGGCGAAGAAAAAATCGATCAGGCCGGAGAGTTCGCCGTCGAGGAAGAAGACGTTGTCCGGGAACAGGTCGGCGTGGATATGGCCGACCGGCAGGTTGCTGGGCCAGCGGGCGAGGATGCTGTCGTGCGCGGCTTGCAGTTCGGCGCCGAGGCCGGGATGGACGCTATCGGCGCCCGGGAGCGAGCGGGCGAGCAGCGGTGCCCAGGCGGAGGGGCCGAGGGCGTTGGCGCGGGTGGGCGGGTAATTGGCGCCGGCGAGATGCAAGGCCGCGAGCGCGTTGCCGAGCGGGCCGCAATGTTCCTGGCGGACGCGGCGCGGCCAGACGCCGGGCAGGAAGGTGGTGATGGCGGCGTGTTTGCCGGCCAGCATGCGCAGGGCCTGGCCATCGCGCGCCGGGACGGGCAGCGGGCAGACGATGCCGTGCTGGGCGAGATGGGTCATCAGGCCGAGGAACCAGGGCAGGTCCGCCGGGTTCACCCGCTTTTCGTAGAGGGTGAGGATGTAGTCCCCGGCTGTGGTGCGCAGGGTGTAGTTGCTGTTTTCCACCCCTTCGGCAATGCCGCGAAAGGCGATGGCGGTGCCGATGTCATACTCCGCGAGGAAGCTGGCGAGGGCGTCGTCGGTCACTTCGGTATAGACGGCCATGCGACTTTCAAACTGAAAAAGAGGAACAGAAACAACGACGACCGGAGGAGGGTCCGGTTTGGGCTATCATCGCAGGTTGTCGCAGCTTGCGTGTCGGATTATGCCCTATCCTTATCAAGGCCGGCAATGCATGCCCCCGGACCCGGAGTTGTTCATGAGATTTTCCCCGCTGTGTTTCCCCAAAGCCTCGTCGTCCCGCGCGCGGGTGGCGGCGGCCGGCTTGCTGGCGCTGACCGGGCTGGGCCTGGCGGGCTGCAATACCGGGGAGAATTTCCCGCCCCCCTGCCCTGGGCTGAGCCTGCTGGCGGATGCGGCCGATCTGACCCGGTTCAACGGCGCGGGACGGGATGTGACGGACTCGGTGCTGTCGGCGCGGATGACGGCGGTGCCGGCATCGTGCAAGCGCGACGGGGCGGGCAGCGTGCGGACGACCCTGAAGGTGCTGGCCGATGTGGTGCGTGGCCCGGCGATGCAGGGCCGGGTGGCGCAGGTGCCGTATTTCATCGCCATCACCGAGAACGGCAAGATTCTGGACAAGATGGAATTCATCGCCCAGGTGGAATTCCCGGGCAATGTGACGCGGGTGCCGTTGCAGGGGCAGGAGATCGGGTTCAACGTGGCGGTGACGCCGGAGAAGAGTGCGGCGGCGTATAAGATTTACGTCGGCTTCAGCCTGACGCCGGAGGAAGTGGCGACCAATCGTAAGAATGGCGGTTAGGTCGCAAATTGATCACATGATGCAGCGCCACGTCGCAGGTTCGGGGCGTTGGTTGCGGCTGGCCCTGGCAGCCATCGTGCTGCTGGTGCAGGCGGCGGTGCCGATGCACGCGCTGGCGATGCAGCGGGTCAGCGGCGGCGATGTGCTGGCGCTGCCGAACGACCCCGGCGTGATTTGCCATGCTGATCCTGACACGGACGGCAAGCCGGATCACGTGCCGGGACATGCCGGGGAGTGCGTTGCCTGCGGCATCTGCCAGCTTGCCGCCAGTCTGCCATTATTGCCGACCGGGGCAGCTTTGCCTGCCCCACGCGTTGCGGTGGTGCCGGCACCGTTGCGGGTGTCGGTTTATGTGTTGCCGCCGGCCACCGCATCCCCCACCCCGCCGGCGCGTGGACCACCTGCTGCCATCTGAGCCTTTCGCGTTTCGTGCATCATCTGCGGATGATGGTTCGCGTTCCTACTCGCTCGGATGGACCCTATAATGTTGTATCGAAATACCCGCCTATCGCGGCGCAGCGCGCTGCTGTTGCCGCTTGCTGTCGCACTTCCCGGCCGCGCCCGCGCCGCCATGCCGCCGATCACCGACGCCATCGGCCGCACTATCACCCTGACGGCGCCGGCGGAGCGGATTGTGCTCGGCTTCAACTACGAGGAGTTCACCGCCATCGGCGGGGTTGACGCTTGGAAGCGGGTTGTGGGCTTCGACCGCAAGCAGTGGGCGGTCAACCGGCCGTCGCTATGGGCACGCTATCAGAAGGCCATTCCCGGCCTCGCCGACCTCGCCGATATTGGCGTGATGGATGAAGGCACCTTCAGCCTGGAGAAGTTCCTCTCCCTCAAGCCCGATCTGTTCATCATGATTGCCTACGACTTCAAAGCCTATCAGCCAGTGGTCAAGCAGATTGAGGCCGCGGGTATTCCGATCCTGGTGCTGGACTTCCAGGCGCAGGAAACGGCCAAGCACATCGCCGGCACGCTGGCGATCGGGGCGGCCATCGGGCAGGCCGCCCGGGCGCGAGAGTTGGCGGATTTGTATCGTCGCCAGACAGACGACATCGCCCGCCGCATCGCCGGCAAGCCGTTGCCGCGCGCCTATTTCGAGCTTGGCGCCGGCGGACCCGGGGTGGTTGGCAATACTTATAACGGCTCCATGTGGGGCCGACTGGTGGAAACCGCCGGCGGCGCCAACGTGGCCGCCGGCAAAATCCCCGGCCCATGGGGCCCGATGGCGCCAGAAGCGTTGCTGGCGACGCAGCCGGACTACATCTTCCTCACCGGTTCGTCCTACGCCAACGCCCAAGGCGCGATCCGCACCGGCTATGATGCGGACGCCGAAACCGCCCGCCAGCGCCTGCTCGGCTACACCAAACGGCCGGGCTGGGCCATGCTGCCGGCGGTGCAGGCGGGCAATGTGTACGCGCTAGATGCCGGGTTGGCGCGGGCGCTGTGGGACTGGACGGCGATGCAATATATCGCCAAGCAACTGCACCCCGACGCCTTTGCCGACGTGGACCCGGTGGCCAATCTGGCGAAATACCACGCCACCTATATGCCGGTGCCGTTTGAGGGAACCTGGATGGCGCGGCTCGGCCGGGTCGCGGGATGAGCGCTGTGGTTACGGGCTGGCACGTCGCAAATCGGCGGCGGGCCAGCCTACTCGCGCTGGTGGCGGTAGCACTGGTGGCGAGTTTTGCGGTCGATCTCGCCACTGGCCCAGCGATGCTGTCGATCCGCGCGGTTCTGTTGGTGCTGACCGGCCAGTCCACCGATCCGATGCTGATGGCGATCGTGCAACACTTGCGCCTGCCGATTGCCCTGATGGCCGTCATCGTCGGCGCGACTTTGGGGGTCACCGGCATGGTCATGCAAACCATCCTCAACAATCCGCTGGCCAGCAGCTACACCCTGGGTATCTCCGCCGGGGCAGGCTTTGGCGCGGCGCTGGCCATCGTGCTTGGCGCCAGCTTCGGCCTGAGCGACGACACCGCCGTGCCTTTGGCCGCCTTCGCCTTCGCCACCCTGGCCTGTGGCATCGTCGGCGGCGTCGGGCGACTGCGAGGGGCCACGCCTGAACTGCTGGTGCTGGCCGGAATTGCCTGTTTGTTTCTGTTCCAGGCGCTGCTGTCGCTGCTACAGTTCATCGCCTCCCCGGAATCGTTGCAACAGATCGTATTCTGGCTGTTCGGCAGTCTGCAGCGGTCCACACTGGGTAAGACCGGTGTGGTGGCCGGGGTGCTGGTCCTGGTGCTGCCAGTGCTGTTCGCCGACGCCTGGGCGTTGACCGCACTCCAACTGGGCGATGAACGTGCCCGCGCACTGGGGGTGCGGGTGGACCGGCTGCGACTGCGGGCCTTCGTGGTGGTGTCTCTGCTGACGGGGGCGGCGGTCGCCTTCGTCGGCACCATCGGCTTTGTCGGGCTGGTGGCGCCGCATATTGCCCGGATGTTGGTGGGGGAGGATCAACGTCACGCCATGCCCGCATCAGCCCTGGTCGGCGCACTGCTGCTGTCGGCGGCGTCAGTCGCCAGCAAGGCGATCGTTCCGGGCACGATATTCCCCATCGGCATTGTCACCGCACTCCTTGGCGTGCCGTTCTTCGCCTGGCTGGTGCTGCGCCGGGGGGGCACGACATGAGGCTCGAGGCAAGCAACGTCAACGTTCGGTATGGATCGCATGATGCCGTCGCGCAGGTAAATCTCGTTGCCGAGCCGGGCGAAATTCTGGCAATCCTTGGCCCGAATGGCTCCGGGAAATCGACCCTGCTGCGCGCACTGGCCGGTGTGCAGCGCTATGCCGGAACGATATCTTGGGCCGGTCAGCAAACCGACATCGGCTACATGGCGCAGGACATTGCATCGCGTGCGGTGCTGACGGCGTTCGAAGTCGTGCTGCTAGGCCGCATGCGCTCGCTTGGACTGCGCGTCGCAGCGGAAGATCTGGCCGCGGCGGAGGCGGCGATGACGGAGATTGGCGTTGCTGAGATCGCACATCGCCGCATTGGCACGCTGAGCGGTGGCCAGCGGCAGTTGGTATTCATCGCCCAGGTTCTGGCCGGCAACCCGCGCGCCTTGCTGCTCGACGAACCCACTTCCGCGCTCGACATCGCCCATCAACTGAGCGTGTTGGCATTGCTGCGCACCATCTCCCGCAAGCGCGGCCTGACGACCATCGCGGTTTTGCACGACCTGAACGCCGCCGCCCGTTTCGCCGACCGGCTGGCACTGTTGCGCGATGGCAGACTGGTCGGCCTTGGCCTGCCGGCCGAGATGCTGACAGCGCCGCATCTGGCTGCGGTGTTCGACGTCGATGTGGCAATCGACGCCGGGTCCGATGGTCATCCGGTGGTGCTGCCGTTGCGCGCGGTGGGTTCAGACCGGTTCCACAGCGCCGGACTGCATTGACCGGACCATCGCCTCCAGCACCCGCATCGCCTGGGCGCCGGCGGCGATGCGGG
>CAITOL010000038.1 GCA_903893975.1 uncultured Rhodospirillales bacterium | reverse complement strand
TTGTGGCTGAGTTGAATGTGGAAGACCATCTGGCCGGCGCGGCGGAAGGCGAGTTCGCTGCCGCAGAGATAGAATTCGAACATCCGGCAGAAGCGCTCGTCGTAGAGCGCGGCGATGGCGTCCCGGTTGGCGGCGAAGCGGCGGCGCCAGTGACGCAGGGTTTCGGCGTAATGCAGGCGGAGGATTTCCACATCGGTGGTGTACAGGCCGGAACGCTCGATGGCCGGCAGCACCTCGGACAAAGCCGGGCAGTAGCCGCCGGGGAAGATGTATTTGGTGATCCAGCTATTGGTGGCGTCTGGCGGGCCGGAGCGGCCGATGGCGTGCAGCAGGGCGATGCCGTCCGGGGCGAGGCTGCGGCCAACCACCTCGAAGAAGGTATTGTAGTGGCCGACGCCGACATGTTCGAACATGCCGACCGAGACGATGCGGTCGAAGGTTCGGTCGAGCGCGCGATAGTCTAGCAGTTGGAAGGATACGCGGTCTTGCAGGCCCTCCGCCACCGCGCGGGCCTGAGCTTCGGCCAGTTGTTCGGTGGACAGGGTGATGCCGGTGACTTTGGCGCCGTAATCGCGGGCCAGTGTGAGCGCCATGCCGCCCCAGCCGCAGCCGAT
Source organism: uncultured Rhodospirillales bacterium (assembly GCA_903893975.1). Taxonomy (GTDB): domain Bacteria; phylum Pseudomonadota; class Alphaproteobacteria; order Acetobacterales; family Acetobacteraceae; genus CAITOL01. The sequence continues at coordinate 7,646 of CAITOL010000038.1, read as the reverse complement.
GTCCAGTACCTCCAGCCCGGGGCGGTCGAGTTTCAGCTTGGTGGCGATCAGGCGCTTTTTGGCGATTTGCGCCTGCTCCAGCGTTTCGTCCCCGGTGGGGAAATAGGCGCAGGAATATTGCCGGTCGCGGTCGAGGAAGAGGGAGTAGAGCCGGCCGTTGAGGTCGTAATGATGCGCGACGTTGCGCTGGGAGCGGGCGGCGGGGTTGAACTGGGCGATGCGGCGGGTGAGGCGGGAGAGTGCGTAGCGCAGGCGCAGGATGCCGTTGCTGCCCTGGGCGTCGTTCAGCATCAGCACGTCGAGCACGTCGTAAATCGTGCAGCCGACTGGGCGGAGGCCGCCGTCCATGTAGGTTTCGCCGACGGCCAATGCCGGGTTGAAGGTGAGGTGGCGGAGGGTGGCACTGTCGCGCAGCGCGATCGCGGCGGTGGGGCCGGGGCTACCCTGGTAGGTGGTGGTGGTGCCGTCGGGCCAGGTCACACGTAATTGGCCGGCGCCAATAAACCGTCGCAAAAACGGATCTAGCACTATCCGCATCATGCCCTCCCCTCGTTCAACCGAAAGGTTTGACCAAGTTTGCCGCGACGTTACGCTAGGAATCAAGCAAAACAGTTGCAGTTCGATGGTCTTTACATACAAAACGGGCCGGAGTTGCCCCCGGCCCGCTTCATTGCAGCAGCGTTTGGACGCTTAGACTTCCGGCTGAGGCGCTTCCGACGGATCGAGCAGATCCTCGGCGGCGATTTCCTCTTCCTCGTCGTCGTCCGGCGCGTTCAGCGCTTCGCCACGGGCTTGCTTTTCCGCTTCTTCAACGCTGCGGGCAACGTTGACGGTGACGGAGAGCGACACTTCCGGGTGCAGCACGACGCGGACCTTGGACAGGCCAAGGGTCTTGATCGGGCCATCGAGCACGACCTGGCCGCGATTGACGGTCAGACCGCCGGCGGTGCAGGCGTCCGAAATGTCACGCGGCGAGACGGAGCCGTAGAGGCTGCCGGATTCGCCGGCCTGACGCAGGATGACGACGGACATGCCGCCCACCCGTTCGGCCAGACGCTCGGCTTCTTCGCGACGCTTGATGTTCTGCGCTTCCAACTGGGCACGTTCGGCTTCGAACTTTGCCAGGTTGGCCTTGTTGGCGCGGATGGCTTTTTTCTGGGGAAGCAGGAAGTTGCGGGCGTAGCCCGGCTTCACCTTCACCAGATCGCCCATTTGCCCCAGCTTTTCGACGCGCTGTAGCAGGATCAGTTCAACGGCGGCCATGATGTATTTCTCCTCAGGCCACGATGTAGGGCAGCAGCGCCAGGAAGCGGGCGCGCTTGATGGCCTGGGCCAGCAGGCGTTGCTTCTTGGCAGACACCGCGGTGATGCGGCTCGGGACGATTTTGCCGCGCTCGCTCAGGAAGCGGGACAGCAGGCGGACGTCCTTGTAGTCGATCACCGGAGCCCCAGGACCCGAGAACGGGCAGGACTTGCGGCGGCGATAGAACGGGCGGCGCGCGCCAACGGCGGTGCGGCGGGCGGCGGGATTGATTTCGTCGGACATGGTTATTCCTCCATCCCACGGAAGTCATCACGCGGGCCGTCATCACGGGCGCGGAATTCCTCGCGATCGTCATAGCCGCGCTTGCGGCCGGACTCGAAGCGGCCAGCGGGCTTCGGCCCACGGAAGCTGCGTTCACGGTCGTCGGACTTGCGCGACAGAATGGCGCTCGGCGCTTCGTCGATCGCATCCAGACGGATGGTCATGAAGCGCAGGACGTCTTCGTTCAGGCCGAGCTGGCGTTCCATTTCGGTGATCGAGGACGGCTTCGCATCGAGGCCGAGAAGCATGTAATGCCCCTTGCGGTTCTTCTTGATGCGGTAAGCGAGGCTGCGGAGGCCCCAGTATTCGCGCTTCAGCACCGAGGTGGCGGCCGGAGCCTCACCCTCAGCGGCCGGGGCAATGCCGTTATCGGCATCGATCAGGGCGCCAATGCTATCGGCAATCGCTTCAACCTGCGCTTGCGTTACGTCGTTGCGTGCAATGAACACGCATTCATATAGCGGCATGTAACCTCCCTCTGGCTTGTCTCTGCCCCGGACCCGGATGGGGTCCCACATCAGGATAATGTGTGGGCATAGCCAGGACGGGCCGTCCGCCCTGGCAGGGGAAGCGGGCCGTATACAGGGATTGGCGCGGGATGCAAGGTTTTCGCGGTGCAGGGCAGGTAGACGTTGGTCGATCAGGCGGCGGCTTGCGGTTGCGGCAGGTTGATTTCGAAGCAGGCGCCGTCTTCGGTGTTGTGGGCGGTGAGGGTGCCGCCCATGTCGGTGACCAGGCGTTGGCAGATGGCGAGGCCGAGGCCGGTGCCCTTGCCGGCGGCTTTGGTGGTGTAGAACGGTTCATACAGGCGCGGGAACACCTTGTCTGGAATGCCGCCGGCGTGGTCGGTCACGGTGGTCAGGGTGCGGTCGCCGCGCGGGGTGATGGTGATTTCGATCCGCCGCTCGGCGCCGGGGCGGGCGCTGTCATAGGCATCGACGGCGTTGGTGATCAGGTTGATCAGCACCTGTTCATAATGGCCGATATGGCCGGCGGCTTGCGGCGGCGGGTTGGCGATATCGACGGTGATGCGGGCCGGGCGGTCGCGCAGATGCGGCTGGACGATGGTGATGGCGGCGGCGCAGGCGGCGGCGGGGTCGAAGGGGATGGGCTCGGCTTCGACATTGCGGGCGAAATCGCGGATCGAGGCGACGACATTGGCGGCGCGGTCGCACATCGCGGTGATGATTTCACCGGCGCGGATGACGGCTTCTGGGCTGAGGGGCTTTTTGGTGCCGCTGGCGGCGAGGCGGTTGGCGCGCATCATGATGACCGAGAGGGGCTGGTTGATTTCATGCGCGATGGAGGCGGCGAGTTCGCCGAGCAATGAGAGGCGGCCGGTTTCGACCATGCGGTTACGCAGGTCGAGCTCATCGGAAATGTTGGTCACGAAGCCGACCAGGGTGGTGCCTTCCGGGCCGTGTGCCATGACCCGCAGGCGGTCGCGCACCGGCAGGGTGGTGCCATCGGCGCAGGTGAGTCCGTATTCCAGCGCGGCTTCGCCCTCGGCCAGCGCATTCCGGAGCAGGGTTTGGCTGAGGCTTTCGGTTTTGCGGCCGGCGATGTGGCCGAAGCTGCTGGGCAGGGCGAAACGTTCGGCCGGATAGCCGGTCAGGTCGGCAAAGCCCGGGGTCATGTATTGCAGGTCTGCGTGGATGAAGGTACCCGACCCGGCACCGGTGGCGGTGCATTCATAGAGGCAGCCCGGCGCATTGGCCGCGAGATTCTCGAAGCGTTGACGGAAGGTTTCGGCGGCGATTTCCGCCTGTTTGCTGGCGGTGATTTCGCGCCAGACGGCAATGAAGAGGTGGCCGTTGGGGTTGTCGGCGGGGTTGGCAATGGGCTGGGTGTTCATTTGAAACCAGCGGATTTTGCCGGCTTTGTCGATAACCCGCGCGTCCCATGGCGGCAGGATTTCGCCGCCGATTTGTGCGGCGGTGCGGGCATAGAACACCGGCAGGTCATCCGGATGGAGCGGAGGCGCCGTATGACGGTCGGTCATGGCGGTGGGGTCGATGCCTTCCAGAGATTTGACCGAGGGAGACATGAAGCGGCAGACCGGGGGAATTCCCGCCGAATAGTCCCAGATGCTGACAATGTCGTTGATGTTGTCGGTGACCATGCGCATGCCGGCGAAGATGCGGGCGTTGGCACGGTGGTCAGCTTCCCGCGCCTGGGTTCGCCGATAGGTCAGGAACCACGCCATGCCGGCAGCCAATGCGATGAGCAGGGCGGTGGTGACGACGACTAAGACCAGATCCCGGCGCCAAATGGCGGGGGCGGCACTTTCGAGGACGGCCTGTTCGTCGGCGGTGACGATGAGGGTGAGCGACGTGCCGGCGATGCGCTGCGTGGCGACCAGCCGGGGGCGGGCATCCGGCCGGGATATTCGGGCGGTTTGGCGACCTTTGGGCGGGTTTACGGCGGCTGTGATGGCGGGATTGGGGGCTGTACTGGCGATGACTGTGCCGTCGTCACGCAGCAAGGTGCGGATCAGCGGGCTGCCAGCGGCACCGCTGGGCGCGAGGGCGAGCAGGCGGTCAGGATCGATGGCGATGACGCTGAGGCCGAGCAAGGCGCCGGTGTCGGCGAAGATGGGTTCGGCAAAATGGATGACGGTGACGTGGGTGTTATGACCAAGCACCGCAGGGTCGATCGCGGACGCGATCCGGTCCTGGGTGATCGCAACGAAATAGGGTCGGTCGGTAATAGCGCCGGTTGGGATGATCCCAGTGGGGCTCCAGACCGAACGCCCATCGGCGTTGTACACGGCCAGACGGACCAAGGCGCTCGCGCTTTGATTGGCAGCATACAGCAATTCGTCCGTGATCGGGTCGGGCAAGGTCTGGGCCGCACTGTGGCGCAGGATCGGGCGGGTTACCGCGTGCAGGGTCTCATAGAACTGAAATTGGGTGCCAATGGCGTTGGCACCTTCGGTCGCGGCGTGGCCGATGAGGTGGGTGGCGTTGTCCAGATAGGCGTCGCGGGCAACGGTGTGCAGTCGCAGGAGCGTGGCACCGGCGGTGACGAGAACGACGATGACCGCAGCGATCCCGAGCCTGAGATCGGCATAGCGGGCGTGCGGTGGCTGAATGGGCCGCGCCTCAGCGGAGATTGGGGTGGAGAAGGGCATAGAGCTACCAGCGCGGAACGACGCGGGAGTTGTTGTCCATTCCCGCTAATATGGCGAGGCATTTCGCAGCTATAGTCGGCACATACGACAAAATATTACATATAAAAGCGATCAATATATTACATATTGTTACTTATTGTGGTGGCACTGGCAGTGGCAGGCTGGCGTCTTCGATGGGGTGTGGCAGAGTGATGGTGAAGCAGGCACCATCGGCGGTGTTGTGGACGGATAGGGTGCCGCCCATGTCCGTTAGTAGGCGTTGGCAGATGGTCAGACCGAGCCCGGTGCCGACGCCGACGCCTTTGGTGGTGTAAAAGGCCTCAAACAACCGCGGCAACACATCGGCGGGGATGCCGCCGGCATGGTCTGTGACGGTGGTGATGGTGGTGGTGCCGCTGGTGGTGACGGCGATGTCCACCACGCCGACGGCGCCGGGGTGGCTGACATCATAGGCGTCGAAGGCGTTGACGATCAGATTGACCAGCACCTGCTCGTAATGGCCGACATTGCCAAATGCCAGCGGGTGCGGGTTGGCGAAGTTGGTGGTGATGCGAGTGGGGCGGGCTTTCAGATGCGGTTCCACGATGGTGATGGCGATGCCGTAGGCCTCGGCGGTGTCGAAGGGGGCGAGGGCATCATCGCCTTGGCGCGCGAAGTTGCGGATGGAGCGCACGACTTTAGCGGCGCGTTCGGACATGGCGACGATGACATCGCCCGCCTGCGCGATGTCGGCGGGGGAGAGCGGGGTTTTGCTGGCGCGCAAACGCTCCGCCCGCATCATGATGACGGAGAGCGGCTGGTTAATTTCATGCGCGACTGAGGCTGCGAGTTCGCCGAGCAAAGCGAGGCGGCCGATTTCGACCAGCCGGTCGCGGAGCACCACTTCATCGGTGATATCGACCATGTAGCCGATGAGGCGGGCGGTGGTCGCGGTGCGACCGACGATTTTGATGTGATCCCGTACGTGGACCTGATGGCCATCGGCGCAGACGAGGTCGTATTCGAGTCCGGTTTCGCCTTCGGTTAGCACGGCTTGTAAGACGGCCTGGCGGTTGCCGTCCGGCCAGTCGGTGGCGATGCAGGCGAAGGTGCTAGGGAGATCGAACTGCCCCGGCGCATAGCCGGTGAGGTTGGCGAAGCCGGGGCTGATGTAATGCAGTGCGGTGCTGGCGCGCTGATGCGGGGCGGCGAGGGTGATTTCCGCATCATACAGGCAACCGGGGGCGTTGTCGGCGAGGCTATCGACGCGCAGGCGGAGGGTTTCGGCGATGGACTCGGCGTGCTTGCGGGCGGTGATGTCGTGCCAGACGACGATATAGCGGCGCGGGGTGTTGGCGGTGGCATTGCGGATGGGGCGGGTGGAGACATGGAACCAGAACGGGGTGCCGTTGCCACTAACGGCGCGAAGGTCCTGATCGGGGGACGGGATACCGGCCAGCATGTCGGCGAGGCGAAGGCGGTACATGGCGTGATCGTCTGGGTGGATTTCTGGCAGGGATTGGTCGGGGGAGGTGGTCAGGGACGAGAGGCCGAGCATGCTGTGCAGGGATGGCGAGACGAACTGGCAGATGGCAGTGCCATCGGGGCCACATTGCCACAGGCTGACGATGGCGCCGATGTTGTCGGTGACCAGCTGCATGGCGGTGGCGTCGCGTGCGGTGGCACGAACTTCCCGGTCGCGGTCGCGGGCGCGGCGTCGGGCGGCGCACCAGAGTGCGATGGCCGTGCCGATGGCGCACAAGGCTGCCAGGAGGGCGGCGGCCATCACGTCTTGATACCAGAGGGTTTGGGCGGATGCGGCGAGGATGCTGGCCTGGTCTACGCTGAGGGCCAGGAGCAGCGGGAACGGGCCAATCCGGTGCAAAACGATGAGGGTGCTGGGTTGGTTGGGGCTGGAGGGGTGGCCGAAGGCGGCGCCGGATTGCAAGGCTGCCGCGAGGAGCGGGGCGGGAATGCTGAAGGCGGCGCCCTGGCTGGCGATGGCGGTGCCATCGGCGCGCAGCAAGGCGCGCCCGAGCGGGCTGCTAGCGAGGGACGCGGGAAGGTTGCCGAGTAACTGAGCGGGTGTGACGGCGATGACGGTGACGCCGAGCAAGCTACCGTTGAGCGCGCGCAGCGCGGTGGCAAAATGGACTGCGGGGAGACGGGCGCGGCCGAGCATTTCCGAACCGATCGCGGTTGCGGCCTGGCCGGTGCGGATGGCGTCGAAATAGTCCCGCCCGATGATGTTGTGGTCTGGGTTGAGGCCAAAGGGGCTCCCGAGCGCTTGCCCGCTGGGTCCGAAGAGGGTGATGCGCATGAGCATGCTCTGATCAACCGCGGCGGCGCGCAGAAAATCCCGCGCGGCAGGTAGGGAAGGGTCCGGCGGTTGCGGCAGGCCGAGCAGTGGGCCGGCGAGGGTTTGCAGGGTTTCGTAGTGTTGCAGGCGGGCGGCGATGAGGATGGCGCTGTCGGCGGCGGCCTTGGTGAGGCTGCTTGTGGCATCGCGCAACACGGCGTTGCGGGCGGCGGTATGGAGGCAGATGCCGCCGAGAATAAGACCGGCCATGAGCAGGATGATGGCAACGCCGCGGCGGAGAGCGGCGTTGGGCCAGGCTGTGTGTGACGGTGTGGGTCGTGCGGACATTATGAAGGGACCAGGGCGTCGGTGAAGATATTTCTAGTTGTAACTATTATCGAGGGATTAGGAAAATGTTTTTGTGAAACATACAAATAACGATAAATTACGATCTAAGATGATTTAAATCATGTTTAAGTCCAATAATATTATTCATATTAATTTTACTTTATATTTTGGCGGATTTTGATTGGGCTGTGGCGGTGATGGTGAGGTGTACGGCGAAGCCCAGGAATTGACGAAGTTTTTTTGGTTCTTTTTGTTCACAAAAAGAACACCTTACCCCTTCGCCAGCTCCTCCCGCACAATCG
>CAITOL010000037.1 GCA_903893975.1 uncultured Rhodospirillales bacterium | reverse complement strand
TCGGCTTTTTTGCGGGCGGGTTCGAGTTCCTCGCCCTGGCCGAGATCGGCGGTGAAGGTGACGACCTCACACTTATAGGTCGTTTGCAGCCAACGCAGGATTACGGAGGTGTCGAGCCCGCCGGAATAGGCGAGCACGACTTTCTTGACATCCTTCACACGCATGGATGGGCTTCCTTCGGCAATACGGTCGATACGGAAAGGCGATGCGGGGAGGTAGCGCCAGAGCGATGCGGGGCGCAAGGCCGGGAGCGGTTATGGGGCTGGGCGCAACAGCAGGCGCAGCCATGCGCCGAGTGCGAGAATGCCGGCGGCGTCGAGCAGGAAGGCGGTGTGGTAGCTGAAATGGGCGATCAGGGCACCCATGACGAGGGCGCCGAGGCTTTGGCCCAGGAACAGCGCGAGGGCGAAACTGGCGACGGCGGTGCCGCGGGCGTTGGGCAGCATTTCGGTGGCCTGAGCCTGGAGGACGGAATGCAGCAGGTAGTAGCCGAGGCCGAGGATGAGTTGGACGAGGATGAAGGCCTGCCAAGCGGGGGAGAGCATGGCGAGCAGCAGGGCGGCGGAGGCGAGGATGCCGCCGGCGAGGACGAGGCCGGATTCGCCGAGGCGGGCGAGGAGATGGCGGGCGGAGCGGGTGTAGATGAGCGCGCCGAGGCCGAAGCAGGCGAGCACGGCGCCGATGGCGGCGTAGGGGAGGCCGAATTGCTCGCGCATATAGGGGGCGAGGAAGGGAATGGCGCCCATGAGCAACATGCCGTCGATGAAGGCGGCGAGCAGGATGAGGCGGGGCAGGCCGGGGCGGGCGAGGGTGATGTAGTTGCTGAGGGAGAAGGTGGCGCCGGCGCCGCGCGGGTCTGGCAGGTGGCGCAGGCGGCGGGCGAGGATGGTGGCGACGACGATGGTGACGGCGGCTTGCAGAGCGAAGACGCCGCGCCAACCGATGAACTGGCCGAAGATGCCGCCGACCGGGCCGGCGAGGATTTGCGCGAGGACGACGCCGTTGAGGAATTTGGTCAGGGTGACCTGGCGCTCGGCGTAGGGCACGGCGTCGGCAATATAGGCCATGCCGATAGGCACGGCGGCGGCGGAGGTGGCGCCGGCGGCGATGCGCATGAGGGTGAGCGTGCCGAGGCCGGTGGACAGGGCGCAGCCGAGCAGGGCAATGGCATAGGCGCAGAGGGCGAGCAGGATGACGCGCAATTTGCCGAATTTGTCGCCGAGGGGGCCGAGCACGATCTGGCAGAGGCCGTAGGGCAGGGTGAAGGCGGCGATGAGGACGGAGACGGCGGGGACGGTGGTGGCGAAGTCGCTGGCGATGACGTGCAGCAGCGGGTCTACCACCCGGGCGGCGGAGTTGCCGAGGAAGGCCCCGGCGGCGAGCAGGCCGATGGGGAGGGCTGCGGCGGTTTGCGCCTTCGTCATGGGGTGGGGGGTGTCCGAGAGGTAAGGAAAAGGGAAGCACTCCTTTTTTGGAAAAAAGGAGCAAAAAAACTTTTCGACTTGGTTGCGGTGAGCGGGGCTAGCCTTGCTTCAATGCGCTTCTGCCCAGTTGGGGCCGATTCCGGTTTCCACTACCAGGGGCACCGACAGGGTCGCGGCGGCTTCCATGACCGATTTGGCGAGGGCGGCGAGGGCTTCGGCTTCGGCGGCCGGGGCTTCGAACACCAGTTCGTCGTGCACTTGCAGCAGCATGCGGGCGTGCAGGCCGGAGGCGCGCAAGGCGGCGGGGAGCTTGACCATGGCGCGCTTGATGATGTCTGCCGCACCGCCCTGCAGCGGGGCGTTGATGGCCTGACGCTCGCCATAGCCGCGGCGGGCCGGGTTTTTGTCGGCGATGCCGGCGATCCAGCAGCGGCGGCCGAATGGGGTGAGGACGTAGCCATGGGCGCGGGCTTCATCGCGGGCCCGTTCCATGTAGTCGCGAATGGCGGGGTAGCGTTGGAAATACGCCTCGATGTAGCTGCGGGCCTCGCCGGGGGCGATTTGCAGCTGGCGGGCCAGGCCGAAGGCGGAGATGCCGTAGATGATGCCGAAGTTGATCGCTTTGGCGCGGCGGCGGGTGGCGGAATCCATGCCGGCCATGGGCACGCCAAAGACCTCCGACGCGGTGCGGGCGTGGATGTCCTCGCCGGCGGCGAAGCTGGCTTTCAGCTGCGGGATATCGGCGACATGGGCGAGCAGGCGGAGTTCGATCTGCGAGTAGTCGGCGCTGATCAGGACGTTGCCAGGCTCGGCGATGAAGGCGCGGCGGATGCGGCCGCCTTCCTCGGTGCGGATGGGGATGTTCTGCAGGTTGGGGTCGGTGGAGGAGAGCCGGCCGGTGGCGGCGACGGCCATGGCGAAGCTGGTGTGGACGCGGCCGGTGTTGGGGTTGATCTGTTCGACCAGAGCGTCGGTATAGGTGGATTTCAGCTTGGCGAGCTGGCGCCATTCCAGGATTTTGGCCGGCAGGTCGTGGCCTTGGTCGGCGAGGCCTTGCAGCACGGAGGCGTCGGTGCCCCAGGCGCCGGTCTTCATGCGTTTGCCGCCGGGGAGGCCCATGCGGTCGAACAGGATTTCCCCGAGTTGCTTGGCGGAGCCGAGATTGAAGGGCCCCCCGGCGAGGGCGTGGATTTGGGTTTCCATCACCGCCATGCGCTCGGCGAAGTCTGACGAGAGGGCGCGGAGTTCGGCTTCGTCCACCTTGATGCCGGCGCGTTCCATGTCCAGCAGCACGGGGATGAGGCGGCGTTCGACCTGTTCGTACAGAGCGAGGGCTTTGTTGGTGCGTAGGCGGGGATGCAAGGCCTGCCAGAGGCGGAGGGTCACATCGGCGTCCTCGGCGGCGTATTCGGTGGCGCGATCGAGCGGGATGTGGGCGAAGGGCAGGCGGGATTTGCCGGTGCCGGTCACGGTGTCGTAGGCGATGGGGGTGTGGTCCAGATGCAGGGCGGAGAGTTCGTCCATGCCGTGCCCGTGGGCGCCGGCGTCCTGGGCGAAGGAAATGACCATCGTGTCGTCGAGCGGGGTGGCGTCTGGGGCGCCGGCGCGGCCGAGGACCAGCAGGTCGAACTTCGCGTTCTGGAACAGTTTCAGCACGCCGGGGTCGGTCAGCAGCGGGGTGAGCGCGGCGATCGCCTGGTCGGGCGGGATTTGTTCCAGCGGTGCCTGGTCGGGGCCGATATGGCGCAAGGGCACGTAGCAGGCGCGGCCGGGGGCGGTGGCCAGCGAGATGCCGACGAGGTTGGCGCGCAAGGCGTCGAGGCCATCGGTTTCGGTATCGACGGCGACGATCCCGGCCTTCGTGGCGGCGGCGATCCAGGATTGCAGCGCGGCGAGGGTGGTGACGCAGTCATAGGGGCCGAAGGTTGGGCCTTCAGTGGGGGGCATGGGGGCTGGGGGATCGAAGCCGAGGCTGCCTTGGGCGGCACCGCGCGGGGCGGCGGCAGAGGCAGGTGTGGGGACGACCTTGTCGAGACCGAGCCGGGTGACGGTGCTGCGGAAGCCTTGGGCGTGCAGGAAGTCCACCAGTTTCGCCGGATCGCTGTCACGCACCACCAGAGCGTCGAGCGGGAGCGGGAGCGGGGCGTCATCGCGCAGGGTGACCAGTTGGCGGGACATGCGGGCGGCTTCGGCATGTTCGATCAGCAGGTCGCGGCGCTTGGATGGCTTCATCGCTGGGGCGGCGGCCAGGATGGCTTCAAGGTCGCCGAATTCGGTGATCAGCTGGGCGGCGGTTTTGGGGCCGATGCCGGGCACGCCGGGAACGTTGTCGACGCTGTCGCCGATCAGGGCTTGGGCGTCGATCAGCTTTTCTGGCCCGACGCCGAATTTTTCGATCACCTCGGCAATGCCGATGGGCTTGTTCTTCATCGGGTCTTGCATGGCCACGCCGGGGCGGATCAGCTGCATCAGATCTTTGTCGGACGAGACGATGATGGCCGAGCCGCCGGCATCGGTGGCGGCCTTGGCGTAGGAGGCGATCAGGTCGTCGGCTTCCCAGTCCGGCAGGTCGATCCCGGGGACGCCGAAGGCTTCCGTGGCGGCACGGACCAGCGCAAATTGCGGGACGAGTTCTGGCGGGGTTTCGGTGCGGTTGGCTTTGTAGGCATCATACAGGCGGTTGCGGAAGGTATAGCGCCCGGCGTCGAAAATCACCGCGAAATGGGTGCCGACATGGTCCTTCAGCAAGCGCGCCAGCATGTTGGTGAAGCCGAAGACCGCGTTAACCGGGGTGCCGTCCGGGCGCGACATCGGCGGCAGGGCGTGAAAGGCACGGAAGATGAAGCCCGACCCGTCGATCAGCACCAGATGCGGAACGTTTGCTCCGGTCGTCGCGGGCGGGGTGTTCATGTCAGTGATCCGCGCCGTGGCCGGCGCCGGCGTTCAGCACGTAGAGGCGGGAGCAATAGGGGCAGAGCACCTGCGTGCCGGGAATGCGCAGGAAGACGCGCGGATGACCGAGGGCGTCGTTGCCGCCATCGCACGCGATGGTGCGGTCGTCGACATGGATGATCTCGGTCGGCGTGATTTCGGAACTGGCGGTGCCGTTGGGCATGGGAAATCCTTCAAAACTGCTTGGACGGAGATAGTGCTTGGGCCGGCCGCATGATAGCCATGCCCCCCATGGTTTCAACCTCGCAGTCGATTGCGCGCCGTGCAGCCGTGTTGGGCGCTGCGGCACTGGGGCTTTTGGGCTGCGCGCGTGGGGCGATCCCGCCGCTGCCGACCGTTGGGCCGGCGGATCTGGACGCCGATGGGTTCGTGATGGCGGATGGCGCGCGGCTGCCGTATCGCGCCTGGTTGCCGGATAGCGCGCCAAGGGCAGTGGTGCTGGCGGTGCATGGGTTCAACGATAGCCGGGATGCCTGGGAGTTGCCGGGGCCGGACCTGGCGGCGGCCGGTATCGCGGTCTACGCGTATGATCAGCGCGGCTTTGGCGCGGCGCCAATGCGCGGGCGGTGGCCAGGGGCTGGGATGCTGCAGCGGGATGCGGCCGATCTGGCGGCGTTGCTGCGGGCGCGACATCCAAGGGCCGATCTGGTGTTGATGGGCGAGAGTATGGGGGGCGCGGTGCTAATGTGCCTTGCAACCTCACCCATGGCGCCGGCGGGGGCGCGCTATATTCTGTTGGCACCGGCAGTCTGGGGGCGGGCGCGGATGAACCCGCTCTACCGGGTGGCGTTGTGGATGGCGGCAACGTTCGTGCCGTCGGTCTCGGCCAGCCGTCCGCCGCCCGGCGTCAGGATCGTGCCGACGGATAACATGGAGGCTTGGGCGCGGTATTCGCGCAATCCGCTCACCTTACGTGGGACGCGGTTTGATACGCTGAACGGCCTGGTGGACTTGATGGATGCCGCCCTTGCGGCGGCCGCGAATGTCCGGATGCCGGCGTTGTTTTTGTATGGCGGCAACGACATGCTGATCCCGCAAGAGGCAACGCGAGCGATTTGGCAGGCTTTGCCACAGGCGGAGGTGCGACGGGCGTTCTATCCATCCGGCTACCATTTGTTGCCGCGCGATCTGGGCAGGGCTGCGCCAATCGGAGATATCGTCAGCTGGATTTACGACCCAAAGGTGGCTTTGCCGTCGGGGGCGGAACTGGCTGCGGCCCGATGGCTGGAGGCTGCGGACTGATCAGGCGGTTCCCATGGCCTGCATTTCCGGATGACCGGAGAGCCGCACCACGGTTGCCAGCAGGCGCAGCGCGTCCGGACCGCCGCGGTCCGACAGGGTGCCGTGCTCCATTTCGTTGGCGAGGCATTCCGCCTGCTCAGCGATGGTTTCCGCCGCTTTGGCCAGTGCGGCGCGGGAGAGGACGAGTTGCATTTCATCGGACAGCCGATGCCAGTCAGGAAGCATTTTTCGATATCCGGCTAACGCCCTTCTGGCGACAGGGTGCCGCGGAACTACCAATACGCGCGGTCGGCGCCACTATGGCGGCGGAGCGTTAACAGAGCGTTGGCGGGATCAGGCGATCTGCAGCACGGCCGGGGTGAGATGGTCGAAGGCGACCGTGATCGTGCCGGGACCGTCCAGCCAGATTGGCGGTGTGACGCTGCCCAGCATCAGAACTTGGCCGGCGCGCAATCCGCCAAAGCCATGCACTGTGGCCGAGTCTGCGAGCCAGGCGAGGGCCTGTAGCGGATGGCCCAGCAGGTCGGCTCCGGTGCCGGCCGCCCGTTCGGTTGCATTGATGGTGATCCGCCCGGCGATCGCGGCGAGGTCCAGATTTTGCCAGGCGGTTTCCCAGCGCCCGAGGATGGCGGCACGGTGATAGACTTGGTCGGCGACCAAGGTCGGGACGCCGATGGCCGCGAGGTCGCCGGCGGGCGGCGCCCCGTAGCGGTTTTCGACCAGTTCGATGGCGGCGCAAACCGCGCCGACCGCGCTGGCGGCCTGCGCCAGTGTGCACGGCCCGGCCGGCAGATCCTGTGCGAGGCGGACTGCGATTTCGCATTCGACCCCTGGGCCGCGCAGGTCTGCCCAGCGCAATTCGGTGCCGGACGGGTGCAGATCTTCACCGGCCATGAAACCGGCGATCGGCCCGTCAAGGCCGAGATATGCCTGCATCTTGCTGGCCGTGGCGCCGATCTTGAAGCCTGCTGGCGGGTCGGCGTGGAGTAACCTGGCCCGGGCGCGCTGCACCGCGACCCCCTCTGCCTCGGTGCGTGGTGCCAGATCGGCCGGCAGGTGGCTGACGGCACCGGTGCGGCGAAGGGTGTGCAGCGCGGCCGCCGCGCGCGGTGCGTCAAAGCTCATGCGTCAGTCCTCAGGCTTTGCGGGCCATTTCGTAGAGCGCCACTGTGGCGGCGGCGGACACGTTCAGGCTATCGAGCCGGTTGGTGCCGCCGGGCATGGCGATGCCGGCGATTTCGTCGCAGGTTTCCCGGGTGAGGCGACGCATGCCCTCCCCCTCGCTGCCCAGGACCAGGGCAACGCGACGGTTGGCCAAAGCGGGGCCCGACAGGATGTTGCCGGACGCATCCAGACCGATGATCCACAACCCCGCCGCGCGCAAGGCCACCAGGGTGCGCGCGATGTTGACGGCGCGCAGCATGGGGACGACTTCCAGCGCACCGGAGGCCGCTTTTGCCAAGGTGCCGGTTTCTTCCGGTGCGTTGCGGTCCTGGCTGATGACGCACGACACGCCAAAGGCCGCAGCCGAGCGCAAAATGGCACCCACGTTACGCGGATCGTTGATCTGATCCAGCACCAGCACGGGGCCTGGACGTTCCAGCGCTTGCGCGAGGGATGGCATGGTCAGCGGGTCCGACAACAAGGCCGCGCCTTGGTGCACGATGCCGCGGCCGAGGAGCTGATCCAGCCGCGCGCGGTCACAACGCTCGGCGCTGATGGCCCAAGGCTGCTTGAGTTTGCTCGCGAGTTCGGCTTCCGCCTCCTCGGTCAGCAGCAGGCGGCGGAGCCGGCGGGCTGGGTTCGCGAGTGCTGCGGCGACCGCATGGGTGCCAAACAGCCAGAGTGAACCGCGTGGGGCTTCCTCACCTTGCGGTTCCGGCGTGCGGACTCGTTCTGGGCGTGCGGAGAACCGTTGGGGGCCACCTGCACCGGCGTAACGCGGTTTCTCAACCCGCGGTGTCTCGGTTGTTGCCAACTCGGCACGTGAGGGCAGTTCCAGGCGATTGCCGCTGGTTCGGGTATCCGGGCGTTCGGTGCGCAGCCGGTCGGCGTAGGGGCGGTCGCCCTGCGGTCGTTCGCCCTTCGTACGTTCAAATCGCGGGCGTTCGGCCGGCGTTCCTGCGGCGTGCTGACGGTCTGCCTTGGCAGCCGAGGTTTGGCCGCGCGCGCCTTCACGCGTCGCGAAGCCGGCAGCCTTACCCTGTGCGCCACCAGCGGGACGCGAGCCAGACGGGCGCGACTCGAACGGACGGGATCCGCTGGCGCGGGGGCCGACAGGCGGCGTGGACGGACGGGGGCCGGTGCGGCCTTTACGAGGGGGTTTCATAGGCTTTGTATAGCTTCCCCGGCCCGGTAGGACAAACCGGCGCATAAAACCTGCGACGAGGTCGTTGACAACAGGGGGGCTGAGGCATTACCAGCCGGCCTTCCTATCCCGGTCAGCGATGGCTGGGACGGCGGAGGGGTGCCCGAGTGGCTAAAGGGGGCGGACTGTAAATCCGCTGGCGTACGCCTACGTTGGTTCGAATCCAACCCCCTCCACCATCGCCTGCAATCACGGTTCCGCTTTTGCGGGTGTAGCTCAATGGTAGAGCACCAGCCTTCCAAGCTGGCTACGAGGGTTCGATTCCCTCTACCCGCTCCATGTTTTCCGCCTGAACTATATGATCGTTTGCACCCACGCATGGCGCTGATTTATCATCGCCTCTTGACATTGAGGCCGGCGCATTCTCTTTACGCCCCCTCAGCCGGGTCCGTGTTCGCACGGCGCCCGGCGTAGTGCTGAGTGTGAGCGTTGGCTGGGTATCGCTAGGGGTGTAGCTCAATTGGCTAGAGCGCCGGTCTCCAAAACCGGAGGTTGGGGGTTCGAGACCCTCCACCCCTGCCAAACCTGAAAACGTCAGCTTGAATGTGTCCGCATGATCGCGGCCATTTGGCCGTGATCGATGGAACAGCCCGGAAGGCGAAGTAGGAGTATGAGCAGCGTGGCCGCGGAATGGATGAAACCGGCGAAATTTCTGCGGGAAGTGCGCAGCGAGGCTGCCAAGGTGACCTGGCCGTCACGTAAGGAAACGCTGATCACCACCGGTTTGGTGTTCGGTCTTTCAGCGCTTGCTGCAGCCTTCTTCTTCGTGGCTGATCAGGTGGTTGGGCTGGCTATTCGCGCCATCTTCGGCTTCGGGTTCTGAGTTATTGGGTACGTCGTTCGG
This sequence comes from uncultured Rhodospirillales bacterium, assembly GCA_903893975.1. GTDB lineage: Bacteria > Pseudomonadota > Alphaproteobacteria > Acetobacterales > Acetobacteraceae > CAITOL01. The sequence goes on along the minus strand of CAITOL010000037.1, from coordinate 591 downwards.
CCTGCTTCGGCGCCGGACGGTTTTAGGGATTAGATGATGGCCAAGCGTTGGTACGTCGTGCATGTCTATTCTGGGTTCGAGAAAAAAATCGCCCAGCAGATCAAGGAGCAAGCCGCCCAGAAAGGGTTGGCTGACCAGATCGACGACGTGCTGGTTCCGCTTGAGGAAGTGGTTGAGTTGCGGCGTGGCCAGAAGGTGAATGCGGAGCGTAAGTTCTTTCCCGGTTATGTGCTGGTGAAGATGGAACTGACTGATGATGCGTGGCATCTGGTCAAAGACACGCCCAAGGTGACCGGTTTCTTGGGAAGCAAGACCCGCCCGTCGCCGATTTCGGACAGCGAGGCCGAACGGATCATCAAACAGACCGCCGAAGGTGTGGAACGCAAGCGTCCGGCGATTTTGTACGAAGTGGGCGAACAGGTTCGCGTGGCCGACGGTCCGTTCACCAGCTTCAACGGCACGGTGGAAGAGGTCGACGAGGAAAAAGGCCGCGTGAAGGTCAGCGTTTCGATCTTCGGCCGTTCCACTCCGGTGGAACTCGAGTATGGGCAGGTCGAAAAGATCTGATCCCCAGTCCGGCGCGCCCCAGGG
>CAITOL010000036.1 GCA_903893975.1 uncultured Rhodospirillales bacterium | reverse complement strand
GCGGGGGAGGCGGCGGCGGCTCCGGCGGCTGGTTTTTCGGCGGTTCCGGCGCGGGCGGCGCCTGCACCACATCAGGCGCGACGGCGGTGGCCGCCGTGGGGCCGGGGGTGGGGTTAAGCAGTGCCGGGGCGGTCTGTTCGCCCGGGTTCATCGCCAGTTCGACCTCAACCTCCGGCGGCGGCTCCGTCGTCGGGGTGAGGTCGATGCCGATCAGCAGCACCAGAAAAAGCGCGAGATGGACCAGCACGGAGACCAAGGCACCGCGCGACAGCCCGCTTTGCTGACCAAGTTGCTGCCAGAGTCGTTTCACGCCGGCCTGCTTAACCGTGGTTCGGGGTGGGGGTGACCACCGGGGTGGGGGCCGCACCGGACGGGTCGGTCATCAGCGAGACCTTGGTGAAGCCGCCGGTGATTATGGCGCCCATGACCTCCAGCATTTTGCCGTAGCCGATGCCCTTGTCGCCGCGGACATAGATGCGGCGGTCTTTGGCATCCTTGGCGATGGCGGCGAGCTTGGTGACCAGGTCCGGCAGTTGGATTTCCTCGTCCTGCAGGAAGATTTTGCCTTCGGCGGTGACGGAGACGTTGAGCGGTTTGTCGTCCTGCGCGACTTCCGAGGCGGCGGTTTTCGGCAGATCGACATTCACGGCATTGGACAGCAGCGGCGCGGTGACCATGAAAATGATCAGCAGCACCAGCATCACGTCGACCAGCGGCGTGACGTTGATTTCCGCGAGCGGCTTATAGCGACCGCCGGCTTTTTTGCCGCCTTGCAGTCCGCCGGCCATTCAGGCGCCCTCCTCGGACTGGCGCGACAGGATGGCGCCGAATTCGATGGAGAAGCCTTCCAGCCGGCCGGCGAGGCGGGCCAGATCGGTGCTGATTTTGTTGTAGGCGAGCACGGCGGGGATGGCGGCGACCAGGCCGATGGCGGTGGCGAGCAGCGCTTCGGCAATGCCCGGCGCGACCACGGCGAGGTTGGTGTTGTGCATGGCGGCGATGGCGGAGAAGCTGTGCATGATGCCCCAGACAGTGCCGAACAGGCCGATGAACGGCGCGGTGGAGCCGACGGAGGCGAGGAAGATCATCCAGCGTTCCAGCACATCCATTTCCCGCTGGATGGTCACGCCCATGGCGCGTTCCACCCGATCGCGCACCGCGCTGGCGCGGCCGGCGACGGCGGCGCCACGGCGGCTGCGGCGCCATTCCGCCATGGCGGCGCCGAAGACGGCGGCCATCGGGTGGCTCGGCTTGGTGCCTTCGGCTTCATAGAGTTCATCGAGGCTGCCGCCGGACCAGAACCGATCCTCAAACCCGTCGGCGGCGCGGTTGGCGCGGCGGATGGCGGTGGTTTTGTCGTAGACGATCGCCCACACCCACACGCTGGCGGCGAGCAGCATGAGCATGACCAGCTTCACAACGATGTCGGCCTGCAGAAACAGACCCCAGAGCGACATGTCGGTGCTGGCAGCACCGAGATTCACCGCATCAACGGCACGGTCCACGCTACTCTCCTCATGCGTCATCCGGGACGCTGGTCCCGAATTGTGTTTCCATCACGCCCCGATCAGGGCGAAATCATGCTCATGAGCGCATCACGCCAGCGCGGCGGGATGCGGTAGGGCCGCTGGTCGGCTGCCCGGAGGCAGGCGAGGTCCAGGCCGATCTCGACGAGCAGTTTGCCGTCGCGCCACACCGTTTGCCGCAAGCTGACCGATGCGCCGCGAATCGCTGCAACCTCGGTGGCGACTATGACTAAATCATCCAGCCGCGCCGGGGCGAGATAGTCCAGTTTGCCGCGCCGCACCATGAATATCAGGCCATGCTGCGATTCCATTTCCGCATGCGGCACACCGAGCGCGCGCAACGCTTCGGTGCGGGCGCGTTCGGCGAAGCGCAGATAATTGGCGTGATAGACGACGCCGCCGGCATCGGTGTCCTCGTAGTAAACCCGAACTTCATACAGATGCGCGCCGGCATGGATGCTGGATGGCAGATGAACGGTCATCCATCCTGCCCGATATCGTCGGCCAACAGGTCCAGCACCGGCTGGGTGCCTGCGGGCGGGGTGAGGCCGAGATGCCGCCAGCCCCGCTCCCCAAGCATACGTCCCCGGCTGGTGCGCAGGATCAGACCTTCCTGGATCAGGTAGGGTTCGATGACGTCTTCCAACGTGTCGCGCGCTTCCGCCAGGGCGGCGGCGAGGGTTTCCACCCCGACCGGGCCGCCGCTGTGGTGTTCGGCGATGCGGCGGAGGTAGCGGCGGTCCATCGCGTCGAGCCCGATCGGGTCGACCTCCAGCCGGCGCAGAGCGGCGTCGGCCAGGGCTTTGTCCACCGGGGTGTTGCCTTGCACATGGGCGAAATCGCGCACGCGGCGGAGCAGCCGGCCGGCGACGCGGGGGGTGCCGCGCGAGCGGCGGGCGATTTCGCGCGCGCCGTCGGCGGTGAGGGCGAAGCCGAGCTTTTCCGCGCCGCGGGCGACGATCTGCTGCAATTCCTCCGGCGTGTAGAAAATCAGCCGCAGCGGGATGCCGAAGCGGTCGCGCAGCGGGGTGGCCAGCAGGCCGGCGCGGGTGGTGGCGCCCACCAAGGTGAAGGGGGCGAGGTCGATGCGGACGCTGCGGGCGGCCGGGCCTTCGCCGATGATCAGGTCGAGCTGGAAATCCTCCATCGCCGGGTAGAGCACTTCCTCGATCGCCGGCTGGAGGCGGTGGATTTCGTCGATGAACAGCACGTCGCGCGGCTGGAGGTTGGTGAGGATGGCCGCGAGGTCGCCGGCGCGTTGGATGACCGGGCCTGAAGTGGCGCGGAAGCCGACGCCGAGTTCGCGGGCGACGATTTGCGCCAAGGTGGTTTTGCCGAGGCCGGGCGGGCCATGAAGCAGAACGTGATCAAGCGCTTCGCCGCGATGCTTCGCAGCCTGGATGAAGATGGAAAGGTTTTCCCGCGAGGCTTTCTGGCCGACGAATTCGGCCAGAACCTGCGGGCGCAGGCTGGCTTCGGCGGCGTCCTCATCGGCGCGTTGGGGGGAGACTTCGCGGTCGCTCATTTGGCCAGTTCCTGCAGGCAGGCGCGGATGACCTGGTCAACCTGCGCCGCATCGCCGAGCCGTTCCATCACCCGGGCGACGGCGGCCTGGGCTTCCGGGCGGCGGTAGCCGAGGTTGACCAGGGCGGAGAGGGCATCGGCCTCGGTGCCCGCCAGCGGCGGCAGCACCGGGGCGAAGCCGATGCCGACCGGCATGGCGCCGGCTTTGTCGCGCAGTTCGGTCAGCAGGCGCACGGCGAGTTTGGCGCCGACGCCGGCAGCGCGGGTGAGGCTGCCGCGATCGCCGGCCTGGATAGCGGCGATGAGGTCGCGCGGGGACAGCGCCGACAGGATGGCCAGCGCCACTTTGGCGCCGACGCCCTGCACGGTGGTGAGCAGGCGGAACCATTCACGCTCGGCGGCTTCGGAAAAACCGTAGAGCACGATGGCGTCCTCCCGCACGCTGGTTTCAATCAGCAGGGCGGCGACCTGGCCGTCGGACAAGGCGGACAAGGTGCGGGTGGAGGCGTGCACGAGGTAGCCGACGCCGTTGACGTCGATGATGCAGCGGTCGGCCTCTAGAGAGATGCGGCCGGTGAGTTTGGCGATCATACGAGGGAACCGAAGTAAGGTGTTCTTTTTGTGGACAAAAAGAACCAAAAAAACTTTTCGAAACGGCCTTGCCTACGGCGTACTCTCACCGGTGAGAGTACGCCGTAGGCAACGAGGAGCAAAAGTTTTTTGCTACTTTTTTTCAAAAAAGCGGTGCTTCCCCTGCCCTTCATGCCATCCGCCTCCCCATCGCCACCCGATTGGCGCTGGCGCGATGATGCGCGTGGCAGATGGCGACCGCGAGCGCGTCGGCGGCGTCGGCGCGTTTGATGGTTGCGCCGGGCAGCAGGCGGCGGACCATCATGGCGACTTGCGCCTTGTCGGCGCCGCCGGTGCCGACGACGGCCATTTTCACCGATTTGGCACCGTATTCGGCGACCGTGATGCCGAACAGCGCCGGGGTGAGCAGCGCGACGCCGCGGGCGTAGCCGAGCTTGAGCGTAGCGGCGCCGTTGACGTTGACATAGGTTTCCTCCACCGCCGCTTCATCGGGGCGGTGGAGTTCCAGCACGGCGGCGAGCTGGTCGTAGAGCGCTTTCAGCCGTGCGGGGACGCTGTCGGCCGAATCGGTGGCGATGACGCCGTCGGCGACATGGCGCAGACGGTTGCCGTCCACATCCAGCAGGCCCCAGCCGGTGAAGCGCAGCCCAGGATCGATGCCGAGCAGACGGGTCAATGCATCAGCCTGACAGCTTGGCCATCACCGACTCCGGGATATCGAAGTTGGCGTAGACGTTCTGCACGTCGTCATTGTCTTCCAGCACGTCGAGCAGTTTGAGCACGGCGGCGGCTTTGTCTTCGTCGAGGGTGACGGTGGTGGTGGGCCGCCAGTCCAGCTTGGCGGTTTCCGGCGCGCCGAAGCGGGCTTCCAACGCGTCGCGCACGGCGAAGAAATCTTCCACCGGCACGGTCACTTCATGCCCGTCGGCGGTGGTTTCCACATTTTCCGCCCCGGCCTCGATCGCCGCTTCCAACATCGTGTCCTCATCCGCCACGCTGGCGGCATAGCGCACCACGCCGAGCCGAGAGAACAAAAAAGCAACCGAGTTGGTTTCCCCGAGCGCGCCGCCGCTTTTGGCGAAGGCAGTGCGCACGTCCGACGCGGTGCGGTTGCGATTGTCGGTCAGGCTTTCGACGATGACGGCGACGCCGGCCGGGCCGTAGCCCTCGTAGCGCATTTCGACGTAATCCGCCTCCCCGCCCGCGCCGGTGGCTTTTTTGACCGCGCGGTCGATGGTGTCTTTCGGCATGTTCTGCTGGCGCGCGGCGGTCATGGCGGCGCGCAGCCGTGGGTTCATCGCCGGGTCGGGCAGGCCGAGCTTGGCGGATACCGTGATTTCACGGATCAGCTTGGCGAAAATGCGCCCGCGTTTGATGTCCTGTGCACCTTTGCGATGCATGATATTCTTAAACTGCGAATGTCCGGCCATCGCCAGCCTCTCCTGTCATCATCAATCCCCGCGCGGTTTGTGCGCGCGGGCCGCAGAAAGCAAGAGCACCGATATGCAGTTCACCGTCCAGCCAACCGGCGAGAGCCTTCAGATTGCCATCCAGCATCTGGTCATCGCCGGGTGGGCGGGGCGCGATGCGGCGGCGGTGCAGCATCATATCGACGAATTGGCGGCGCTGGGGGTGAAGCCACCGCGCACGACGCCGCTGTTTTATCGGGTGGGGCGGGAGTTGCTGACCACGGCGGCGGCGATTGATCTGGCGGGGGATGGGTCTACCGGGGAGGCGGAGGCGGTGCTGATCGCGGCGGGCGGGGCGCTGTATGTGACCGTGGGGTCTGACCATACCGACCGGGCGGCGGAGGCGGCGGGGGTGACGTGGTCCAAGCAGATGTGCGCCAAGCCGGTGGCGGCGGAGGTGTGGCGGTTCGACGAGGTGGTCGGGCACTGGGATGCGTTGCAGCTGTCGTCCCGGGTGCAGCAGAACGGGGTTTGGCGGGAGTACCAACGCGGCACGCTGGCTGGGTTGCGGCGGCCGGAGGATTTGCTGGCCCGCTTTGGCGCGCTGGCCGAGGGGGCAGCGATGTTCTGCGGCACGTTGGCGGCGGCGCCGCCGATTGCCTGGGCGGATGTGTTCGAGGCGACGTTGCACGACCCGGTGCTGGACCGGACGCTGGTGTGCCGCTATGCGATGACCGCGTTGCCGATTGCGGATTAGTGGTGCGTTGTCATTTCCCAGCAGGGCGGATGCAGCGGGGTTTTGGGGCGGTGCGGTGGCGGATTTCATCCGCCCTACGTGGTTGTGGGCGTGCGGGTGGGGTTAAGCGGGAGCGGGTGGATGGAGTGGGCAGGCAGGCGGGTTTTGGTGACGGGCGGGGCCGGGTTTCTGGGCGCCAATCTGTGCCATGCCCTGGCGGCGCGGGGCGCGAAGGTGACGGCGCTGGACGGGTTTCTGTTTGGCGGCGGCGCCAATCCGGCCAATCTGGATGGCGCGGATGTGACGCTGGTCAACGCCGATATCCGCGAGGTGGATCTGCGCAATCTGTGCGAAGGCCGCGACGTGATTTTCAACCTGGCGGCGCAGACCAGCCATATGGGCGGGCAGCGCGACCCGCTGGCCGATATCGCGGTGAACGCGGTGGCGCAGGTGCGGCTGATTCAGGCGGCACGGGAAGCGGCGCCGGAGGCGGTGGTGGTGCATGCCTCCACCCGGCAATTCTATGGCACGCCGGATTATCTGCCGGTGGATGAGCGCCACCCGGTGCGGCCGCCGGATGCCAATGGCGTGTCCAAATTCGCCGGCGAGCAATATTGGATGATCGAGCATCGCACGGTGGGCCGGCCAGTGGTGTCGCTGCGGTTGACCAATTGCTATGGGCCGCGGCTGCGCATTCGGGATGCGCGGCAGACGTTTCTGGGCATATGGCTGCGCTGTGTGCTGGAGGGGCGCGGGTTTGAGGTGTGGGGCGGCGAGCAACTGCGCGACATGACGTATGTGGACGATGTGACGGAGGCGTTTCTGCTGGCGGCCAGCACGCCGGGCTGTTACGGGCAGGTGTATAACATTGGCGGGCCGCCGCCGGCATCGTTGCGCGAAATTGCCGAGATTACCTGCCGGGTGGCCGGGCCGGGGGCGCAGTTCACCACGCGGGAATTTCCCGCCGATCGGAAAAGCATTGATATCGGCAGCTATCACGCCGATGACAGCGCCTTCCGCAACGCCACGGGCTGGGCGGCGAAAACCGGGCTGGAGGACGGCATCCGGCTGTCGCTGGACTGGTATCGCAGCCGGCTGGCCGCGTATTTGTAACGGAGGCGAGGCATGATCCCGCAAGCCAATCCTGGTGCGTCCTATCGCGGCCTGAAGCCGGAGATTGATGCCGCCGTTGCCCGGGCGCTGAACAGTGGCTGGTATATTCTGGGCGCCGAAGGGCGGGCGTTTGAGGCCGCGTTCGCCGGCTGGCTCGGCAGCACGCATGCGGTGGGCTGCGCCAACGGCACCGATGCGCTGTGCCTGGCGCTGCGCGCGCTGGGCATTGGGCCGGGGGCGGCGGTGGCGACCGTGGCGCATACCGCGGTGGCGACGGTGGCGGCGATTGAGATGGTGGGCGCGACGCCGGTGCTGATCGATATCGACCCGCTGCACTACACCATGGACCCGGTGGAACTGGCGGAATTGCTGGCCCATCCGCCGGCCGGGCTGCCGCCGATCCGGGCGGTGATACCCGTGCATATCTATGGCCAGGCCGCCGATCTGGATGCGATTCTGGCGCTGTGCGCGCGGTATGACCTGCGGTTGATCGAGGATTGCGCCCAGGCGCATGGCGCGACCTGGCGCGGGCAAAAATTGGGCACGTTCGGCGCGGTGGGCACGTTCAGCCTGTATCCGACGAAGAATCTGGGCGCGCTGGGCGATGGCGGGGTGGTGGCGACGTCTGACCCAGCGCTGGCGGCGGAGCTGGCGGCGCTGCGGCAATATGGCTGGCGGCAGCATTATATCTCCGACAGCGCCGGGGTGAATTCGCGGCTGGACGAGGTGCAGGCGGCGATTTTGCAGGTGAAGCTGGCGCATCTGGACGCGCATAACGCCAGCCGGCAGGCGATTGCCGGGGCGTATGACGCGGCGCTGCCGGCCCATATCGCGCCGCCGGCGCGGCGGGCCGAGGGCGCGCATGTGTTCCACCAATATGTGGTGCGGGTGGCCGACCGACCGGCGGTGCAGGCGCGGTTGCGGGCGCAGGGCATTGGCACCGGGGTGCATTACCCGATGCCGGTGCACACCCAGCCGGCCTATGCCGGGCGGGTGGCGCTGGGGCCGGCGGGCTGCCGGGCGAGCGCGGTGGCCGCTGGCGAGGTGATGAGCCTGCCGATGTATCCGGAATTGACCGAGGCGGAGCTTGCCAGGATCTGCGTGGCGCTGGGGCAACTGTAAGCCACGCTAACGATTTCGCTTGCAGCGGTCGGAGGAATGTGCGAGGAATTTTTTCATGGATTCCTCCCCTCCCCCCTTGGCGCTGACGCCGGCCGATCCGCAGGACCTGGCGCGGCGCGTGGGGGTGATTCTGGCGGCGCTGGCGGCGTTGGTGGCGGCGCGGTTTTTGCGGCGGCCTGGGCATGCCGGGCTGATTGTGCCGCTGTGGCGGCGGTTGACGCATGTGGCGCGGCGGATGGTGGCGGCGCTGCGGCCGGTGCGCCCGCGCCGGGCGGCGCCTCGCGCGCGGGCCATGCCAACTCCGGATGACGCGGCCCGCGACCGCGTGACCGCGCCTCGGCTACCGCAAGGGCGCGGATGGCTGGTGCGGGACCTCGGCTACGAGGCGGCGGGGTTCGGATCGCAGTTGCAGGCGGTGCTGGAGGCGCCTGACGTGGCGGCGCTGCTGGTGATGCATCCGGCGGTGGCGCGGGTGTTGCGCCCGGTGTGCCATATGCTGGGCCTGTCGCTGGTGGACGGGCGGGTGGCACCGCCGCCATCATCCGTGGCGCGCGAGCCCCGGCCGCCGGCGCAGCCGAAGATGTGGCGACCGCGGCCGGCAATGCCGGTGCAGGCGGAGGTTTTCCGTCCGGGCTGGGAGCGGCCGGTGGCGGCGTGGGGGGTGCGACCCCGACGAAAATAGGCTTGAAGCTGGCCTTTTGCGTGTCCTTTTTGTTCCGATATCGATATATATTGCTGATATCGTGGCCCGGCGATTGACACCCGACCGGGCGGCTTTCACTGTCGGCGGCAGGAGGACCGTTTATGTCGCGTTTGCTTGAGACCATGACCCCTGCCCTTCCCGTTGACGGCACTGCTGGTGCGCTGGCCGGGCGGGTTTGGCGCCCCGATATGGCCGGCCCGAGTGTGGTGGCGATCCGGGATGCCGGGGTGATCGATATTTCCGCCAATTTCGCGACCATGCGCGATCTGGCCGAGGCGCCGGACCCGGCGGCGGCGCTGCGGGCGGCGACGGGGGAAAATCTCGGCCCGTTGGCGGAGATTCTGGCCAATACGCCGGTGGATCATCGTGATGCCGCCCGGCCCTGGCTGCTGGCGCCGGTGGATTTGCAGGCGATTAAGGCGGCGGGGGTGACGTTCGCGATTTCCATGCTGGAGCGGGTGATCGAGGAACGGGCGCGCGGCAATTCGGACGCGGCGGGCGCGTTGCGCGCCGAGGTGACGCGGCTGATCGGGGATGATCTGTCCAAACTGAAGCCGGGCTCGGCCGAGGCGATGGCGTTGAAGGCGGCGCTGATCAAGGCCGGGGCGTGGAGCCAGTATCTGGAAGTGGGGATTGGCCCGGACGCGGAGATTTTCACCAAGGCGCAGCCGATGGCCGCGGTGGGCACGGGCATGGATGCCGGGGTGCATCCTTCGTCGTCGTGGAACAATCCGGAGCCGGAGATGGTGCTGGTGGTCAACGCCGCCGGGGCGATTGTGGGCGCGACCTTGGGCAATGACGTGAACCTGCGCGACATTGAAGGCCGGTCTGCGTTGCTGCTGGGCAAGGCGAAGGACAATAACGCCGCGACCGCGCTCGGCCCGTTCATCCGGTTTTTTGATGCCACGTTCGGGATTGCCGATGTGCGGCAGGCCGTGGTGTCGCTGACCGTCGCCGGGGAGGATAATTTCCGGCTGGAAGGGTCGTCATCCATGGCGCAGATCAGCCGCGATCCGGAGGATCTGGCCGGGCAGATGCTGAATGCGCATCACCGCTTCCCCGATGGCGCGGTGCTGTTCTGCGGCACCATGTTCGCGCCGGTACAGGATCGGGGCGCGCCGGGCCAGGGCTTTACCCATCGGACCGGGGATGTGGTGACGATTTCCACCCCCAAACTGGGCCGGTTGGTGAACCGCATCCGCCCGACCGATGCGTGCGAGGCCTGGACGTTTGGCAGCGGGGCGCTGATGCGCAACCTGGCGCGGCGCGGCCTGCTGGGATGATGAGCCTGTCGCTCTATCTGGCGTTTTGCGCGGCGACCACGGTGCTGATTCTGATCCCGGGGCCGAACGTGTCGCTGATTGTCGCCAATGCCATCGCCTATGGCACGCGGTTCGGGCTGCTGACGGTGGCCGGGACCGGGTCGGCGATGGTGGTGCAGCTGCTGCTGACGACGCTGGGGATGACGGCGGTGATGACGGCGCTGGCCGGGTGGTTCGATACGCTGCGCTGGCTGGGGGTGGGGTATCTGCTGTGGCTGGGGCTGCGGGCGTGGACGGCGCCGGCGACCGATCTGACCCGGACGGAAGCGCAGCCGAAATCCGCGCGGGCGATTTATCTGCGCGGGTTTCTGGTGTCGCTGACCAATCCGAAGACGTTGTTGTTCTATGGGGCGTTTTTTCCGCAGTTCCTCGACCGGGCCGGGGATGTGGAGGCGCAGATCGTGCTGCTGTCGCTCACCTTTCTGGTGCTGGGGGTGGGGCTGGACGGGGTGTGGGCGCTGGCGGCCGGGCGGGCGCGGCGGGTGCTGGGGATGCATGGCCGGGTGCGCAACCGGCTGACCGGCGCGTTGCTGGTTGGGGCGGGGTTGGGGTTGGCGCTGGCGCGGCGGCCGTGAGGGCGGTTGGGTAAATAAAACGCCTCAATAACAACGAATGTTTGTATTTATCAGTATTTGAAAGATGCGCCGGGGCAACTCGGGTTTTTTATTGCACCCAGGCTTTTTGCTCGCATATTGCCCCGGTAGTGCAGTGGCACGCACAGATGCGTGCGTGGCGCATCCGGTTCAGGCGAGGGGTTGACGTGGCAAACAAGATGCTTCTGCGATCGTCGATCGAGGCGGCGACCTGGCCGGCGGTGCTGACCGATAAGGCGGCCAAGGTGATGGCGGTGCAGCAGCAGCTGGGCGAAAGCCAGTGGTGGCCGCCGGCGCGGATGCGGGCGGCGCAGTTCGAGCAGTTGCGGCCGCTGGTGGAATTCGCCATGGGCCATGTGCCGTTTTATGCTGAACGTTTGCAGGCGGCGGGCCTGCGGCCCGGGGTGCCGCTGACGGAGGCGATGTGGGACGCGGTGCCGGTGTCGACGCGCCGCGCGGTGCGGGATGCGGGCGAGGCGCTGCATCCGCCCGGCTATCCGCTGGCGCATGGCAATTACGGGCTGGTGACCACCGGGGGTTCAACCGGGGTGCCGGTGCGGGTGCGCAAATCCGAGCTGGCGCAGCTGATGTGGGAGTGCAGCCATATCCGCGAACGGCTGTGGGCGGCGGAGGGGACGGACGGCACGCTGGTGCGGTTCTGGCAGTCCAACCCGAACTACTTCACCCCGCTGGGCTATGAGGCGGTGCTGTCCGCCGAAGGGCTGGTGCTGGACGGTTGGGGCGGGGTGGACGAGCTGCTGTGGCAGACCGGCAAGGTGGCGCATATGTCCGACCATCAGCCATTCGCGGTGAAGTTCGCCTTTATGCAACGGGTGCAGGCGAACCATCTGTTGATATTTCCGTCCAACCTGCGGCTGCTGATCGGGGAGTTTCGCCGGGCGGGGGTGCGGTTGCCGTCGCTGAAATCGGTCTGGACCCAGAGCGAGCTGGTGGATGACGCGCTGCGCGATGCCTGCCGGGAGGTGCTGGGCTGCGAGATCATCGATACGTATTCGGCGGCGGAAACCGGCTTCATGGCGCTGCAATGCCCGGAGGCGCGGCAGTATCATATCCAGGCTGAAACCATGTTGGTGGAGGTGCTGGACGCCGACGGGCGGGCCTGCGCGCCGGGCGAGGTGGGCCGGGTGGTGGTGACGCCGCTGCATAATTACGCCACCCCGCTGCTGCGCTACGAGGTGGGCGACGAGGCGGAACTCGGCGGGCCGTGTTCGTGCGGCCGGGGCTTGGGGGTGCTGAAGCGGATTGTCGGGCGGGCGCATGATTACCTGCATCTGCCATCGGGCGGGCGGCGGCGGGCGAATTTGAATGTGTATCAGATGGCCAAGATCGAGGCGGTGGCGGAATACCAGATCGTGCAGCGCGCGCTGGACCGGATCGAATTGCGCCTGGTGATGGCCGAGCCGCTGACGGCGGAGACGCGGGCGGCGATCCATGCGCTGGCGGTGACGGGGTTCGGCAGCGAATTCGCGATCGACATTACCGTGCAGGACAGCCTGCCTCGCACCGCGAGCGGGAAGCTGCTGGCGTTTGTCAGCGCGTTGCCGGCGGCGGTGGAGACCTGAGAGCATGGATGCCACCGGCCAGCCCGTTGCCTGCACGCAACCCCGGACCCACCCGGCGCGGATTGCTGGTTTCGCGATGGGGGAGCGCAACCATTTCAGCAATTTTCTGCCGGTGATCGCGGCACTGGTGCAGGCGGGCGCGGAGGTTCATGTCTGGACCGATCCGGCGTTCCGGGCCGCCTTGGCCGAGGTCGGCGCCGGGGTGACGGATATCTTCGCGGCCGGCGACCTGGCGGCGGCGGACGCGGAAACGCGGCCGGTGCCGGCACGGTTTGTGAGCTTTGCCGCCGCCCATGCCGATCGGTTGCTGGCCGAGGTGCAGGGCTGGGGCGCGGACCTGGTGCTGTGTGAGAGCTTTGCCGTGGTCGGGCGCGTGGTGGCGGCGCGATTGGGGTTGCCCTGGATCAACGTGCTGCCGGGGCATATCGCCGATGCCGCCGCCTGCCGGGCGGCGATCCAACGCGACCAGCCGGCCTCGATCGGGCCTGCGTGCCGGGCGGCGGTGGCACGATTGCGCCAGGTTGACGGGTTCGGCGATATCACGCCGTGGTCCTACATCGCCGACCCGAGCCCGTGGCTGAACATCGAGATGGAGCCAGGGGAGTGGTGGACGCCGGCCGAGCAGGCGGCGCTGCATCCGGTGGCGTTTTTTGGCTCGGCGGCTGCGGCGGGGACGATCATCGCCGACGGGCGCGGCTTCGATCCGGCGCGGCTGCGGCTGTATGTGTCGTTCGGCACCGTGATCTGGCGCTACTGGCAGGATGAGGCGCTGGCGGCGCTGGGGGAAATTGCCGCGGCGGTGCGGGCGATCCCTGGGGCGACGGCGGTGATTGGATTGGGCGGAGCGGCACTGAGCGCCGAGGTGGTGGCGCGATTGAATTGCGCCGCAGTGCGGACGGTGGGGTTTGCCGATCAGGCGCGTGAATTGGCGCAGGCGGATCTGTTCATCACCCACCAGGGCACCGGATCGACGCATGAGGCGATCGCGGCGGGGGTGCCGATGCTGTCCTGGCCGTTCTTTGGTGATCAGCCAGCGGTGGCGGCGCGGGCGCAGGCGCTGGGGCTGGCGTTGCCGCTGGCGGCGGGGCAATCGGGCACGACGGGCGGGCTCGCCGCCGCCAATGTGGGTGCGCAGATCGCTTTGGCGGTCGCGCAACGACCGGCGATGGTGCAGGCGATCCAAGATGCCCGTGCCTGGGATATCCGCGCACGCTCGGCCCGACCGGGGATCGCATGGCGGGTGATGAACCTGGCGCGGATGGCCCGGCAACGGGCGTGGCTGGCGGAAGGCTGAAACGCCGGGGCGGTTAGGCCACCGCGCGGCGCACCATCAGGCCGGCGGCGGTCATCAGCGCGATGCCGATGAGCGCCATGGGCCAGATGGCCGACCAGGCGATGGCGGCGGGCATGCCTTGCAGGAACACGCCGCGGGCGATGATCAGCATCCAGCGCATTGGGTCCACCAGGGTGATCCATTGCACGATGGGCGGCATGTTCTCGATGGGGGAGGCGAAGCCGGAGAGCATGACGGCGGGGGAGGCGTAGATGAACACGCCGAGGATGGCCTGCTGCTGGGTTTGCGCGACCGAGGAGATGGCGAGGCCGACGCCAACGCCGGCGAGCAGGTAGACCAGGAGCCCGGCCTCAAGCAGGGCCAGGCTGCCGACGAAGGGCACCCGGAACCAGAGCACTGCGGCGGCGATGACGATGTTGGCTTCAAACAGGCCGACGATCATGGCCGGGATGGCCTTGCCGATCATGATTTCCGCCGGGCGCAGCGGGGTGACCAGCATTTGCTCGAAGGTGCCGAGTTCCCGCTCGCGCGCCAAAGAGAGTGCGGCGACCATCATGCCGATCAGCATCGACAGCACCGCGACCAGGCCGGGCAGCACGAACCATTCTGGCTCTAGCGTCGGGTTGAACCAGTCCCGCGTTTCAATCACCAGCGGCGGCGGGCGGGGGGCGTGTTCGGCGGCATAGGTGGCAACGATGGCGTTGGCGTAGCCTTGCACCAGCAAGGCGGTGTTGGAGCGGCGGGCGTCGATCAGCAATTGCAGCCGGCCGCCGCGACCGGCGAGCAGGTCGGCGGAGAAGCGTTCGGGGATGTGCAGCACGGCCACCGCCTGTTGGCCGTCGATCAGCGCGGCCGCCTCGGCTTGGGATTGCGGGGCGGCGACGATTTTGAAGGCGCTGGAATAGGCGAACCGGCGGATGAGTTCGCCGGCCAGGCTACCACGGTCATCGTTCCAGATGGCGAGCGCGGCGCCGGAGACGTCGAAGGTGGCGGCATGGGCGAAGATGATGACCTGGATCAGCGGCGGCACCACCAGCACCATGCGGGATTTCGGGTCTTTCCAGAGCGAGGAGAGTTCTTTGAGGATGAGGGCGAGGATGCGGCGCAACATCGGTCAGTCCAGTCTGCGGCGGGTGACCGCGAGGGTGGCGGCGACGGCCACGGTGGCGGAGATGGCGAGCGCGGCGAGATTGGGCAGCAGCACGGCGTTGACCGAGCCGGCGAGGAACAGGGTTTGCAGGATCGAGACCAGATAGCGGGCCGGGAAAAGATAGGTGAGCCATTGCAGCCAGGGAGGCATGGAGGCGATGTCGAACAACATGCCCGACAGCATCATCGCCGGCAGCATCGTGACGAGGAAGGCGAGTTGGGAGGCGAGGAACTGGTTGCGCACCAGGGTGGAGATGAACAGGCCGAGCGCCAGGGCGAAGAGCAGGAACAAGGCCGCGGCGGCGAGCAAGGGCAGGATGCCGTCGCGAAATGGCACCGCAAAGACCAGCGTGCCGACCAAAACGGCTTCGAGCATCGAGATCATGCCGAGGCCGAAATACACGACCAGCTTGGCCGCGATCAGCTCCGCCATGCGGGCGGGGCTGGCCAGCATGCTTTCCATCGTGCCGCGCTCCCACTCCCGCGCCACCACCAGCGCGGTCAGCAGAGTGCCGGTCATCGACATGACGAAGGCGATCATGCCGGGGATGATGGAGTTGGAAGAGCGGAGTTCGGCGTTGAACCAGTAGCGATGTTCTAGCGTGGCCGCCGGGGTGGCGAGCAGGCGATTTTCCAGCGCGTGGCTGCTGAGCCAGGTTTGCAGCGCCCCGGCGACATAGCCTTCCACCAGACGGGCGGTGTTGGGATCGGTGCCGCTGACCTGCAGGCCGAGATGCGCCGGCCATCGTTGCGGGCGCAACAGGGTTTCGGCGAAATCCTGCCGCACCACCAGCATGCCGCGCGCGCTGCCACTGGCGATGAGCCGGGCGCCGTCCGCGGTGGTGGCAACCAGGATGGGGGCGAGATAGGGCGAGGCGGCCATGGCCTGGAACAGGTCTTGCGTTGGCGCGGTCGGGGCATCGATGACCACCGCGAGGCGCACGGCCCGCGCGTCGAGCGTGATGGAGAAGCCGTTGATCAGCAGCAGGACCAGCGGCAGCAGGAAGGCGATCAGCAGAGATGACGGATCACGCCGCACCTGGGTGACTTCCTTCACCAGCAGGCCGCGTAGGCGCAGGGCGGCGGCGATCATGCCGCCCTCGCGCGCAGGTCGGCGCCGACGAGGGCGATGAACGCGTCTTCCAACGTGGGGTTGGGCATGGCATCGCTGCGAACCCGGCCGCGCAGATCGGCCGGGGTGCCGGTGGCGATCAGCCGGCCGGAGGAGACGATGGCGAGGCGGTCGCAATACTCCGCCTCATCCATGAAATGGCTGGTGACCAGCACGGTAACCCCGGCCTCGGCCAGCGTGCCGATGCGTGCCCAGAACGCACGCCGGGCCAGCGGGTCAACGCCAGAGGTCGGTTCGTCGAGGAACAGAATGTCCGGCGCGTGCAGCAGGGAGGCCGCCAGCGCCAGCCGCTGCTTGACGCCGAGCGGTAGGTCGCCGGCCACCTGGTCGGCACTGTCGGCGAGGTCGAAATCGGCGAGGGCGGCGGCGACGGCGGCCTGCTGCGCGGCGCGTGAAAGCCCGTAGACGCGGGCGAAGAAGCGCAGGTTCTCACGGGCAGTGAGTTCGCCGTAGAGCGAGAAACGCTGCGCCATGTAGCCAAGCCGGGCGCGGGCGGCGGCCGGTTCGCGGATCAGGTCGCCGCCGGCCACCTGGGCGCGACCGGCGCTGGGGCGCAGCAGGCCGCAGAGCATGCGGAAGATGGTGGATTTGCCGGCACCGTTCGGGCCGAGCAAACCGAAGATCTCCCCGCGCGCGACGGAGAAGCTGACATCATCGACGGCGAGGAAATCCCCGAAGCGGCGGACGAGATGCGCGACCTCAATCGCCGGCCCTTGGGCGACCGGTCGCGTGGCTGGCGCGGGGATCGGCGTGGGCGCGACGGTGCCGAGGCGATCGATGAAACCATCCTCAAGCCGGGGGGCGGCAGGCGACAGGTGGCTGCCGCCAAGGGCGGATGGGTCGGGCAGCGCGGCGCCTGGCCGGAGCACAATGCGCAGATGATCCCCCTGCACCGACGCATCCGCCACGCCCGCGACGGAGGCTGCCAGCCGCACGGCGGCACGCCGTTGCCCAGGTGGCACGTCGAGCAGGAACACCCGGTCTCGCATCGGAGCCATGATGGCCTCCGGCGTGTCATCGGCCAGCAAGCGGCCTTCGTGCAGCAGCAGAACGCGGCCGCAGCGTTCGGCTTCGTCGAGATAGGCCGTGGCCCAGACCACGCCCATACCGTCGGCCAAACCTTCCGCCAGCATATGCGCGACGATGGCCCAAAGCTCCCGGCGCGAGGCGGGATCGACCCCGACCGAGGGTTCATCGAGCAGCAGCAATTTCGGCCGGGCGAGCAGCGCGCAGACCAGGCCGAGCTTTTGCTTCATGCCGCCGGATAGCTTGCCCGCCAGCCGATCGGTGAACGGCGCCAGCCCGGTGGCCGCCAGCAGCATGCTGATGCGCGGCACCCGGATGGCGGATGGCATGGCGTGCAGGTCGGCATGCAATTGGATATTGCCGGCGACTGTCAGGTCTTCATACAGGCCGAAGCGTTGCGGCATATAGCCGATGCGGTCATGCACCGTCGCCGCGTGATCGGCGAGATCGAGGCCAAAGACCGCGATCTGCCCCGCGGTCGGGCGCAGCAGGCCGGCCAACAGGCGGAGCAAGGTGGTTTTGCCGGCGCCATCTGGCCCGACGACGCCGGTGATCATGCCCGGCAGGATGGTGGTGTCGATCCCGTCCAACGCCGTCTGCGGTGCCGCGTGCCGGGCGCCGGGGAAGCGATGCCGCAGGCCGGCGATCGTTGCGAGCGGTGCGACCGGCTCGGTCATTTCCCGTCCGGCAACAGGATCGAGACCGGCATACCCTGGCGGAGCGCATCGTCGGGCGTGTCGACCCGGATGCGCAGACGGTAGACAAGCTGGGTGCGCAATTCCGGTGTTTCCACCGTTTTGGGGGTAAACTCCGCCATCGGTGAGACATAGCCGATATGACCCTGCCATTGATGGCCCGCATCATCGCGGATGCTGGCCGCAGCACCTGGGACCGCGCGGGACAGTAACGTTTCGGGCGCAAAGGTGCGCACCCACACCTCGCTGGTCAGCGCGAGCGAAAAGACCGGTGAGGTCGGCAGCACGACGCTGCCTTTCTCCACCACCCGGGTCATGATTACCCCATCGCTCGGGGCGACCAGATCGGTTTGGGACAGTTGCACATGCGCCAGCGCCGCAGTTGCCTCGGCGGCCCGAAGCTGGGCTCGGGCCGCCACCACTTCCTGCGGACGGGGGCCGGCGATGGCTTCGGCCAAGGCGGCCTCCGCCTGCACCCGTTGGGCGCGGGCCTGGTCCAACGCGGCGCGGGCGTCCTCGAAGGTTTGTTGCGAGGCGATGTCGCGCTTCGCCAGGTCCTGCTGCCGGGCATACACCCCTTCCGCGCGCACCAGCGCTGCGGCCGCATTGGCGCTGGCGCCGCGGGCGCGGTCGATCTCCTCAGGCCGGGTGCCAGCAAGCAACAGATCGAGCTGCGCCTTGGCGGCATCGCGCTTGGCCTCGGAGAGTGCTACCACCTGCAACAAGGTTGCGTCGTCGAGTTTGGCGAGACGGTCACCGGCCCGCACCCGGTCCCCCTCCTGATGCAGCATCGCCCCCACCGCGCCTTCGGTATTGAAGGCGAGATCGACCTGCCGCATTTCCACATTGCCGAACAACACTCCAGGTGCGCCCCCGGCGCTGGATCGCTGCGCCGCCAGCCACAGTCCACCACCGATCGCGATCAACACGACGGCGACCGGCACTATCCGTTGCAAACTTGCCACCTCGACCTCCTCGGCACATGGCGGTGCTAGACTGGCGCGGGCCGTCGGGTAATGACCTGGATCAACCACTACGGCCAAGCCTAGACTATGCTCACACGGAACAATGGGAAACGCCAACGCATGTCGCACGGCAGAACCGAAACGATGGTTGCGGTGATCTTCGATATCGATGGCGTGGTCATCGATTCCCCACATGAACGGGCATGGCGGGAGGCGTTGGCGCAGGCCGCCGATCGGGCGCGGTTCACCAGCGCGTTCTATCAAGCCCATGTCGCCGGCCGGCCGCGCTTGGACGGTGCCCGCGCGGTCCTGCAAGCATTCGCCCTGACGGAGCCACCGGAGGCCTATGCCGCACGCAAGCAGGCGGCATTGCAGCGCCTGATCGCCGCCGGCGCATTCACCGCCTTCCCAGATGCCCTGCACCTGCTGCGGGCCTTGCGGCACGCCCAGGTGCCAATCGCCGCGGCATCATCATCCAAGAACGCCAACGCTATGCTGGGGCAAATCCCCATGCCGCCTTATGGCACTTTACAGACCGTCTTTACCGCCAATCTCTGTGGGCAGGACGAACCGCGCGGGAAACCGGACCCGGCGATTTTCCTCGCCGCTGCCGAGGCATTGCGCCAACCGCCCACCGCCTGCGTAGTGATAGAAGATGCACCGGCGGGCATAGCCGCGGCGCGGGCCGGCGGGATGGCGGCACTCGGCATCGCCCGGCACAATGACGCGGCAGGGCTGCGCGCCGCCGGAGCCAACCGGGTCGTGCGTAGCCTGGACGATATCGCGGTGGCCGCCTTATGCGCGCTACCCGCAACCGAGGAGCCGCGTTGATGTGGCAGGCACTAGAACCAACCGCAAGCCCCGACTGGCGCCTCGACGAGACGGGCTACGATCAGGCGCGCGAGAGCGATATCGAGTCCCGCTTCACTGTCGCCAACGGCTTTATCGGGGTCCGCGCCGCCCGCAGCATCAGCCGCAGCCCGATGTGGCTATCCTGGACCCATACGGTCAGTTCCGGCTCCTGGCCGCGCACCTATGTCGCGGGTCTATTCGACATCCCCGATATCGACCCGCCGGTGCCGGTGCTAATGCCCGCCGCCGATTGGCTACGGGTGCAAATCCACCTCAACGACAACGCCCTGCAACTGCGTACGGGGGAGTTGATCCTGCAACGCCGAACGCTGGATCTGCGCCGCGGGATGATGATCAAGGAGTGGCACCATCGCGACCCGGCCGGTATCCTGGTGCGTATTCGCACCATGCGCATGGTCTCGCAGGCCGACCGCGCCATCGGCCTGCAGCTCCTGCGGCTAGAGGTTGAGCCGGCCGGGGTTGATGTGCGGTTCGAGGCGTTCTTCGATCAGGCGCTGATGGGGTTGGATCAGGAAACGATAGAGGCCGATTTGGCCGTCTGGAGCACGCAGGATACCGGCAAGCGGCTGGCAATGGCCGGTGCAGCGGGCATGCTGGTGGATGACCGCCCGCTGACCCCGGCGGAGCACGATCATCTGCAATGGCGCTGGCGATATCGCACCAGCGGTGATGGCGCGGCCGAGTTCTATCGCTTCGTCGCCATTGGCCGCGGCGACAGCGCGCACGCCGATCCCGCCGGGGCCGCGCAAGCCGCTTTGATCCGCGCCAGTTCGGTTGGCTGGCGCGCTGTGGTCGCCGCGCATGAAGATGCCTGGATGGCGCGCTGGGCGGCGAGCGATGTGGAGATCGAGGGTGATGCTGCCGCAACGCAGGCCTTGCGTTTCGCGGTCTACCATCTGATCGGCTCGGCCAACCCTGACGACCCGCATGTCTCCATCGGTGCCCGCGGCCTGACCGGCGATGGCTATCTCGGCCACGTGTTTTGGGACACGGAAATCTACGCGCTGCCGTTTTTCACCTACACTTGGCCCGAGGCTGCGCGGGCGTTGCTGATGTATCGGTTTCATACCCTCGCCGGTGCCCGCGCCAAGGCCGCTCAGGCCGGCTGGCAAGGCGCCATGTACGCCTGGGAGTCCGCCGATACCGGCGCCGAAACCACACCAGACTTCCTCAACGGCGCCGACGGCAAGCCGGTCGCTGTGCTCTGTGGCGCGCAGGAACAGCATATCACCGCCGATGTCGCGTATGCCGTGTGGCAATATTGGCAGGTGACCGGGGACCGCGCCTTCCTCCTGGACGCCGGCGCGGAAATCCTGCTGGAAACAGCGCGCTTCTGGGCCAGCCGGATCGTCAGCGAAGCCGATGGTCGCGGGCATATCCGCGGTGTGATCGGCCCGGATGAGTATCACGAGACGATCGACGACAACGCCTATACCAACTGGATGGCCCGCTGGACAATACAGCGGGCGTTGGACCTGCCGGCCCTGCTCGGCCGCCACTGGCCCAACCTCGCCACCCGGCTGGCCATCACGGATGCTGAATTGGCGCGATGGGCGGCGGCGGCCGCAAGCGTGGTCACCGGCGACCGCGCTGGCCCCGTGATGGCGCAGTTCGAGGGCTTCTTCGCGCTGGAAGATATCGACATCAGCCAATATGACGGCCGCGCCGTCGCCATGGCCGATGTGCTGGGCCGCGAGCGGATGCAGCGCTCGATGGTGAGCAAGCAGGCCGATATCGTCGCCCTGCTCGGCCTGTTGCCCGAGGCGTTCAACGCCGCCGACCAGCGGGCCAATTTCGACTACTACGCCCCGAAATGCGCGCATGACAGTTCCCTCAGCCGGGTCATGCACGCGCTGGTCGCAGCCCGGCTGGGTGATAGCGCGCTGGCCCTGCGCTACTTCCGCGATAGCGCCGCCATCGACCTGACCGACAGCGCCGGCGGCAGCGCGGGCGGGGTGCATATCGCAACTCTGGGGGGGCTGTGGCAGGTCGCCGTGCTCGGCTTCGCCGGCCTGCAGGTGCTGGCCGACGGCATCGCACTCACCCCCCGCCTGCCGCCGGAATGGCCGGGCATGCGCTTTTCCACCCAATGGCAAGGCCGGCACTTGAAAGTGCGCATAACCGGCGACACTTCGGAGGTGATCCTGCTCCGCGGTGCCGCGATGCATGTAACCTTGTGTGGGAAGCCCCATTGGCTCACCCCGGGGGGGCGCGTTTCGGCCTGACCGCGGTTTGCGCTCACCGGCCCGATCGCCTTAAAACACGTCGGTGCGATACGGCATGCGTCAGCGGGCAGCAACGGAGAGTGATGAGATGGCGTTCAACCCTGCCCCCTATCTGGCAATGCTGCTGGCGTGCGCCCTACCCTTGGCCGGCTGTGGCCCCAGCTACTCGCCCGACAGCTACGACAGCGGCGCGGTGCAAAAGGCCAACCCAGTGGATCAGGGCGTCATCATCGGCGCCCGCCCCGTTGGCGTCACCAATGATGGCAGCACCGGCGCCGTTACCGGGGCCGCCGCCGGCGGCATTGCCGGCTCACAACTTCCCGGCAGCGGTGCCACCAGCGCGCTCGGCGCCCTCGGCGGCAGCCTGATCGGCTCCCTGGTCGGGCGCTCAACCGAAAAGGTCGCCGGCGCCACCACCGCCTATGAATACATCGTCCGCAAAGCCGACGATAAGCTGATCAGCGTTACCCAGCAGGATGAATTGCCGCTGGTCGTCGGCATGCATGTTCTGGTGATTGCCGGTGCCCAGGCCCGGATTGTGCCAGATTACACGGTGAAGGTCGCCCCGCCGAATAAAGCCGACAAAGTTACCCCGGTGGTGCCGCCCACCACCCCGCTGCCTGCACCCTCGGCCGCCCCCACGTCCTCACCCAGCGCCACACCAACCCCGATCGCCCCAGCCGAGGCCTCCCCGGCCGCGACGCCAGCCACCGTGGTCACTCCGGCCGTGCCACCACCCGCCGCACCTCCCGCCAGCCTCGACCAAACCTAATCCTCACCTCGGCGCCGCCCGCCCGTCGCCGCAACCCGAAACGCCCCCTGACCGCATGGCGCCGTTCTTCAAACTGGCGGAAATCGCCGCCGATGCATGTGCTGATCATGCCACCATCATCCGGCAAATGCGCGCCGGTGCGTGTGACGGCATTCTCGTGCGCGGCGTCTACACGCCAGCCGACTGTGCCACCCTCTGCGAACGCCTGGAAGCCGAACAGCACGGCCTGCCCCGCACCGACTTCCCACCGGTCATGCGCGCGTTCTTCCTCGGCATGAACCTCAACCTCACCCACCCGGATCTACGCGCCTACTTCGCCGCCGTGCCGGGCTTCGCGCAGGGCCTCACCCGCCTCTGCGCCGGGATGGACGACCTGCAACCCCGCCTCACCGGCCTGTTCTCCGCCCTCGATGGCGGCCGCCGCTATCAGCCCGCCCCCGGCCCGCAGCCCGGGCTGAGCCACATGTTCACCACAATCCGCGCCCATCGCCCCGGCGGCTTCATCCCGCCGCATTTCGACAGTGAGCAAGCCTTGCGCGCCAGCTACCGATTCATCAACCAAGCCATCAGCGGCGACATCTTCTCCTTCGTGCTCGGCCTGTCCATTGCCGAGACCGGCGGCGCGCTGGAGATTTTCAACATCAAGCACGACGGTCAGGCCTGGCAGATGTCCGACCACGGCCGCAACGCCGCCGACATCCCCCTGCAAGGGGTGGACCATATCAGCCTCCGCCTGGCACCGGGCGATCTCGTGCTCTTCAACTCCGGCCGCTTCCTCCACCGGGTCGTGCCCGTCGGCGGCACCCGCACCCGCTGGACGGTTTGCAGCTTCATGGCCGAAGCCCGCGATGGCCAGTCCGTGCATTGCTGGGGCTGACCCATGCGCCGGGTGCCACCGTATTTCGACCACATGCTCGCCGCCCGCCGCCCGCATGACCCGGCGCGCGACGTGCATCTCGGGTTTTGGGATCGCCCGCCGGCTGGCAACGACTTCGCCGCCGCACAATTCGCCCTCACCCGCCGGATCGCCAGCCTCGGCCCGCCTGCCCCGGCCACCGCCATCCTGGACATTGGCTGCGGCTTCGGCGGCCTGCTTGCCCTGCTGAACCAGTCGC
Source organism: uncultured Rhodospirillales bacterium (assembly GCA_903893975.1). Taxonomy (GTDB): domain Bacteria; phylum Pseudomonadota; class Alphaproteobacteria; order Acetobacterales; family Acetobacteraceae; genus CAITOL01. Next base: position 18,339 of record CAITOL010000036.1, on the reverse strand, counting down.
TGCACGGCTGCCACCTCACCGGGGTGAATATCGATCCCCGCCAACTCCGCGTCTGCCAGGAAATCCCCGCACGCCCCGGCAACCGCCTCAGCCTCATCGCCGCCGACGCCTGTGCCCTACCCTTCGCTGCCGCCAGTTTCGATCAGGTCTATTGTGTGGAAGCGATGTTCCACTTCCCCGCCCGCACCCGCTTCCTCGCCGAGGCCGCCCGCGTCCTACGCCCCAATGGCCGGCTTGTGCTCACCGATTTCGCCATCTCCCCGCAAACCGCTGCCGCCCCGTGGCCCGACTCGCGCATCGCCGCCGCGCTGCACGGCGAATACGGCCCCTGGCCCGAGGTCTGGATGCCGCCAGAAACCCTGCTCCGCCATACCGAGGCCGCCGGCTTCCGTCTGGAGACCGGGCAGGACTGGACCGCCGCCACCCTCCCCAGCTACCGCTTCACCGCACCCGATACCGGGGCCCCGCCTACCGTCCAGCCCAGCGCCGGCGCGGCACTCCGCTGGCTGCACGGCTCCGGCCGCCTGCGTTACCTCGCTCTATCGCTGCGTCTCGACATAGGCATTAAACGCTAGCGACCGCCGTTCCCCCTGGCCATCAAACGGCTCCACCCCATGCAGCAGCCAGCCGGGGAACACATAAAAATCCCCCACCACCGGCTTGAAGCTGATCAGCGACCGGGAAAACTCCTGCCGCCCGCCGATCATGAAATTGATGAACCCCGCCCGCCGGTTGGAGATATAGGTCTTCTCCTCCTCCGCCGGATCGGCAATCTCCGGCACCTTCAGATACAGCACGCCGGAAATATCGCTGGAGTGATGGTGCATCGGGCTCGCCGAACCCGCCACCTGGCTCACAATCCAGAACGTCTCCACCCGCACCTGCTCCGGCGGCGCGCCGTAAACCCCGTTCACATACCGGGCAATCGCCGCCTCCGTCACCGCTTGCAGCGACTGAGTCCCCCCATCCACCACCGCCGCCTGCGGCACATGAAATTCCCGCGACACGCCCGGCGTCACCTGCGGGTCGGCATACCGGTTCAGCCGCGCAACCAACTCCGGGGCAATCTGCGTCTTGGCGATCATCGGCCCGAACGGCGAGTAAAAATCCAACCGCGGCTCCGCCCGATCGCTCGCCCACGGCACCGCGGTCGCTTCATAGCGGCGCAGCGCCAGCGCCTTTGCCCGTTCAGCGGAAATCCTGGTCATCGCATCTCCCGTTCCGGCGGATTTGCAGTGCAGCCTGCGCTCCGCCTACGCTGCTCATCAGAAAACCAACACCGAAAAACCAACAGGGAATCGCCTCCATCATGCTGCAAACCACGGAGCCAACGGCGAGCCAGATCATCCAATCCTGGCTCAACCGCTTCAACGCCGCCAGCATCGCGGCCGACCCTGCCGCCCTTGCCGCCCTCTTCCTCGCCGACGGTCATTGGCGCGACATTGCCGGCCTCACCACCCGCATCGCCACCTATAGCGGCCATCCCAGCATCGCCGCCACCCTGGCCTCTGGCCTGCAGCACAGCCACGCCCACACCTTCATCATCGCGCCAGACCGCTTCCCGCCCCGCTTCGTCGAACGCGCCGGCGTGGAAACCATCGAGGCCATTATCAGCTTCCAAACCCAGCACGGCCCCGGCGCCGGCATTCTCCGCCTGCAACCCGGCCCCACCCCGCTGGCCTGGACCCTGATGACCGCCCGCGACAGCATCACCGGCCATGATGAGGAATCCGCCCGCCTCGCCCGCGAGGAACCCGCCTTCGAACGCGACTTCGGCGGCCCGAACTGGCACGACAAACGCGAAGCCGCCTTGCGCTACACCGACCGCGATCCCGCCGTCCTCGTCGTCGGCGGCGGCCATGCCGGCCTCACCGCCGCCGCCTCCCTCGGTGCCCTCGGCGTCGATACGCTGGTGGTCGACCGCATGGCCCGCATCGGCGACAACTGGCGCCGCCGCTATCACGGCCTCAAACTGCACAACCAGGTCTACAGCAACCACCTCCCCTACCTGCCCTTCCCCAAAACCTGGCCGAACTACATCCCCAAAGACAAAATCGCCAACTGGCTGGAGCTGTATGTCGAGGCGATGGAGATCGCCTTCTGGACCTCCACCAGCTTCGACGGCGCCGAGTACGACCCGGCCCGCCAACGCTGGACCGCCCGCCTCACCCTCGCCGATGGCAGCCAGCGCCTGCTCCACCCACGCCACATCATCATGGCCACCTCGGTCAGCGGCACCCCCAACCTGCCCACCATCCCGACGCTGGACCGCTTCACCGGCACCACCCTGCACTCCAGCCGCTTCGCCGAACCCGCCCAATGGCGCGGCCGCCCGGTCCTCGTCTTCGGCACCGGCACCAGCGCGCATGACATCGCCCAGGAACTGCACGGCAACGGCGCCCAGGTCACCATGGTGCAGCGCAGCCCCACTCTGGTGGTCAATGTCGAGCCCAGCGCCCAGCTCTACGACGGCATTTATTACGGTGACGGCCCCACCCTCGCCGATCGCGACCTCATCAACACCTCCTTCCCACTGCCGGTGATGAAGCAGGCGCATCAGCAACTCACCGCCAAGGCCCGCGCGCTCGATGCCTCCCTGCTCGAAGGGCTGGAACGCATCGGCTTCCGGCTGGAATTCGGCGAGGACGGCACTGGCTGGCCACTGAAATACCGCACCCGTGGCGGCGGCTATTACTTCAATGTCGGCTGCTCAGACTTGTTGGTGCAAGGCAAAATCGGCCTGATCCAGTATCACGACATCGCCCATTTCACCGCCAACGGCGTCACCCTCAACGATGGCCGCACCCTCCCGGCCGACCTCGCCGTCCTCGCCACCGGCTACAAGGGTCCGGACCACCTCGTCGGCACCCTGTTCGGCCCGGAAATCGCCGCCCGCGTCGGCCAGGTCTGGGGCTTCGACGCACAGCAGGAACTGGCCAATATGTGGATGCCCACCGCCCAGCCCGGGCTTTGGTTCACTGGCGGATCATTCTCCCAGTGCCGCATGTATTCACGCCATCTTGCCATGCAGATCAAGCTGGCCGAACTTGGCCTTACCTGACCGCAACCAGAAAGCCGCCCTGATGTCCGATGCTCTGCGCCACGCCGTTGATGCCGTGTTCGATCAGCAGGTCGCCTTTCTGCAAGACATCGTCCGCTTCCCCTCCCGCCGCGGCGAGGAAGCCCCGCTGCAAGACTGGCTCGCCCGCGATTTCGCCCGGCGCGGCTACGCGGTGGATCGCTACACTCTGGCCGATGTCGGTCTCGCCGGGCATGAAAAATCCGCCCCCATGCTCGGCGTCGATCCGGCCGGCTCCATCCAGGTCGTCGCCACCCATCGCCCGCCGGTCAGCACCGGCCGCAGCCTGATCCTGCAAGGCCATATCGACGTGGTGCCCGAAGGCCCGGCGGCGATGTGGACCCACCCGCCCTACGCCGCCACCATCCGCGATGGCTGGCTCTATGGTCGTGGCGCCAACGACATGAAGGCCGGCGTTTCCTGCATGGTCTTCGCGCTCGAAGCCCTGCGCGCCGCCGGCCTCGCCCCGGCCGCCGATGTCTATCTGCAAACCGTGACCGAGGAGGAAAGCACCGGCAACGGCGCCCTCTCCACCCTGCTGCGTGGCTACCGCGCCGATGCGGTGCTGATCCCCGAACCCACGCACCACACCATCACCCGCACCCATACCGGCACGCTCTGGTTCCGCCTGCGCGTGCAGGGCGTGCCTGTTCATGTCGCCGTCGCGCAAGATGGCAGCAACGCCATCATGTCGGCCTATCACCTCATCCAGGCGCTGAACGCCCACACCAAAACCCTGAACGAGGCCGCCAAGACCGACACCTGGTATGCCGCGATCCGCGACCCGATCAAATTCAACCCCGGCATCATCCGCGGCGGCGACTGGGCCTCCAGCACCCCCTCGTGGTGCGAGGTCGATTGCCGCATCGGCCTGCTCCCCTCGATGGACGTGAAAGCCGCCATGGCCGGGGTGGAGCGCGCGGTGCAGGCCGCGGTCAGCGGCGATCATTTCCTGGCCAACAACCCGCCGGAGATCATCTGGAACGGCTTTCAGGCCGATGGTTTCGTGCTCGAACCAGGCAGCGACGCCGAAGCCGTGCTCGCCGCCGCCCATGGCAAAGTCCACGGCACCGCCATGGAAGACCGCCGCACCACGGCGGTGAACGATACCCGTTATTACGGCCGCTACTTCAACATCCCCGCTTTGTGCTACGGCCCGCTTGGCGAAGGCAATCACGGCTTCGATGAACGCACCTCGCTGGCGGATCTGCGCCAGTGTACCCACACCATCGCCACCTTCATCGCCGATTGGTGCGGCGTCACCCCGCTCTAACCGCGTGGCGGCTTAGTGGGTGGCGATAAAGGCGGTCACCGCATCGCCCAGATCGTCGCCCGGCCGTTCCTTGCAGAAGCGGGTGACGAATTTGTAGATCTGCGCCGGCTCCACCCCCCGGCCGATATTGGTATCCTTGGCGTAATTATAGCCGGACAGGAACCCGAGCAGCCAGAACCGATCATCCTCGCCACCAATCCAGCCGCTGCATTTGCCCATCCCCTTCACCGTGTAAGCCTCCGCCGAAGGCACGGCAACAGACACCAATACAACGCAACAAATCGCCAGCATAACCCGCATTTTCATTTACCAAACCTCGGAAGTTTCCACCAAAACCACTGGTTTAGACTATGAATGGCTCGCCGCCGAAAAAGCAAGCCAGACCCGATACCGTCGAATGCCATACAAATACCTATATATTACGATAACGCAACATTTAGCACAAACAACCACCCCACCACCTCAGCTGCGTTTTTTCTCCGGCCACCACGATGACGGGATCGGCCCAGGGCTCCAGGCCAACGGATCGCCCGGCCGCACCAACTTGGCACGCGGCCGCCGTATCCGCACCGCGCGCGGCTTCGGCGCTGCCGGCGGTTTCACCCGCGCCGGCCCCACCTGCACCCCGAGCATTCGCCCCAATGGCCGCAACGCCCGGCCAACCGCCGGCACCGCGTCCAGCAAAGCCTGCATCTCCGGCTCGGCCAGCAGCGCCTGCAACTGGCTGCCATAGCCCGCCGCCTCCCAGCCCAACGCCTGCACCAGCCAGCCACGCCCCGTCGGCAGCCGCAGCCGTGGCCGCACCGCCCGCCCCGCCGCATCATCCGGCGCCACACGCGGCGCAACCGGCGCACGCACCCGCACAGGCGCCCCCACCGGCGCCCGCCCAACCCGCTGCACCGTCCGGTTCAACCAGCCCCACAGCGGCGCCACCAGCGCGCCAAATTTCGGGTCACGCAAAAACCGCCGCGCAATCACCGCCGCCAGCCCGCCCACAATCAACCCCAACCGCCGCACCATCTCCGGGGCGGTCGCCTGCACGCGCAATACGGGGATGGCTTCGGTCATTTAGTTAGTTATAAAAACGTATCCCGACCGCTGCAAGCAAATTCAACCGCCCGGCGCAGGCGCCTTAGCGCATCGCCGCCAGCCGCGCCTGCAACCGGGGCAGCAACGTGGCCTCCGCCTCGGTCACCTCGGCATACAGCCGCTCCATTTCCGCCAGACCAAACCCGGTCGGTGCCTCCGCCGGCGCCCGGTCAAACACCTGCCTCAGCCCCATCCGCCGCGCCATCACCCGCTTGCCGTAACATAAAATGCCCGGAATCCCGGGGGTCATGAACACGATCAACGGCAGCAATTCCTTGTGCAACTGCTGCGCCAACCGCACCGCCGCCGCATCGCCGGATGTCAGCCCGTCAAAGATCGCCACCTGCGCCGCCAGACAATCCGGCGCCGGAATCAGCCCCACCCCGCCGCTGCGGATCAGGCTGAGCAACTCCAGCCCGCCATGCCCGCCAAACGCATCCACACTGCCCCCCAGCGCCTCCAGCACCCGGGCAATATCCACCGACCAGCCTTCGGCCTTCAGCAGCGCGATGTTGCCATGCCCGCGCACCAGCGCAATCAACCCCTCGGGCGACAGCGCACTGTCCAGGTTGACCGGGTTGTTCTGGATCGCCAACGGCAGCGCCAGCCCGTCGGCGGCCAATCCATCGGCAATGGTGCCGAAATGCCGCTGCAAATCGGCCTCCGTATGCCCCTTGCCCGGCGGCGGCTGTAAAATCACCCAGTCCGCACCCGCGCCCGCGGCCATCTGCGCGAAGCCGATCTGCGCCGCCGGTGCCTGCTCGGCCACCGTCACCGCATACGGCACCCGCCCGGCAATCGCGGCGCCCACCACCTCCACCACCTCCTGCCGCTCGGCGGTGCTCATCCGGTGCACCTCGGTCACCAGTCCGAGCACCATGATCCCATGCGCCCCGGCGGCGAGGCAGTGCGCCACCTGCGCCCGCATCGCCCCATGGTCGAGCCGCCCGGCCCGGTCGAAAAACGCATAAAGCACGGGGTAAATCCCGCGAAACCGGCGTCGTGCGGTCACTTTCGGCTCCTCGTCTGTGGCCCGATGCTAGAAAGCCCCGCCGCGCGCCGCCACCCCTATAACTTTCCTATGCCGCGCGCCCGGGCTCCGCATCGCATTCCTATGCCCAAAGCAGGACATCAGGCCCTCACGCATCGGGGGCCCATCATGGCTGACATCCTCTACCTCCTGCTCGGTCTCGGCGGTTTCGCCGTCTGCTTCGGCTTCGTCCAGCTCTGCAACCGGTTGTGAGGGCCGGCGCATGACCCTGGATCTCTTCCTCGGCGCCGCGGTCACGGTCGGGCTGTTCGCCTACCTGATCCTGGCGTTGCTGCGTCCCGAAAAATTTTGAGGGCCCCGCCATGACCATGCTCGGCTGGGCGCAGATCGCCGTCTTCTGCGCCTGTATCATCGGCATCACCCGCCCGCTCGGCGGCTATCTCACCCGCCTCGCCACTGGCGAGCGTCTGCTGCTCTCCCCCCTAATCGGCCCGCTGGAACGCGGCATCTACCGCCTGGCCGGCATCCGGATCACCGATGAACAAGGCTGGGTCGGCTACGCCAGCGCCATGCTGGTGTTCAAAACCCTCGGCTTCCTCGCCGCCTACGCCATTCTGCGCCTGCAAGCCGGCCTGCCGCTCAACCCGATGGGGCAAACCGCCCTCACCCCGGATCTGGCCTACAACACCGCCATCTCCTTCCTCACCAACACCAACTGGCAGTCCTATGGTGGGGAAACCACGATGAGCAACACCTCGCAGATGGTCGCGCTCACGGTGCAGAACTTCATGTCCGCCGCCGCCGGCATTGCCATCGCCATGGCCTTCGTGCGCGGCATCACCCGGCGCTCGGCCGCAACGCTGGGCAATTTCTGGGTCGATCTCACCCGCATCACCCTCTACGCCCTGCTGCCAATCTGCGTCATCTTCGCCCTCGTGCTGGTCTGGCAGGGCGTGCCGCAAACCCTGGGCGCCTATATCGACCTCACCACCCTCGAAGGCGCCCATCAAACCCTCGCCATCGGCCCGGTCGCCTCGCAGGAAGCGATCAAAATGCTCGGCACCAACGGCGGCGGCTTCTTCAACGCCAACTCCGCCCACCCGTTCGAAAACCCCACCGCCCTGGTCGATTACCTGCAAATGCTGTCGATCTTCGCCCTCGGCGCCGCGCTGACCAACATGTTCGGCCGCATGGTCGGCAATGAACGCCAGGGCTGGGCGATTTTCGCCGCCATGGGGCTGCTGTTCCTCGCCGGCGTCAGCGTCCTCTATGCGTCGGAAGCGCAAGCCAACCCCATCCTCACCGCCCTCGGCATGGACGGCAGCCTCGGCAATATGGAGGGCAAGGAAATCCGTTTCGGCATCGTCCAGTCCGCCCTGTTCTCCGCCATCACCACCGCCGCCTCCTGCGGCGCGGTCAACAGCATGCTCGAAAGCTTCCTGCCGCTGGGCGGCCTGGTGCCGATGGTCAACATCATGCTGGGGGAAATCATCTTCGGCGGCGTCGGCTCCGGCCTCTACGGCTTCCTGCTCTTCGCCATCATCGCCGTCTTTGTCGCCGGCCTCATGGTCGGGCGCACCCCGGAATATCTCGGCAAGAAAATCGAAGCGCGAGAGGTCAAACTCACCATGCTCGCCATCCTCTCGCTGCCTCTGGTCATGCTCGGCTTCACCGCCATCGCCGTCGTGCTCGATGCCGGCACCTCCGCACTCTCCGCCAGCGGCCCGCACGGCTTTTCGGAAGCGCTCTATGCCTATGTCTCCGCCGCCGGCAACAACGGCAGCGCCTTCGCCGGGCTCTCCGCCAACACCCCGTTCTGGAACACCACCCTGGGCATCGGCATGATGATCGGCCGCTTCTTCGTCATCATCCCCGCTCTGGCCATCGCCAGCGCCATGGCGGCAAAGAAAACCGTGCCGCCCTCCTCCGGCACCTTCCCCACCGATGGCCCGATGTTCGTCGCCCTCGTCCTCGGCGTCATCCTCATCGTCGGCGGCCTGACCTTCTTCCCCGCTTTGGCCCTGGGCCCGATCGTCGAGCACTTCGCCCTCGCCGCCGGCACCCTGTATTAAGCGAGCCCCCCAATGTCCCACCGTCCCACCCGCTCCACCCTCGACCCCACCATCCTCCGCCCCGCGCTGCTGCAAGCCGTCCGCAAGCTCGATCCGCGGCTGATGTGGCGCAACCCGGTGATGTTCGTGGTCGAAATCGTCTCCACCATGACCACCATCCTGCTGCTCCGCGACCTGCTCACCGGCGCCCCGCATCCCGGCTTCGCGCTCCAGATCAATCTCTGGCTCTGGTTCACCCTGCTTTTCGCCAACTTCGCCGAAGCCGTCGCTGAAGGGCGCGGCAAGGCCCAGGCCGCCTCGCTCCGCCGCGCCAAAACCGAGGCCATGGCCCACCGCCTGCGCCCGGACGGCACGCTGGAGACCATCCCCGCCACCCAACTGGCGGTCGGCGACATCGTGCAGGTCGCCACCAACGAACTCATCCCCAGCGATGGGGAGGTGATCGCCGGCGTCGCCTCGGTCAACGAAGCCGCCATCACCGGCGAAAGCGCCCCGGTCATCCGCGAAAGCGGCGGCGACCGCTCGGCCGTCACCGGCGGCACCACGGTGGTCAGCGACACGTTGCGCATCCGCATCACCGCCGCCCAGGGGTCCACCTTCATCGACCGCATGATCGCCCTGGTCGAAGGCGCCAGCCGGCAGAAAACCCCCAACGAGATCGCCCTCAACATCCTGCTCGCCGGCTTGACGCTGATCTTCGTCCTCGCCGTCGCCACCCTGCCCAGCTTCGCCCAGTATGCCGGCGGCAGCATCCCGGTCGTGGTGCTGGTGGCGCTGTTCGTCACCCTCATCCCCACCACCATCGGCGCCCTGCTCTCGGCCATCGGCATCGCCGGCATGGACCGCCTGGTGCGCTTCAACGTGCTGGCAATGTCCGGCCGCGCGGTCGAAGCCGCCGGCGATGTCGATACGCTGCTGCTCGACAAAACCGGCACCATCACCCTCGGAAACCGCCAGGCCAGCGCCTTCCTGCCCATCCCCGGCATCGACGCCGCCACCCTGGCCAACGCCGCCCAACTCGCCTCGCTGTCGGATGAAACCCCGGAAGGCCGCTCCATCGTCGTGCTCGCCAAAGACCACCACGCCCTGCGCAGCCGCGAAATGGCGCCGCTGAACGCCGAATTCATCCCCTTCACCGCCCAAACCCGCATGAGCGGCGTGGACATCGACGGCCGCCACATCCGCAAAGGCGCGGTAGATGCCGTGCTCGCCCATGTGCACGCCCTCAACCCTGCCGTCAGCCCCGCCGATCTCCAGGCCCTGCAAGCCATCGCCGACGGCATCGCCCGCGCCGGCGGCACCCCGCTGGCCGTGTGCGACGGCCCGCGCCTGCTCGGCGTGATCCAGTTGAAAGACATCATCAAAGGCGGCATCCGCGAACGCTTCGGCGCCCTGCGCCGCATGGGCATCCGCACCGTAATGATCACCGGCGACAACCCACTCACCGCCGCCGCCATCGCCGCCGAAGCCGGGGTGGACGACTTCCTCGCCCAGGCCACGCCGGAGGACAAACTGGCCCTGATCCGCGCAGAACAGGCCCAAGGCAAGCTGGTCGCCATGTGCGGCGACGGCACCAACGACGCACCCGCCCTCGCCCAGGCCGATGTCGGTGGTGCCATGAACACCGGCACCATGGCCGCCCGCGAAGCCGGCAACATGGTCGATCTCGATAGCGACCCGACCAAGCTGATCGAAATCGTGGAGATCGGCAAACAACTGCTGATGACCCGCGGCGCGCTGACCACGTTTTCCATCGCCAACGACGTGGCGAAATATTTCGCCATCATTCCGGCCATGTTCCTGGCATTCTACCCGCAGCTCCAGGCGCTCAACGTCATGCACCACGCCAGCCCGCAAAGCGCCATTCTCTCGGCCATCATCTTCAACGCGCTGATCATCATCGCGCTGATCCCGCTGGCGCTGAAAGGCGTGCGCTACCGCCCCATCGGCGCCAGCGCCCTGCTCGGCCGCAACCTCCTGGTCTACGGCCTCGGCGGCATCGCCGCCCCCTTCCTCGGCATCAAACTGATCGACCTGCTCATCAGCCAACTCGGCCTGGCATAAGGACCGCCGCCATGCGCTCGCATCTCCGTCCCGCCGTCGTCGTGCTCGTGGTCATGACCGCGCTCACCGGCATCGCCTACCCGCTCGCCCTCACCGGCCTCGCCGGGCTGCTCTTCCCCGATCAGGCCGCCGGCAGCCTGCTACACCGCAACGGCCAGGTGGTCGGCTCGGCGCTGATCGGCCAGTCCTTCACCGCCGCGCGCTACTTCCACCCCCGCCCGTCGGCCACCACCGCGACGGACCCGAACGACGCCAGCAAAACCGTGCCCGCCCCCTACAAGGCCGACAACTCCTCCGGCTCCAATCTCGGCCCCACCGCCAAAGCCCTGGCCGACCGGGTGCGCGACGACATCGCCCACCTGCGCGCCGAAAACCCCGACGCCCACCCGCCCGGCGACCGCCTCCCCGCCGACCTCCTCACCACCTCCGCCAGCGGGCTAGACCCGCATATCTCCCCCGCCGCCGCCGCCTTCCAGATCCCCCGGGTGGCCAAAGCCTGGCATTTGGCCGATGATGCCGTCGCCGCCCTGGTCGCCGCCCATACCGAGGAACCGCTGCTGGGGCTGCTGGGTGAAAGGCGGGTCAATGTGCTGACTTTGAACCTGGCTCTGGATGCCGCGGCCAAATGACCGCAGCCACGCCCCATGCCCGACCGTAACGGCCGCCCCTCGCCAGAGGCCCTGCTGAAAGCCGCCCGCGCCGACCGGCGCGGCAAGCTGAAACTCTTCCTCGGCGCCGCCCCCGGCGTCGGCAAAACCTACGCCATGCTGCTCGCCGCCCAAAGCCGTCAGCGCGACGGCGTCGATGTCGTCATCGGCGTGGTGGAAACCCATGGCCGGGCCGAAACCGAAGCCCTGCTGGCCGGCCTGCCCACCGTGCCCCGCCGCCACGTCGCCTATAAGGGCCAGACGCTGGACGAAATGGACCTCGACGCCCTGCTCGCCCGCCGCCCAACCCTGGCCCTGGTCGATGAGCTCGCCCACACCAACGCCCCCGGCAGCCGCCACCCGAAGCGCTATTCCGATGTCGAAGACCTGCTCGCCGCCGGCATCGACGTCTACGCCACCCTCAACATCCAGCATGTCGCAAGCCTCAACGACGTCGTGGCGCAGATCACCCGCATCCGGGTGCGCGAAACCGTGCCCGATAGCATCATCGACGCCGCCGATGAAATCGAACTGATCGACCTCACCCCGGACGACCTGATCCAGCGCCTGCACGCCGGTAAAATCTACCTGCCCGGCACCGCGCGCCGCGCGCTGGCGCATTATTTCTCCCCCGGCAACCTCACCGCCTTGCGCGAACTCGCCTTGCGCCGCACCGCCCAGCGCGTCGATGCCCAGTTGCGCGACCACATGCAGGCGCACGCCATTCCCGGCCCCTGGGCGGCCGGCGACCGCATTCTGGTCTGCATCGACCATCCCGGCGGCGACACGCTGGTCCGCTACGGCCGCCGCCTCGCGGAACGGCTGCGCGTGCCCTGGACCGTCATCCATCTGGAAACCGCCGCCGACGCCACCTTGCCAGACCCCGCCCGCGACCGCCTGGCCAGCAGCCTGCGCCTGGCGCAGGAACTCGGCGCCGACACCATCACCCTGCCCGGCAGCACCGTGGTAGCGGACCTGCTGGCCTATGCGCGGGAACAGAATTTCACCCAGATCGTCATCGGCCATCCAACCCAGCGCCCTTGGTGGCGCCGCCCCTGCGCCACCGCCATGGTCACCGCCGCGCCAGATATCCCCGTGCACGTCGTCGGCGTCGACGCCGCGCCGGACCGGCCCGCAATCTGGCGCCTGCCCGCCGTGCCGCACCTGCAAACCCTGCCCTATCTGGCCAGCACCGCCCTGGTCGCCGCCGCCATCCTGGTCGGGCTCGCCTTGCGCCATGTGCTCAACGTCTCCTCCATCAGCCTGGCCTTCCTCACCGCCGTGCTCGGCGCCGCCGCCGCCTTCGGGCTCGGCCCATCCCTGTTCGCCTGCCTCGCCAGCGTGCTTGCCTATAATTTCTTCTTCCTCGAACCGCTCTACACCTTCACCATCGCCGACCCGGAAAACGTGGTCACGCTGTTCTTCTTCACCGTCGCCGCCATCATCGCCAGCAACCTCGCCGCCGGCGTGCGCGCCCAGGCGGTCACCGCCCGCGCCCGCGCCCGCGTCACCGAGGATCTCTACCAATTCAGCCGCAAACTCGCCGGCATCGTCAGCCTGGACGACCTGCTCTGGGCCACCGCCTACCAGATCGCCGTCATGCTCAAACGCCATGTCGTCGTGTTGCTGCCCGATGCCGACGGCCGCCTCGCGCTGCGCGGCGCCTACCCGCCGGAGGATACGCTGGACGAGGCCGACCTCGCCGCCGCCCAATGGTGCGCCCAGTCCAACCGCCCCACCGGCCACGGTGCCGATACCCTGCCCGGCGCCAAATGGCTGTTCGTGCCGCTGCGCACCGGCGCCGGCCCCATCGCCGTCGTCGGCATCGACGGCACCGCCACCCCTCTACTCACCCCCGACCAACGCCGCCTGCTCGATGCGCTCGGCGATCAGGCCGCCGTCTCCATCGAACGCATCGCCCTGGCCGAGGCCGTGGATCACGCCCGGCTGGTGGCGGAAACCGAACGCCTGCGCAACGCCATGCTCACCTCCATCTCGCACGACCTGCGCACCCCGCTCGCCGCCATCCTCGGCGCCGCCAGCACCCTGCAAAGCTACCACGACCAGCTGGACCGCCCGGCCCAGGCCGACCTCCTCGCCACCATCGCGGAGGAAACCGAACGCCTCGGCCGCTTCGTCGCCAACCTGCTGGACATGACCCGCCTGGAATCCGGCGCCGTCCCGCTGCGCCCGCAACCGGTCGATCTGGCCGAACTCCTCGGCAGCGCCCTGGTTCGCGCCGGCAAAATGCTCGCCCAACACCACACCGTGCTCGACCTGCCGCCGGACCTGCCCTTGCTCGCGCTGGACGAGGTGCTGGGCGAGCAGGTGCTCTTCAATCTGCTCGACAACGCCACCAAATACGCCCCCACCGGCAGCACCATCACTCTGCGCGCCCGGCAAATGCCACAGGAGCCCACCGTGCAGTTGCAGATCATCGACGAAGGGCCGGGCATCCCGCCCGAACTGACCGAGCGGATTTTCGATAAATTCTTCCGCGTCCACGCCACCGACCGCACTCGCGTCGGCACCGGGTTGGGCCTCGCCATCTGCCGTGGCTTCATGCAGGCCATGGGCGGCCAGATCACCGCCGGCAACCGTCCGGACCGCAGCGGCGCGGTCTTCACCCTCACGCTGCCCGTCGCATGACCGCGCTCGTCCTCATCGTCGATGACGAGCCGGCCATCCGCCGCCTGCTGCATACCGGGCTCGCCGCCGGCGGCTTCCGCACGCAAGACGCCGCCACCGCCGCCGCCGCTTTGGCCAAAATCGCCGCCGAGCCGCCCGATCTGGTGCTGCTCGACCTCGGCCTGCCGGATCGCGACGGCATCGACCTCGTGCGCAGCATCCGCGCCACCTCCGCCGTCCCCATCGTCATCCTCTCCGCCCGTGACGACGAACGCGGCAAGGTCACCGCGCTGGATCTCGGGGCGGATGATTACGTTACCAAACCCTTCAGCATGGCCGAACTCAACGCCCGCATCCGCACCGCCTTGCGCCACCGGCTGGCGCAGGAAGGCGCCGCCCCGCTGTTCCGCAGCGGCCCGCTCAGCGTCGATCTGGTGCGCCGCCTGGTCAAAATCGATGCGCAGGAGGTGCATCTATCCCCGCGCGAATACGACATCCTCAAACTCATGGTCCTGCATGCCGGCCGCGTGCTGACCCATCGCACCATCATGGGCAAACTCTGGGGCGCCAGCGGCGACGTGCAGCAACTCCGCGTCTACGTGCGCCAGATCCGACAGAAAATCGAAGCCGACCCGGAACGCCCTTGCATCATCCTCACCGAAACCGGGGTCGGCTACCGGCTCGCCGTGCCCGACACTGAATGAGCGCCGCATGACCGCCCCCCTCGCCCCCCATCTGTCGGCCGCCGATATCAGCCTGAACCTGCGCAGCGCCAGCAAAGCGGCCTTGCTCGCCGACCTCGCCCGCCGTGCCGCCGCGCGCTGCGGCCTGGCGGAGGCCGATCTGCGCCACGCCCTGCTCACCCGCGAAGCCCTCGGCAGCACCGGCTTCGGCGGCGGCATCGCGGTGCCGCATGCCCGCATCCCCGGCCTCGCCGCCCCGCTGCTCGCCTTCGTGCGCCTGGACCGCAAACTGGCCTATGACGCGATCGACGGCGCCCCGGTCGATCTGGTCATGCTCCTGCTCAGCCCCGCCGCGGACGACGCCACCCATCTCAGCCTGCTCGCCGCCATCTCCCGCAAGCTGCGCGCACCCGCGGTCGCAACCGGCCTCCGCCACGCCACCACCCCGGCGGACGCGCTGGCCTGGCTGACCGCGCCGTGAACGCCGCCGCCGTCAGGGCAGGCTGACCACCCGAAGGTGGATCGTGCGCCGAACCTGAAACCCGAGTTTAAGATACGCGTTGCGCGCCGCCAGATTATCGGTTTTGACATGCAAAAACGCGGTCTCGCCACGCGCGGCCACCCGCGCCGCTACCGCCTGCGTCATCGCCCGGCCGTAGCCGCGCCCCTGCCAGTCCGGATGCACGCACACGCCGCTAATCTCACTAAACCCCACCGGGCGCAGCCGCACCCCGGCCATCGCCACCAGCCGGCCGCCGTCGCGAATGCCGACATAATCCCCCAACTCCACCGTGCGCGGCCCAAACGGGCCAGGCTTGGTCAACGCCACCAGCTCCAGCATCTCCGCCGAACTCTCCGCCTCCAGGCTCCGCACCATCTCCGCCATCCCCGGGTCGAGCGGCGGCACCGCCCCCGGCAACACCATCTGATCAATGTCACGCGCATACAGCACCGGAAACGGCGGCGGCGCGGGCGTGTCGAGGAACAACGGCACCCGACTGCCCCCCGGCAACACCTCCCGCAAAGCGTCGTAGCCGGCCGCCTCCGTGGTGGCGATGCCCACCATCGGGCAGATCTCCTCCGGGTATCGCCGCGCCGCGCCATCGCCAATGGCCAGCGCCGCATGCGTCGTCGTCAGCGCCGACCAGACCGGATTGTCGAGCGGGGATTGGGTCACGGCGATATCCTTCAACTGAAGCGATATTATAGATTATGATCGACATCTTAATGAGAAGGATTTATCGTTCCACTGTCAAGCATGGGGGCTATGGTTGCGATGCGCCGCTCTAAAATCGAAACCGCCGCAACCCGTCGGTGCATCGTTGCCTCCGCCTCCAGCGCACTGCGCACACGCGGGATCGAGGCGGTCAGCCTCGGTGCCGTCATGGCCGAGGTTGGGCTCACGCATGGGGGGTTTTACCGCCACTTCCCCTCCCGCGAGGCCCTGGTCGCCGAAGCCCTGGATGATGCGGTCGACACGGCACTCGACACACTCGCGGCGGAAGCAAACCGTCACCCCGGCCGCGAATTTTCCGCCTTGGTGCGGCTTTACCTCTCGTCCAGCCACCGTGATGAACCCAGCGCCGGCTGCCCCTTCGCCGCCCTCGGCAGCGACCTCGCCCGCGCCCCGCAAGCCACCCGCACCGCCGCCACCGCCGGCCTGCAACGCTTCATCACCACCATCGCCGCCACACTCGCCGAACCGCTCAAACCCAGGGCCCCCGCCATCGCCAGCCTCCTGGTCGGCGCCCTCACCGTGGCCCGCGTCACCGATGATGCCGCCCAATCCCAAGCCATCCTGGCCGAAGCGCTGCACGCCGCCGAACACCTCGGCCAACCCTGACGCCACGGCGCACGCGCAGGCAAACCCACGCTGATGCGCGGGACATAATGGTGAACATTGGGTTCGATGCGCCCCCTGGGGGCTGCGCTGATTTCAACCTAACGCTTTGAAATCACTTGGCGTCCCGTAGGGACGCCATTTTATCCAACCATCGCGAAGCAGAACGGTGCAATTTTTTATATTTTTATCTCTTTATCTCAATAGTTTATGTGCCATATGGCTCGTCCTGACCATCGCTGTTTCAGCATGCCATTGCGACGCGCATATGTGGGGTTTATTGTGGGGTTCAACACCGGCACCCTCACACTGGCATCACCGATGACAAAGAACGCTCCCAACCTGACCGTGCGCGGCATCGACGCCGCCGCCCCCCGTGAAACCGTCTATCGCCTGTCCGGCGGCGGTGGCCTGCTGCTTGAAGTTCGTCCGACTGGCGCCAAGCTATGGTTTGCCCGCGTGACCGTGGCCGGAAAGCGGCGCGACATGGGCCTGGGCGGCTACCCTGACGTTTCATTGAAGGACGCCCGGCAAAAGGCCGATGAAGCGCGCCGGCAAGCCAAAAATGGCATCGACCCCATTGCGCACCGAAAAATGGCGGCGAAGGTCAAGGTGGCGGAGGCAGACGCAGCCCAACAAGCTGAAGCCAGAACTTTCGCAAAAGTGGTGAAATTATTCATCTCAGCTGAAGCGCCGAGTTGGAAGAACAAGCGCACAGAGTTGCTTTGGCAAAAGTCGCTCGAAAAATGGGCCTATCCAGTCTTGGGCAGCATGCCGGTCGCCACCATCGACCGCAAAGCTGTCTACGCTGCAATCGAGCCAGTCTGGACCACGCGGCCGGCGACCGGGAAGAAAGTGCTGCGTCGTATCGGCGCGGTGTTGCGCTACGCTGCTGCCAATGGCTGGCGGGTCAATGACAACGTCACTGACATCAAAATGCTGCGCCATATTGGGCTTCCGGCGCTTGCTGGCGGCAGGAAGCAACCGTCCCTGCCCTGGTCTCGCGTCCCGGCATTCATGACCGCCCTTGACGGTATTTCCGGCCTTGGCGCACTGGCGTTGCGGCTGGTGATCCTGACAGCTTTGCGGTCTGGGGAAATTCGCGCGGCCCGGTGGTCTTGGCTGTCATTCGATGGCATCCCCACGCTGAATGTCCCAGGCGAGGTGATGAAAGCTAAAAAATCAACGGTGGTGGAATTGCATCGCGTGCCCCTGGCACCTGCCGCAATAGATGCATTGGCCCGCGCACATGCCATGGCAAACGGCACCGAGACGACCAGCAAGAAATTGGCTGAATATGCGGCCAAGATGGGCAACAGCCTGATTTTCCCGTCATCCAAATTGACGACCCCGCTGTCGGACATGGTGCTCTCCGCTGTCATACGGCGCATGAATGCCAATCAAGCCGAAGGTGTGCTTCCCCCGTGGCGCGACGCAGACGGGCGTGAAGCCGTCCCGCACGGGTTCCGGGCAAGTTTTTCCACCTGGGTCGATGACACCCGTCCAGAGGATCGGGAAGCAGCAGAGCGCGCACTGGCCCATGAAGTCGCCAACAAGGTCAGCGGAGCTTACCGCCGCAGCGATCTATTTGACCGGCGCGTTCCGCTGATGGAAGCTTGGGCAAAGCATTGCTGTGCAATAGTCAGTAGTTATCACTCCGAATCTGAAGGAAAAACCAATGAACGAACCCCCTCACTGTGAACCGAGTGAATGGGATGATATCGGCAAAATATATGTTTCACCCGAAAGGCCGATTGGTCGTCTCTCTGATTATCTAGATACATTATATGAGGAATTATTTGAAGTTCGAACAAAAGTTCGCTTCCATGAAATGTAATTACCCACCCCCATTTTGAAGCGTGATTTTCCGCGCTGGGGCGCGCCGGGCGATTGTCAGGCCAGCGTGGCGACGATGACGTCGAAGGGGTTCGCGCCCTTGAGCCTGGCGGTGTCGATTGTGGTTCGCACGTCGG
>CAITOL010000035.1 GCA_903893975.1 uncultured Rhodospirillales bacterium | reverse complement strand
GGTGACCGTGGGGCCGGTGGTGGTGCGGGTGCGGAAGCCTCGGGCGCCGCGCGTGCAGAAGCCGAAAGCCGCGAAGTTTAAGCCTTGGTCGCCGGGGGTGATCCCGGATTCGTGGTGGCCGTTAAAACGGGGGTGAGGGGGCGGGGTGTTTTTGTGGGTATATTGTTCCGATAGCGGAATATTATGAACGGTGGCTCTGGATTGCTTCGCTTTGCTCGCAATGACGAGGAGGGGGGAGATGGGTGGGCGTAATCTTGCTCGCGGGCCGGTTCTGGTTGATACAACTCCCCACATCGCGATAGCCCAGGACGAAGATGAGCACGACCACGACGCCCGACGCCCCTCGTTTTGATTTTCAGGCTGCCGAGCCGCGTTGGCAGGAGGCCTGGGACGCCAGCGGCGTCTTCCGGGTGGAAGATGTGCCGACGGATGGCAAGCCGAAATACTATGTACTGGAGATGTTCCCGTATCCCAGCGGCAAGATCCATATGGGGCATGTGCGCAACTACACGCTCGGCGATGTGGTGGCGCGGTATAAGCGGGCGCGCGGTTATGCGGTGCTGCACCCGATGGGGTGGGATGCGTTCGGGCTGCCGGCGGAGAATGCGGCGCGGGAGCGCAAGATCCATCCGGGTAAATGGACCTGGGACAACATCGCCAATATGCGCACCGAGTTGCAGCGCATGGGGCTGTCGCTGGACTGGCGGCGGGAATTCGCCACCTGCGACCCCAGCTATTACGGGCATCAGCAGAAACTGTTCCTCGACTTCCTGGCCGGCGGGCTGGTGGAGCGGCAGGAGAGCTGGGTGAACTGGGACCCGGTGGACGGCACGGTGCTGGCCAATGAGCAGGTGATCGACGGCAAGGGCTGGCGGTCTGGCGCGCCGGTGGAAAAGAAGAAGCTGAACCAGTGGTTCATGCGCATCACCAAATTCGCGCCGGACTTGCTGAGCGCGCTGGATGGGCTGGAGCGGTGGCCGGAGCGGGTGCGGCTGATGCAGGCGAACTGGATTGGCCGCAGCGAGGGCGCGCGGCTGACCTTCGACCTGACGGCTGCGGATGGGGAGATTGCCGGGCTGGAGGTCTACACCACCCGGCCGGATACGCTGTATGGCATGTCGTTCCTGGCGATTGCGCCGGAGCATCCGCTGGCAGCGGCGGTGGCGGCGCGTGACCCGGCGGCGGCGGCGTTCGTGGCCGAGTGTCGGGCGTCTGGCACATCCGAGGTGGCGGTGGAAACCGGCGAGAAGCGCGGGTTTGATACCGGGCTGCGGGTGAAGCATCCGTTTATCGAAGGGGCGACGTATCCGGTCTGGATCGCCAATTTCGTGCTGATGGAATATGGCACCGGGGCGATTTTCGGCTGCCCGGCGCATGACCAGCGCGATATGGATTTCGCCCGCAAATATGGCCTGACGGTGACCCCGGTGGTGCTGCCGGCCGGCGAGGATGCGGCGCAGTTCAGCCTGGGGGATGTGGCGTATACCGAGGCGGGGACGATCATCAATTCCGGCTTCCTGAACGGGCTGGCGGCGCCGGGTGCGGCCAAGGCGGCGGCGATTGCGCGGCTGGAAGAGTTGGGCGTGGGCAAGGGGCTGGTGAACTGGCGCCTGCGTGACTGGGGGGTTTCGCGCCAGCGCTACTGGGGCTGCCCGATTCCGGTGATCCATTGCGATGATTGCGGCATTGTGCCGGTGCCGGCGGCGCAGTTGCCGGTGGTGCTGCCGGATGACGTGACGTTCGACAAGCCGGGCAATCCGCTGGACCATCACCCGACCTGGAAGCATGTGCCCTGCCCGCATTGCGCCAGGCCGGCGCGGCGGGAGACGGATACGTTCGATACGTTCGTGGATAGTTCGTGGTATTTCGCCCGGTTCTGCTCGCCAGGTGCGGCGGTGCCGGTGACGCAGGCGGCGGTGGATCACTGGTTGCCGGTGGACCAGTATATCGGCGGCATCGAGCATGCGATTTTGCATCTGCTGTACTCGCGCTTCTTCGTGCGCGCGATGCACCAGACCGGGCATGTGAAGGTGGATGAGCCGTTTGCCGGGCTGTTCACCCAGGGCATGGTGACGCATGAAAGCTACAAGAGCGCGGCCGGGGCGTGGCTGTATCCGGAGGAGATCGAGAAGCGGGCCGATGGCAGCGTGGTGCTGCGGGAAACCGGCGAGCCGGTGACGGTGGGCCGGGTGGAATCGATGTCCAAATCCAAGCGCAACACGGTGGACCCGGGCGATATTATCCGTCGGTTTGGCGCGGATACGGCGCGGTGGTTCATCCTGTCCGACAATCCGCCGGAGCGCGATATCGAGTGGACCGAATCCGGCGTGGTGGGGGCGTATCGGTTTACCCAGCGCGCGTTCCGGCTGCTGGAAGCGTATGGGGCGCCGGAGCCGGGGCCGATGCCGGACAGCTTCGGCGCGGCGGCGCGGGCGTTGCGGCGGGCGACACATAAGACGATCGCGGCGATTACCGAGAGCCTGGAGAGCTTTGCCTTCAACGTGGCGGTGGCGCGGATTTACGAATTCGCCAATGCGCTGGGGGAAGCCGAGCGCGCCGGGACGGCGGAGGGGCTGCAATGGGCGCGGTTCGAGGCGCTGGAGGCGATGGCGCGGTTGATCGGGCCGATGATGCCGCATCTGGCGGAGGAGATGTATGCTCGCCTGCATCCGGGCAGCACGACGTTGGTGGCGGAATTGCCGTGGCTGGAGTCTGACGCGGCGCTGGCGGCCGAAGACAGCGTGACGATTGCGTTGCAGGTGCTGGGCAAGCTGCGGGGCACGGTGACGGTGGCGCCGGGGGCCGATGAGGCGACGGTGCTGGCGGCGGCGGAGGCGGAGCCGAACGTGGCCAAAATGCTGGAAGGCAAGCGGGTGATGAAGCGGATTTACGTGCCGGGCCGCATCGTCAACTTCGTGGTTGCGGGATAGCGATGCGCATCGCCCGTCGCATGGTGCCGATGGTGCTGGCCGTGGCCTTGGCGGGCTGCGGCTGGCACCCCGTCTACGGCCCGGCGGGCGGCGGGGCGGCGGGCAACGGGCTGGCGGCGGTGGAGGTGGGGCTGATCCCCGAACGGTCTGGCCAGTTGCTGCGCGAGGCGTTGAAGGCGCGCTTCGAACGCAGCGGGGCGGCGGTGGCGCGGCAGTATGACCTGGCGGTGACGTATCAGATCAGCAGCGACGTGGTGGCGATCCAGCGGGATAATTCGACGTCTCGGGTGCGGATTCTCGGCCGGGCGTCGTGGTCGCTGACGGCGCAGGACAGCAAGCGGACGACGCTGGTGACCGGGATTTCGCGCCAGGTGGATGGCTATAACGTGTTCGTGAACCAGTATTTCGCTGCCGATATGGAGAGCGAGGCGGTGATCCGCCGGCTGTCGGACGCGGTGGCGGAGGATATTGCCCAGCAGCTCGCCGTGTGGTTCGACCGGCAGAAGCCGGCGCCGTAGGGCATGAAGGTCGACGGCGGGCGCATCGACAGTTTTCTGCGTGACCCCGGCGCGTGCCGCGTGGTGCTGCTGTATGGCGAAGATGCCGGGCTGGTGGCCGAGCGGGCGGAGCGGCTGGTGCGGCTGATCGTCGGGCCGGGGAAGGACCCGTTTCGGCTGGCGGAGCTGGAGCGGGACAGCATCAATCGCATCGATGAAGAAATGACGGCGATGGCGCTGACCGGCGGGCGCCGGGTGGTGCGGGTGCGCGAGGTGACCGACGCGGCGACCAAGACCATTCAGGCGGTGCTGGGCGGCAAGGGCGAGGCGCTGCTGGTGCTGGAGGCGCCGGGGCTGGCGCGGCGGGCCAAGCTGGTGGGGCTGCTGGAGAAGGCGCCGGATGCGGCGGCGATTGCGTGTTATCCGCAGGAGGGCAAGGCGCTGGAGGCGGTGATCCGCGGCAGCCTGTCCGATCTGGGGATTACGGTGGAGGCCGAGGCGCTGGGGTGGCTGGCCGGGCAGTTGGGCGCGGATCGGGCGATTACCGCGCGTGAGGTGGAGAAGCTGGCGCTGTATGCGGGCGAAGGCGGGCGGGTGGATTTGGACGCCGCGCGGATGTGCGTGGGCGACCTGGCCGGGCTGTCATTGGACGATGCGCTGTTTGCGGCGACGGCGGGCGATATCGCCGGGGCGGATCGGGCGTTGGAATTGGCGATGCAGGAGGGCTCCACCGCCGTGGGGGTTCTGCGGTCGGCGCTGATGCATTTGCAGCGGTTGCAGCGGGCGCGGGCGGCGATGGCGGGCGGGATGACGGCGGGGGAGGCGACGAAGGCGGTGCGGCCGCCGGTGTTCTTCAAGCTGGAAGCGCCGTTCAGCCGGGCGCTGACGTTATGGTCCGAGGCAGCGTTGCAGGCGGCGTGCGTGCGGATCTGGGAGGCGGAGCGGAGTTGCAAGCGCACCGGGGCACCGGCTGAGGCGATCAGCCGGAGCGCGGTGCTGGGGTTGGCGCAGCGGGCGGCGGCGGCGCGGCGGCGTTAGCGGTTGGCCGATCAGATGTTCGCCTATCAGACGTTGGCGAGCACGGCGGTGCAGATCTGGTCCACATCGGCGTCTGTGAGGTCGGGGTGTAAGGGCAGCGCCATGATGCGGGTGGCGAGATCTTCCGAGACCGGCAGGGCGGTGCCGTCATGCGCCTGGGCGTAGGCGGGTTGGTGGTGCAGGGATTTCGGGTAGTAGATGGCGCTGGGCACGCCGGCGGCTTTGAGCCCGGCTTGCATGCGGTCCCGCGCCGCAGCGTCTGGCAGCAGGATGGCGTAGATGGCCCAGGCGCTGGTGCTGTCGGCGACTCGGGTGGGGATGGTGACGGCATTGCCGAGGCGTTGGTCGTAGAGGCGGGCGATGCGTTCGCGGGCTTGCAGTTCCTCGGCGAACACCTCGAGCTTGCAGAGCAGGACGGCGGCTTGCAGCGTATCCAGCCGGCCGTTCATGCCGGTGCGGTGCACCTCGTAGCGGGTGGTGCCTTCGCCGTGCGACCGCAGGCTGCGGAACAAGGCGGCACGGTCGTCGCTATCGGTGAACAGGGCGCCGCCGTCGCCGTAGCCGCCGAGCGGCTTGGACGGGAAGAAGCTGACCGAGGTTGCGTCCGCCGCCGTGCCGAGGCGTTTGCCGTGCAGGCTGGCGCCGAAGCTCTGGGCGCAGTCGTCGAGCGTGCCGAGGCCCTCGCGCGTGGCGATGGCTTGCAGGGCCGGCCAGTCGGCGGGTTGGCCGAACAGGTCGACACCGACGAGCATGCGCGGCCGCAAGGTGCCGGCGGCGCGGACCTGGGCGATGCGGGCGGCGAGGTGGGTTGGGTCGATCTGGAAGGTGTGGGGATCGACATCGACGAAGACGGGCGTGGCGCCCAGCACCAACGGCACCTCGGCGGTGGCGGTGTAGGTGAAGGCGGGGAGGAAGACGGCATCCCCGGGGCCGATGCCTTCGGCCATCATGGCGATTTGCAGCGCGTCGGTGCCGTTGGAGACGCCGATGCAGTGCTTGGCGCCGCAGAAGGCCGCGAGCCTGGACTCCAGTTCCTGGACTTCCGGCCCGAGGATGAACTGGCAGTGTTTCAGCACGGCCTCCAGCCGCGTGCGGAGGGCGTCCGCGATGCGGGATTGCTGGGTGGGGAGGTCGAGGAAGGGGATCTGGCGGGTCATGCGCCCTTTTAGCCTATTGGCGGCGCTGACGAAACCAGGGTCAGGCGGTGGAGCGGCGTTCGATCTCCGCCGGGGCGAATTCGGGCACGACGCGGGCGAGTTGGGCCAGAGCGCGTTGGGTTTGGCCGGCGCGGCAGGCGGTGGCGATTTCGCTGATGGCGCGGCGGACGATGGCGGCGTCTGCACTGCGGGGGCGGGCGAGCAGCAGGCCGGAATAGGGGGTGGGCATTGGCGGTTCGTTGCCGTGGAACAGTTCTTCGAACAGTTTCTCGCCGGGGCGGAGGCCGGTGAAGGTGATGGCGATATCGACGCCTGGACGCAGGCCGGCGGCGCGGATCATCTGCTGGGCGAGGTCGAGGATTTTGACCGGGGCGCCCATGTCGAGCACGAAGATGCCGCCATCGCGCAGGCAATCGGGCGTGGCACGGTCGGTGCCGACGGCGGTGGCGTGCAGCACGAGACCGACGGCCTGGCGCAGGGTCATGAAGTAGCGGGCCATGTCCGGATGGGTGACGGTGAGCGGGCCGCCGCGGGCGAGCTGGTGGGCGAAGCGGGGCACGACGCTGCCGGTGCTGCCGAGCACGTTGCCGAAGCGGACGGTGATGCAGCGCATGCCCGCGGCCTGGGTGCGGGCGATGCCATCGAGGGCCTGGCAATACATTTCCGCCAGGCGTTTCGAGGCGCCCATGACGGAGGCGGGATTGACGGCTTTGTCGGTGGAGATCAGCACCAGGGTTTGGGTGCCGGCGTCCCGGGCGGCGTCGGCCACGATGGCGGTGCCGACGGCGTTGGTGAGCAGGCCTTCCAGCGGATTGGCCTCGACCATCGGCACGTGCTTGAGGGCGGCGGCGTGGAAGATCAGGTCTGGGCGGTGGTGTTGGCAAAGCGTCTGCAGGCGCCCGGCGTCGCGGATATCGGCGATGACGGCATGGCGGCGCAGCGTGGGGGTGGAGTCAGCCAGTTCCGTGTCGATTTGCCACAGCGCGTATTCGCTATGGTCGAGCAGGACCAGTTCTGCCGGGCCGAGGGCGGCGAGTTGGCGGGCGAGTTCGGTGCCGATGCTGCCACCGGCCCCGGTCAGCAGGATGCTGCGCCCGGTGACGAGCTTGGCATGATCGGGGAGGGCGTGGGCGAGCACATTGGGCGGATCGAGCAACATCGGGCGGTCCCGGCGAAGGAGGCTCGATATCCTGCGCCGGGGTGCGGGGCGCCGCCCACCGTCAACCGGCGGGCTGACGGCGATTTAGCGCTTGTTAGACGTTGAGCGCGGCCACGCCCGGCAAGGTTTTGCCTTCCAGCCATTCGAGGAAGGCTCCGCCGGCGGAGGAGACATAGGTCATCTGGTCGATCACCCCGGCATGGCGCAGAGCCGAGACAGTGTCGCCGCCGCCCCCGACACTGCGGAGCGCCCCGGCGACGGTGGCGGCGGCAACCGCCTGGGCCAGGGCCGAGGTTGCGGCATCGAAGGGCGGAATTTCGAAGGCGCCGAGCGGGCCGTTCCAGACCAGGGTTCGCGCTGAGGTCAGGCGGGCGATGACGGCAGCGACGCTTTGCGGGCCGACATCGAGCATCATCGCATCGGCGGGAATGGCGGCGATGGCAACGGTTTGCGTTACCGCGTGGGCTTTGAACTCGGTTGCGGTGACCGCATCCACCGGCAGCATGATCTCGCAATGCGCGGCTTTGGCCTTGGCCAGAATGTCGAGCGCGGTGGCGTGCATCTCGGCTTCTTGCAGGGACTTGCCGACGGCAACCCCCTGGGCGGCGAGGAAAGTGTTGGCCATGGCCCCGCCGATGACGAGCACGTCGACTTTGTTGACCAGATTGCCGAGCAGATCCAGCTTGGTGGACACTTTGGCGCCGCCGACGATGGCCATGACCGGGCGTTGCGGGTGCTCTAGCGCCAGGGTGAGGGCCTCAAGCTCGGCCTGCATCAGCCGGCCGGCATAGGAGGGGAGGAGATGGGCGACGCCTTCGGTGCTGGCATGGGCCCGATGGGCTGCGGAAAACGCATCGTTGACGAACAGGTCGGCCAGATCCGCCAATTGCTGGGCGAAGGCCGGATCGTTGGCTTCATCGCCGGCGTGGAAGCGGGTGTTTTCCAGCACCGCCACATCGCCGTCGTTCAGGGCGTCGATCGCCTGCTGGGCCGGGATGCCGATGCAATCCTCGGCAAAGCGCACCTTGCGGCCCAGCACCTGCGCGAGGGCGTCGGCCATCGGCTTGAGCGACATTTCCGGCACCCGCTTGCCCTTCGGCCGGTCGAAATGGCTGCACACGATGACATGTGCGCCTTTGTCCGCGAGTTCCCGGATCGTCGGGCAGAGCCGTTCGATCCGGGTGAGGTCGGAGATTTTGCCGTCCCGCACCGGGACGTTGAGGTCGGCGCGCAGCAGCACGCGCTTGCCGGCGACATCCACCCCATCCAGTGTGCGGAACGCCATGATCAGAGGCTCCCGAACAGCGCCGCGGTGTCCGACATACGGTTGGAGAAGCCCCATTCGTTATCGTACCAGCTCATCACCCGCGCCAGTTGCCCGTCAACGACGGCGGTCTGCGTCGCATCGAAGGTGGAGGAGGCCGGGTTGTGGTTGAAGTCCACGCTGACCAGCGGGGCGGTGTTGTAGGCCAGAATGCCCTTGAGCGGGCCGGATTCGCTGGCGGCCTTCATGACCGCATTGATTTCGTCCTTGGTCGCGGCCTTGGCAAGGTTCACGTCCAACGACACCAGCGAGACATTCGGGGTCGGGATGCGGATGGCGGTGCCGTCCAGCTTGCCCTTCAGTTCCGGCATCACCAGGCCGACCGCGCGGGCGGCGCCGGTGCTGGTCGGGATGGCGGACACCGCCGCGGCGCGGGCGCGGTGCAGGTCTTTATGCAGCGTGTCCACGGTGTTCTGGTCGCCGGTATAGGCGTGGATGGTCACCATGTAGCCGCGCAGAATGCCGAAATTGTCGTGCAGCACTTTGGCGACCGGCGCGAGGCAGTTGGTGGTGCAGGACGCGTTGGAAATGATGGTCATGTCCTTGGTCAGCACGCCGTGGTTCACGCCGTAGACCACGGTTGCGTCCACATCGTCGGCCGGGGCGGAAATCAGCACTTTGCGCGCGCCGGAGGCCAGCAGGGCGGAGGCGGATTTCTTCGAGGTGAAGATGCCGGTGCATTCCAGCGCGACGTCAACGCCCTGATACGGCACTTTGGACGGGTCCCGCTCGGCCGAGACGGTGATCGGGCCATAGACGCGGCCGTTATGGCGGATGGTGATGGTCTGTCCGGAGACTTCGACTTCACCGGGGAAACGGCCATGCACGCTGTCGTAGCGGAATAGATGGGCGTTGGCTTCCACGCTGCCGAGGTCGTTGATGGCAACCGGCACGACATCGGTGCGGCCGCTCTCGATAATTGCGCGCAGCACCAGGCGACCAATGCGCCCAAACCCGTTGATGGCAACCTTAACGGCCATGTTTATCTTCCTCTCGTTGGCGTTTTGACGTGATCAGTCCCAGTGAAACAGGCAATAGACGCGAAGGCGGGGAAGGGCATCTGCGTTGCCGCAAGCAACCACCCCGTTTCACCTTACCTTTCTACACAGAAAGCCGCTTTTTTGTGGCAGCCACAATAGCGTCTGCCGTAATGCCGAAATGCTTGTACAGTTCCTGGAACGGAGCGGAGGCACCGAAGCTGGACATGCCGATGAAAATCCCGTCGGCGCCGAGCCAGCGTTCCCAGCCCATGGCCACCCCGGCCTCGATGCCGACGCGCAGGACCGTGCCCAGCACGGCGGCGCGGTAGCTTTCATCCTGCTGCGCGAACAACTCCCAGCACGGCAGCGACACGACGCCGGCCGCGATGCCTTCGGCGGCCAGGGCCATGCGCGCTTCCATGGCGATGGCCACTTCGCTGCCGGTGGCGAGTAGGGTGACCTGGCGCACACCATCGGCTTCCGCCAGCACATAGCCGCCACGGGCGGAGCGGTTTTCCGCGGTGTCGCCACGCAGGCTCGGCAGCGTCTGGCGCGACAGCGCCAGCAGGCTCGGGCCTTCCGCGCGCCGCAGCGCCAGTTCCCAGCATTCGGCGGTTTCCATCGCGTCGGCCGGGCGGAAGGTGAACAGGCCGGGCATGGCGCGCAGGCTGGCGAGGTGTTCGACCGGCTGATGCGTCGGGCCGTCTTCACCCAGGCCGATCGAGTCGTGCGTCAGCACATGGATCACCCGCTGGCGCATCAGCGCCGCCAGCCGCAGGGCCGGGCGCATATAGTCGGCGAAGACGAAGAAGGTGCCGGCATAGGGGATCAACCCGCCATGCAAGGCGATGCCGTTCATCGCCGCGGCCATGCCGTGTTCACGGATGCCGTAATGGATGTAGCGGCCAGCGAAGTTGCCGGGGGTGACGTAGCCCATGCCCTTGACGAAGGTCAGGTTGGAGCCGGTGAGATCGGCCGAGCCGCCGATCATCTCCGGCACGTCCGGCACCAGCGCGTCGAGCGCCTTCTGGCTGGCCTGGCGGGAGGCGAGTTTGGGGCGGTTCTCGGCGATATCGGCCTTTAGGGCGGCAACCGCTTCGTGGAAATTTTCCGGCAGCCGACCGGCCATCACCCGTTCAAACTCCGCGCGCATCGGGTGGCGGGCGAGGCGCTTCAGCCAGGACCGGCGCGGGCTGGCACCGCGCGCACCGGCGGTCTGCCAGGCTGCGCGGATGTCGTCGGGCACTTCGAACGGGGCGCTGGTCCAGCCCAAGGCGGCTTTGGCGGCGTCGGCCTCGGCCGCACCGAGCGGCGCGCCGTGCACGCCGGAGGTGCCGGCTTTGTTGGGGGCGGAGAAACCAATAATCGTCTTGCACGCAATCAGGGTCGGCTTTTTCGAGCGCTGCGCCATCGAAAGCGCGGCGGCCACGGCGGCGGCATCGTGCCCGTCCACCCGCTTGGTCGCCCAGCCGGCGGCGGCGAAGCGCTTCAGCTGATCTTCCGAGGTCGACAGATCCGTGCTGCCGTCGATCGAGATGGCGTTGTCGTCCCAAAGCACCGTCAGCTTATCGAGCTTCAGATGCCCGGCCAGGCTGATCGCTTCCTGGCTGATCCCCTCCATGAGGCAGCCATCGCCAGCAATCACCCAGGTGCGGTGATCGACGAGGCTTTTGCCGAAACGCGCAGCCATCAACCGCTCGGCGAGGGCCATGCCAACCGCCGTGGCTAACCCTTGGCCCAACGGGCCGGTGGTGGTCTCGATGCCCGGATGTTCGCCAAATTCCGGATGGCCGGCCGCCGGGGAGTGCAGTTGGCGGAAGTTGCGCAGATCGTCCGCCGTCATGCCGGCCTGCCCGGTGAGGTTCAGCAGCGCGTAGAGCAACATCGAGCCATGCCCGGCCGACAGCACAAACCGGTCCCGATCCGGCCAGCGCGGGTCGGCGGCATCAAACTTCAGTGTGCGGGTCCACAGCGCGGTTGCCGCATCGGCCATGCCCATCGGCATGCCCGGATGGCCGGAATTGGCCGCCTGCACCGCATCGATGGCCAAGGCGCGGATCGCGTCTGCCATCCGCCGCGCCTCCGTCACCGGACGGGCGAGGATCGCCGCCTGTGTCGCCAGCGCGTTGGTATCAGCGCCCGTGTCGGTCGATGCCATCAATGCCTCCTGCGTGCGGGACCCTGACGGTATCCCGGCATGTCTATGTCGCGGTCTGCCGGGGCTATTACGGTCCGCACCGCGTTCGGGCAAGACCAAGCATGGTCGGTGGCGTTTTCGTACCGTTTGCATGGCCGCCGCGACGCGCGTAAGTTGCAACCCAGCCGCGATGATAGCGCGCGGTTGCAACACTGATAGGGACAACATCCATGCTCAAACGGACCATGATCGCGGGCGTAGCCTCGCTCGCCGCCGTGCTCGCGTTCGCTCCGGCCCAGGCGCAGATCAAGATCGGCGCTGCTGGCCCCATGACTGGCAATTATGCCAGCTTCGGCAAGCAGTTGAAGGACGGCGCCGAAATGGCGATTGCCGACATCAACGCCGCCGGCGGCGTGCTCGGCCAGAAGCTGGCGCTGGAAATTGGTGACGATGCCTGCGACCCGAAGCAGGCCAATTCGGTCGCTCAAGGGTTCGCGTCCAAGAAGGTCGTGTTCGTCGCCGGGCATTTCTGCTCGTCCAGCTCGATCCCGGCCAGCAAGGTCTATGCCGAGGAAGGCATCCTGCAAATCACCCCGGCTTCGACCAATCCGAAATTCACCGACGAAGGCAGCTGGAACACCTTCCGCACCTGCGGCCGTGACGACCAGCAGGGTGCCGTCGCCGGCGCCTACCTCGCCAAGGAATACGGCACCCGCAAGATCGCCATCCTGCATGACAACACCGCCTACGGCAAAGGCCTGGCGGACGAAACCAAGAAGGCCATGAACAAGGCCGGCAAGCAGGAAGCCCTGTACGCCGCCTATGTGCCGGGTGAGAAGGACTATTCGTCCCTCGTCAGCCGCATGAAGCAAGCGAATATCGACGTGATCTACATCGGTGGCTATCACACCGAAACCGGCCTGATCATGCGCCAAGCCAAGCAGCAGGGCATGGCCCCGGTTGTGGTCGGCGGTGATGCGCTGGTGACCAGCGAATATTGGCAGATCACTGGTGACCAAGGCGAAGGCACGATCATGACCTTCCCGTCCGACCCGCGCCGGCGCGCTTCCGCCGCCAAAGTGGTGGCTCAGTTCAAAGCGAAAGGCATCGATCCGGAAGGCTACGTGCTCTACACCTATGCCGCCATCCAGGAATGGGCTGCGGCCGCGATCAAGGCCGGTAGCACCGATGGCAAGAAGGTTGCCGCCGTTCTGAAGGCCGGCAGCTGGGATACCGTGCTGGGCAAGATCAGCTACGATAAAAAGGGCGATGTCACTGAATCCGACTACGTCTTTTACATCTGGCACAAAGGCAACTACGCCGAGATGTAATCGGATCGCAATGGTCTGATCTGCTATGCATGCGGGCGCCCCCAGACTGTCGCTTGACAGCCAGGGGGCGCCCGAACTATGTCCGGCTTCCCGCAAGGTCGGGCGCGTAGCTCAGCGGTAGAGCATTCGCTTCACACGCGAAGGGTCACAGGTTCAATCCCTGTCGCGCCCACCACTTTTTCCACCTTGCGATGCAAACTCATAGCTATCAGGCCGCCCGTATCCAGGCCGGCTATGGTGTTACCCGAACCCGAATCGAAAGATGCGCCGATGCCCAGTGATGTCGAAATGGCGACTGAATCCATTGAGCATGCCCACCACGGCGCCCATGCCGATCCGCTCGGCCGTCGCGTCGCGCTGCTGATCGCCGCCCTCGCGGCCGCGCTGGCGTTGTGTGAGATGGGCGAGAAGGCGGCTCAGAACAGCTATCTGACCCATCACATTCAGGCGAGCGATGACTGGGCGCAGTTCCAGGCGAAGACCATTCGCATGAACATGTATGCGATTGAGGCAGATACGCTCGCCAGCATTGGCAATCCCACCGATCCGGCGCAGGCGAAGAAGGTCGCCGCCGCCTTGGCGACGGCCGCCCGTATGAACGACGATCCGGAGGGCGGGAACGGGCGCAAACAGATGACGCAGAAGGCGCAGGCGTCAGAACACCTGCGGGACGAAGCCTTCCATATCTATCATCTGTTTGAACGTGTCGTGGGCGCGCTGCAACTCGCGATCGTGCTGGCGTCGGTCTCCGTCGTCACCCAGGTCCGCCAACTCGCATGGGCTGGCGGCGTGCTGGGGACTGTTGCGGCCGGCTACGGCGCCTACGTGGCGCTCCACTAACGCCGACGTCCAGGCGTCGGGTGGGGCTCAGGGCGTGCCGCCCGCCCCGAGGTCCCACCAGATGCCGGTAAAGGCGGCCAAGCCCTCACGGGCGGGCCCGGTGAGGAAGTGCTCATTCGGGCCGTGCTGTTTGCAACCGTTATAGCTGTGGGGCACCCAGACCAGCGGTACATGCAGATAATCAACAAACACGTCGCCCGGTAGTCCGCCCCCTGAATTGGGGATCACCTGGACATGCTTGCCCAGGCTGCGCTCCATGCTGGCGACCGTCCAGCGCACCCAGGGGTGGTCGGGGTCGGTGCGGCTGGCCGGCATGCGGATGCCGGCATTTTCGATGGTGACTTCCGGAAAGCCGGTGGCATCGAGGTGCCGGCGCAGCGCATCCTCGAACCCGTTGACGTCGCTATCCACGGTATAACGGATCTGGCAGTGCGCGCGCGCGCTTGGCGGCACGGCGTTCACCGGGTTCTCCGGCTTGCCGGCCACCATGGCCAGTACGATGAAGCTGGTCCAGCCAAACACTTTTTCCGCCGCGGTAAAACCCGGCTCGCCCCAGTTGGGGTCGATGGTGGCGGATGCCTCGCTGGGCAGTTCCAACCCGGCCAGCGCGCCGCGCACCTGCGCCGGCAGGCCGTTACGCGGCAGCCAGTCGCGCACCAGGATCTTGCCGTGCCGGTCGCTGATCGCACCGATGGCATGAGCGAGCACAATGGCCGGGTCCGCGATCATGCCGCCCCAGTTGCCGGAATGCACCCCGCCCGGCCGCAAGGAAATCGCCAGATCGCAATGCCAGGTGCCGCGGGTGCCGGCGGTGACCGTCGGCACGGTTGGGTCAACGCGCGGGCCATCGCTGGCAATCAGCACATCGGCCTTCAGCGCCTCGGCATGCTGGGCAATAAATTCACGCAGGCCGAGCGAGCCACGCTCCTCGCTGGTTTCCAGCACGATTTTGACATTGAACCCAAGCTTGCCGCCGCGTGCGGCGATCACGTGTTCCAGCGCAGTCAGGTTCACCGCGTGCTGGCCCTTGTTGTCCGCCGTGCCGCGGCCATACCAACGATCGCCGATTTCCGTCAGCGCCCACGGTTTCAGCCCGTCATCCCACTGGTCGTCCAGCCCGCGCACGGTATCGCCGTGACCATAGGTCAGCACGGTGCGATAGGCTGGATCTTCGATACGCTCCCCAGTCAGGATGGGGCCGAATTCCGGCTTGGGGTTGGCGTGCACCGTCACCGTGAAGCCCATCCGTTCCAACCAGGGCTGAATGGCGGTTTGCAGGTAGCGCCACACATCCACCTCGTGCCCCGGGTCTTGCGAGGTGCTGGGGATCGCGACGAGCTCGGTCAACCGGTCGCGGAAATGTCCGGCGTCGAAGAAGGTCAGGGCTTCGGCGATGGTGCTGTCACGTGTGGGCATAAGGGGCTCCTTGCAGGCGCACAGGCTGCCACCGGTGCGGATTTTGGTCCAGCCCACAGCAATAGCGCGACTTAATCGTTAACAAGCGACTAATTTCCGTGAGTCGCTCCAGGCCCCGTGGCATCGCGACGGCGGGCGTGATTGACCGCTGTAACGTCAGCCCTGAAGGGAGCCGCCATGCCTTCCTCGAAATTTTCCCAGCTGTGTCGCCAGCTGTCCGGCATTATGTTGCTGGTCTTTGTCTTTCAGCCGGCCCCTGCGGCTCTGGCGTCGGTCACTGGCTTCAACAGTATCTGGGACCCTACCGTTGCTGCCAACGGCTTCCAACTCACCGCGGCCGATCCGAGTGGCACGGCCTCAATGGCGCTCGGTTCCGATAACCAGGTCCTTACCGTTCAACTGGGATTGACTGCCTGCTATCAGGGCTGTGGGGCGTTCAGCCTCAGCCACTCCGGCACCCTGGGTAATCTGCCCTATGGTCTGGTGCAGTTCGACTGGGCCCTCACGACGGATAATTTTTCCGAAGATGGGCAAATCAACATCAGCGGTGCTGACTCCACGGTGAGCAATCCCGGCAGTTGGCTCTATCCGAACACCACGAACGAGGGCAGCGCGCTCATCGACTATGCAGGTGGCAGCCTGTCATTGTTCGACGTCACCTTCAGCGGCTACGATACAGGCGTCGCAACCGCGACGGTGATCATGTACAATTTCTCCGCACCCGATGCTCCGTCCTTTGCGCAGGGCGATGCGCCGGCGGCAGTCTTTGAGCCGGCTGGCTGGAGCTTGCTCCTGGCCGCGTTCGCAGCGCTGCGATATCTGCGCCGGCGCACCCCGCTGCCAACCGCAGCCTAGCCGCCGCGCCGTCAGGCGCTACGTAGCTTGGCAATCAGGCTGTTGGTGGATTGCCCCAGGCGGTCCGTCAGTTGGCCAACCTGCCCCGCCTCGCCGCTCACCCGCCCGATGGTGCTACGGGTGCTGCCTGCCGCATCGGCAACACTTTTGATCCCGACCGAAATCAGGTTCACACCATCCGAGGCGCTGTGAACCCCGCGGGAGATTTCCGCCATCGCCACATGCTGCTCCTCCACCGCGGCGGAGATCGCCGTTGTCGTCGCGGTCACCCCCCGCACATAGGTACCAATCTGCCCAATGGCAGCCACCGCCGCTGCGCTGCCCGCTTGCAGCGCGCCGATCTGCGCCTGCACCTGCTCGGTGGCGCGAGCGGTCTGGGTCGCCAGGCTCTTAACCTCGGTTGCGACCACGGCGAAGCCCTTGCCAGCATCTCCCGCCCGCGCGGCCTCAATCGTGGCATTCAGCGCCAGCAGATTGGTGCGCTCGGCGATGTCATTAATCAGCGCCACCACATCGCCAATGCGGTTGACCTCCTCCGAAAGGCGGCCGATGGCCTGCACCGTGGCGGCCGAGTGTTCGTTTGCCACCTCGCTTTGCGTCGCGGCGCTGGTTACCTGCGTGGAGATCTCGCCGACCGTCACAGTCATTTCTTCGACGGCCGCCGCGACGCTCTGCACATCTTCCGCCGTGCGTCGTGCGCCGTCTGCGATGGTTGCCGCGTCCGTCGCGGCCCGATCGGCTTCAGCCGAAACGCTTGCCGCATCCTGGTTCAGGCTGCGCACCGCGGAGGACAGCCCCTCCACCGCAACTTGCAATTCGCCATCGATATCATTCGCAACTGCGGTCAGCGTCTGTTTGCGTGCGGTTTCTGCCGCCGCGCGGGCCGCCGTCTCACCGGCGCGGGCTGCTTCCATCCCATCGCGCGCGGCTTCGGCGGCCGCCAGGCTGGTAGCGCTATCGTGGAACAGGCGAACAATCTTATCAGTCATCCAATAGAGCGCGCCCGCTTCCAATACGACGATCGCGGCATGCAGCATCACCCGCTTCAGGTCGCTCCCCTCCGGAAAGACCAAGCTGGGCGCGAGAAAATTCAACGCGAGATGATGCACCGCCGTGACCGTCGCCCCCGCGATGATCACGTTGCGATCGCAATAGGCGGCCAAGATTGCCAGCGCCGCGAAGTAGTACATATGCAAATCGGTCTGCCATGTCGTGCCAGACGCCGCCGCCAGCACCAACGAGACCATGGCGATCAGCGCCACCGCCACCGTGAGCCGTGACGCTGAACCAGAGGCGGTGATCACGGCCGTGGTCGCTGCACCGGCGACAGCAACGGCGACCAGCAGCAACATCACCCACGCACCCGCATTCGCCCAGGCGATCAGCCCGATCAACGGCGCATGTAACCACAGCAGCACGAGCATTGCGTGGTCGACCGTGCGACGCAGGCGGTTCAATTCGGAATGCATTATAAGGTCCTCATAGCAACGGGATCTGTTGCGGATAAACAGCCGGTTAATGTTTGCGGATTCAGCAGCAGCCAGGCGCCGGCCCGATACAGAGCCGCGCTGGGCGGGGTGGTCCCCTGCGCATCCGCCGCCACCACAACAATGAAGGGCAGTGCGCCAAACCGAACCGTCACGCCGGCCGGCGCCGTCGCGGCGGCCACGCGCGTCGCATCCCACCAGGGAGGGAAAATGGCGGCAACCGCGCCATCGGCGGCGGGCGACGCTGCGGCCAGGGCGGCAGCCAGCGACACGCCGCCAATCGCGAGCGCGGGCAGCAGAGAGCGCAACGGCATGCGGGTGCGGGCATCATTCATGCCCGCATTCAACCGAAAAATTCCTAACGACCGATGAAAACCGGCGGAAAAGTCAGGTGACTTTGCGACGTTCGTTAAAGCGCGCTTCCCGCCACTGCCCGGTCTGCATCACATCGCGCAGAATTTCCACCGCATCCCACAGTTCGGCAAAGCCCACGTAAAGCGGCGTCATGCCGAAGCGCAGCACGTCCGGCGCGCGGAAATCGCCGATCACCCCGCGCGACACCAAGGCCTGCATAATCGGATAGGCATCGGGATGCGCCACAGAAACCTGGCTGCCACGTAGGGCCGGGTCGGCGGGGGAGATGATGTTCAGCCCGAAACCCTGGCAGCGTTCGCTGATCAGCTGCGCGAACACGCTGGTCATCGCCAGCGATTTAGCCCGCACCTGCGCCATCGGCGCCTGCAAGGCGATATCCACCCCCACTTCAAGCGCGGCGATGCTGATCATCGGCGCGGTGCCAACCGTGGCCCGGGCGATGCCGCTGGCAGGGCGATAGCCAACCTCGAACGCAAACGGCGCGGCATGGCCCCACCAGCCGGTCACCGGAAACCGCGCCCGGTCTAGCAAGTCCGGGTTCACATACAGAAACGCCGGCGCACCGGGCCCGCCATTGAGGTATTTATAGCCGCAGCCAACCGCGAAATCCGCCTTCGCCGCCGCCAGATCCACCGGCACCGCACCGGCGGAATGCGCCAGGTCCCACAGCACCAGCGCGCCCGCGTCATGCGCTGCCTGGGTCAGCCCGGCCATGTCGTACATCGCACCGGTATGGTAATTCACATGCGTCAGCATCAGCACCGCCACGCTATCATCCAGCGCGCCGGCCACCTCATGCGGCTCCACCAGCCGCAATTCATGCCCCCGCGCCAGCAGCGCCGCGAGCCCTTGGGCGATATACAGATCGGTCGGGAAATTCCCCCGCTCCGACAAAATCACCCGCCGCTCCGGCCGCAGCTCCAGCGCCGCGCTCAGCAGTTTGAACAGGTTGACGCTGGTCGAATCCCCCACCGCCATCCCGCCCGGCGCGGCGCCGATCACCTGGCCGATTTTCTCGGCGATGCGGCCCGGCAGATCCATCCAACCGGCATCGTTCCAGCTGCGGATCAGCCCTTGGCCCCATTCCTGCTTCACCACATCCGCCACCCGGGCGGCGGTTGCGCGCGGCAAGGCGCCCAACGAGTTCCCGTCCAGATACACCACCCCGTCCGGCACCTCGAACAAAGCGCGGAACGGCGCGAGCGCGTCGTCGCGGTCCATTGCCAGCAGATCGTCACGGGTCAGGGGGCTTTTGGTCATGTCAGGGCCTTTGGTCGTTCCATCCCGATGCTGGCCTCGCGCGCCGGCAAACGCAAGATCGCCCGCACCCCCGGGGCGTTGTCCGCCAGTTCCAGGCCACCGCCATGCAACTGCGCCACCGCCTGCACCAACGCCAACCCCAGGCCAGACCCTGGGGTGGAGCGGGCGCTCTCACCACGGTAAAACCGCTCCACCACCCTGGCCCGGTCATCGGTGGGAATGCCCGGCCCCTGGTCGGTCACCTCGATTTCCACCCCATGCAGACTATGGCGCGCCCGCAGCCCGATCGTGCCGTCCGGTGGCGAGAATTTCAGCGCGTTATCCAGCAGGTTCGCCACCGCCTGCTGGATCATGTCCCGGTCACCGAACACCTCCAGCCCAGCCGGAATCTCCAGGGTCAAACGCTGCCCGGCATCCTCGGCCACCGCATCGTACAATTCGCCGAGATCGCGCAGCAGCGGCGCCACATCCACCCGGGTAAAGGCCGACCGCCGTGCGCCGGCCTCAATCTCGGCAATCCGCAGCAAAGCCTGAAAAATCGCCACAATCCCGTCGAGGTCCGATTGCGCCCGCTCAATCGCTGCGCGCAGATCCGCCTCCCCCTCGGCATGGGCCGCCGCATCCTCCAGCCGGATGCGGGCGCGAGCGATTGGTGTGCGCAGATCATGCGCAATCGCGTTGGAGACCTGGCGCACCCCATCCATCAGCCGGGTGATGCGCTCCAGCATGTCGTTGATCGTTTCGGCCAGCAGATCGAACTCGTCCCCGGTGCCGGTCACCCGCACCCGGCGCGACAGATCGCCCGCGCTGATCGCACTCGCGGTTGCCGACACATCGGCCAGCGTGCTGCGGAACAGGTTGCGCACCGCCCAGGCGCCAAAAATACCCAGCAAGGTGGCGATCACCGCCGCCCATAGCATCGCGTCCGCAATCACCTGTCGCAGCTGCGCCCGCACCTGAATGTCGCGCCCCACCAGCAAATGGAACCCGCCGGGCAGATCGAAATGATGCAGCCGCACCAAGGTCCGCGCCCGCCCGCGCTCCACCGGCAGTTCGAACCAGTCTTCCTCCATCGTCACCCGGCGCGGCCAATCGGTCAGGTTGCCGGCGATGCGGCGGAAATCCGGGTTCACCAGCAGATAAATCGAATCCGCATCCACATTGGCATCAATCCGCTGCTCAATGGTCGCCACCAGCCCGGGCAGGCCGGACATGGCATAACGCTCGCCCAGCCCCTGCGAGTCCGCATTGATCGCCGCATCGGTCTGCCGGTCCAGCAAGCCGGCGGTGGACCACCACAAAAACGCCGCCAGCGCCAAAGCACTGATCCCGAACAGTGAGGCATAGATCAGCCCAAAGCGCACCCCGGCGGAATGAAAAATCCGGTCCGCGCCGCTCGGCTTCAGCGTCAGCCCCGCTGGCAGGTTCAGGCGTGGCTCAGCCCGCACTCACGGGGCTTCCACGCGCAGCATATAGCCAGCATTGCGCACGGTATGGATCAACGGCGAGGCGAACGGCTTATCCACCTTCTGCCGCAGGCGGGAGACATGCACATCGATCACATTGGTTTGCGGGTCGAAATGGTAGTCCCATACGCCTTCCAGCAGCATCGTGCGCGTGACCACCTGGCCGGCATGGCGCATCAGAAACTCCAGCAGGCGGAATTCACGCGGCTGCAAATCGATTTTCTGCCCGGCCCGCCGCACCCCGCGTGACAGCAACTCCACTTCCAGATCGCCGACCACCAGCTTCGTCGTCGGCCCCTCGCTTTTGCCGCGCCGGGTCAGCGCCTCCACCCGCGCCAGCAACTCGGCGAAGGCGAACGGCTTGGTCATATAGTCATCGCCGCCGGCTTTCAGCCCGCGCACCCGGTCGTCCACCTGCGCCAGGGCAGAGAGGAACATCACCGGCGTGGTGTTGTTCTGCGATCGCAGCGTCTCCAGCAGCCGCAGCCCATCCACCCCGCCCGGCAGCATCCGGTCCAGCACGATGGCGTCGAATGTTTCGCTCGCCGCCATAAACAACCCGTCGCGGCCGTTATCGGCATGCTCCACCACATGCCCGGCTTCCTTCAGCCCCTTGACGATGAAATTGGCGACGTCCTTGTCGTCCTCAACCACCAGGATGCGCATATCATTCACCTTCCTTTATGACCGGTCGCCGGCCGAGCGTCACATCCAACGTCGTCTCGCGCGCCTGCCGGCGCACCACCAGATGCGCCACCGCTCCCGGCGGCACGGCGGTAATCGCCTTGATCGCGTCCCGCGCGCTTTCCACCGTCTGGCCGTTGACCCGCACAATCACATCGCCCGGCCGCAACCCGCTGCGCGCGCCCGGCCCGCGCGGGACAATGTCGGTAATGCCGGCGGCCATGGAAACCCCGTTTTCGTTCGGCACATCGGTCAGCCCCACGCCGAGATAGCCGCGTTCGATCCGCCCGTTGGAGCGTAATTCCGCCACCACCCGGCTTACCACTTCGGACGGAATGGAAAACCCGATCCCGACCGACCCGCCGCTGGGCGAATAAATCGCGGTGTTCATCCCCACCACCTTGCCATCCGCATTGAACAGCGGCCCGCCGGAATTGCCCGGATTGATCGGCGCGTCGATCTGGATGAAATCATCCACCCCGCCAGCACCGCCCAGGTCGCGGCCACGCGCGGACACAATGCCCGCCGTCACCGACCCGCCGAGCCCGAACGGATTGCCTGCCGCCACCACCCAGTCCCCCACTTCCAACGCCCGGCTATCGCCCCAGCTCACCGCCGGCAGCCGGGCGGACGGAATCACCTTAATCACCGCGATATCGGTCAGCTCGTCCGCACCCACCAGCCGCGCCGGCAGTTGGGTGCCGTCGGACAGGCTGACCACGATGGTATCGGCATTGCCGACCACGTGGTTGTTGGTCACGATGATGCCGCCCGGATCGATAATGAACCCGGAGCCGGCTCCCATCACCTGGCGCTTCTGCTGCCGCTCGCGGAACTGGCGCTGCAATTGCGGCGGCAACATCGCCAGCGGGTCGCGCTGCGCCACGGTTTCCGTGGTGGCGATGTTCACCACCGATGGCAGCACCTGCTTGACCAACGGCGCGAAACTATCCGGCCCACTGCGCGCCAGTGCCGGCAAAGCAGGGCTCAGCAGCGCGGCGGCAAGCAACAGGCGGCGGGTCGGCAGGGGCATACGAAAACTCCAGGCGGCGAATTGCAGCCTATGTGGCGATGCGACGCAGGCAACTCAAGTTTTCCCGTGGCACCAACGGCGGTTCTTTTTCGTCCGCCCCCGCTGATCTAGCGGTTTTCGTCGCGCCAGCAAAAATCTTCATTTTGTAATCCGGTCATCCGGCGCCCCGCCTCACCGATCCGGCCGCCGCGCCGACGCGGTTGCCGGATCGTCCGGCCAATGGTGCCGCGGATAGCGCCCACGCATATCCTTGCGCACATCCGCCCAGGCCCCGCGCCAGAATGCGGCGAGATCGGCGGTAATCGCCACCGGCCGCCCGGCCGGGGAGAGCAATGCGAGGCGTAACTCCGCCCGCCCATCCGCCAGCATCGGCGATGCCGCCAGCCCGAAAAACGCCTGCGCCCGCGCCGCCGCCAGCGGCACCGGCTGCGTGTAATCCACCTCCGCCCGCCCGCCGGGCAGAGCCAGATGCGTCGGCAACAGCGTATCCAGCCGCCGGGTCTGCTCCCAATTCAACAGCCCCCGCAGCACGGCGAGCAAATCCAGCCGCTCCAGCCCGGCCAACCGGCTGATGCCCAATAAATGCGGCGCCAGCCAGTCTGCCTTGCGCGCGGCAAGCGCCGCGTCGGACAAATCGGGCCACTCGCCCGCCGGCTCCAACCGCGCCAGCAACGCCACCCGCGCCTGCATCTGCCGGCACGCATCCGTCCAGGGCAGCGCGTCCAGGTTCGCCGCCGCCGCCAGCGCGTCGGCAATCTCCGCCGGGTCCGCCACCTCGGTGCGATCCTCCAGCACCAGCCCGCCCAATCGCCGCCGCCGCCTGGCCAGCACCGAGCCGGTCACCGGGTCCAGCCCGGTCTCCACCGTCTCGGTAATCCGGGTCAGCAACACCGCCGGCAAATGGTCCAGCCGCAATTCCGCCGCCAGCCGGATCCGCGCACTGCCCTGCATCTCCAACCCCGCCGCCACCAGCAGCTTGGCGCGCGACAGCGG
>CAITOL010000034.1 GCA_903893975.1 uncultured Rhodospirillales bacterium | reverse complement strand
GGGCGGCCTTCGGCGCGCACGGCGGCGCGGCGGGCGGGGGTGACGGGCTCGCTGCCGGCCTCTGCCGTGTGGAGGGGGAGGGGCGGCGGGGTGGCGGCGCGGCTGACCAGGATGGCGAGGCAGCCGAGCAGCGGGGCGGCGGCGAGGCGGTGGGCGAGGCGGCCGAACGATGGGCCGAACAGCCAGGCGGCGCAGGCGATCAGCAGCAGGCCGGCGCTGGTGAAGGCGACGCCGGGCGGGCCGAGTTGCACGCTGATGGCCCAGAGCATCCAGAGCGCGGCGGCATACATGGGGAAAGCGAGGAGTTGCCGCAGCACCAGCATCCAGCGGCCGGGGCGGGGCAGCAGGCGGGCGGCGGCGGGGAGGCTGGCGATGAGGACGTAGGGCGCGGCGAGGCCGAGGCCCATGGCGGCGAAAATCGCCAGGGTAATGGCGGGGGTGCCGGCAAGAGCGGCGGTGACGGCGACGCCCATGAACGGGGCGGTGCACGGGGTGGCGACCAGCACGGCGAGCAGGCCGCTGAAGAAACTGCCGATGGCACCGCCACGGCTGGAGATGCGATGGCCGACGCCGGAAAAGGCGAACGAGATGTCATACACGCCGGACAGATTCAGCCCGACGGCGAACATCACCCAGGCCATGCCGGCGACGAAGACGGGGGATTGGAATTGCGAGCCCCAGCCGACGACGGCGCCGGCCTGGCGCAGGGCGATCAGGCCGAGGCCGAGGGCGCAGAAGGTGGTGAGC
Organism: uncultured Rhodospirillales bacterium; assembly: GCA_903893975.1. Taxonomy (GTDB): domain Bacteria; phylum Pseudomonadota; class Alphaproteobacteria; order Acetobacterales; family Acetobacteraceae; genus CAITOL01. Next base: position 2,822 of record CAITOL010000034.1, on the reverse strand, counting down.
ACGCCGGCGGCGTAGAAGGCGGCGCCGGAGAGGGCGGCTCGGCGAGGGCCGTGGGCGTGTTTGGCGAGGCTGACGGCTTTCAGTGCCAGGACCGGGAAGACGCAGGGCATCAGGTTGAGCACCAGCCCGCCGGCCAGCGCCATCAGCAGGATTTGCCAAAGCGGCAGGCTGGTATCGGCGGTGAAGGGGGCGGAGATGGTCAACGCGGTTTGCTGGCCGGCGGCGTCTTGCAGCACCAGCACGCCTTGCAGCGGGGAGCCCGGTTGGTAGGCCGGGCCGGTTTGCAGGGTGAGGCTGAGGAGGCCGTCGGTGACGGTCAGGGTTTGCGGGGCGCTGGCGGCGACTGTGTCAAACCGCGCGGGGATGAACCAGGCTTTGTGGATGGCGGCGGCAGAGAGGCCGGGGCCGGTGAGGTACATGGTGGCTCGGTACAGGGTGGCGGGCCTGGGGGAGGGGCGCGGGGTGGCACGGTCGGCGGCGGCGAAGAGTGGGGCCTCGGCCGAGGGGGTGGCGGGGCCGGCGGGAAGGTTCAGCGCGAAATCGGCTTGCTCGGGGATGCAGATCTGGGCGCAGATCAGCCAGGTGGCGTGCAGCGACAGGCGGCCGGGTTGGGTGGCGGTGAGGGTGACGGGGAGCAGGACCTCGCCCTCGTAGCCGTAGGTGGTGAGGCCGGATTCGGCGTGCGGGGTGGGGGTGGGCCAGGCGATCGGGCTGGCGGTGAGGCCGGGCAGGCCGGTGAATTGCAATTCGGTGGGGGCTCCGGCGTCGCCGGGGTTCTGCCAGTAGCTGTGCCAGCCCGGGGCCTGACGCAGGCGCAGGCCGGCGCGGAAGGGGGTGCCGGGGGTGATGGCGTCGGTTTCGGTGACCAGGGTGGCCTGGCTTTGCCGGGTGGTGATGGCGGCGGATTCCAGCGCCAGTGCAGCCGGGGCGAAGCCGAGCAGCATCACCAACAAAGCGCCCAGAGATGCGAGGCGGCTCACCATGCCTGATCCTTCTAACGGCTGCGCGATGTCGCACATTTTGCCTCAGCGTGATACGCCGCGCGGATGAATGCCGCCCGTGAAATTTTCGACATCGACCTACCCATCGTGCCGGTGCTGCCGGCGCTGCTGGCCGCATTGGCGCGGCCGGAGGCGCCGAATGTGGTGCTGATCGCGCCGCCTGGGGCGGGGAAGACGACGTTGGTGCCGCTGGCGTTGCTGGAGGCGGCGTGGCTGGGTGGGCAGCGGATTGTGATGCTGGAGCCGCGACGGCTGGCGGCGCGGGCGGCGGCGACCCGCATGGCTGATCTGATCGGCGAGCCGGTGGGGCAGACGGTTGGCTATCGCACCCGGCTGGACAGCGCGGTTTCGGCGGCGACGCGGATTGAGGTGATCACCGAGGGGCTGCTGGTGCGGCGGTTGCAATCCGATCCGGGGTTGGACGGGGTGGGGATTGTGATCCTCGACGAGGTGCATGAGCGGGCGCTGGAGGCGGACCTGGCGCTGGCGCTGTGTCTGGATTTGCAGCGGCAGTTGCGGCCGGAGCTGCGGTTGCTGGCGATGTCGGCGACGCTGGATGGCGGGCGACTGGGGCCGCTGATGGGGGCGGAGACGATTGAAAGCCCGGGGCGGGCGTATCCGGTGACGGTGCAGCAGGCGGCGCGGGATATTGCCGGGCCGCGCGATCTGGCCGAGGCGGTGGCGAAGGCGGTGCGGTCCGCCTTGGCTGCGCATCCCGGCGATGTGCTGGCGTTTTTGCCGGGGATGGCGGAAATCCGCCGGGCCGAGGCAGCGCTGGCCGAATGTGGCGCGCTGGTGCTGGCGTTGCATGGCGATCTGCCGGCGGCGGAGCAGGACCGGGCGTTGCGCAAGGCCGAAGGGCGGCGAGTGGTGCTGGCGACCTCCATCGCCGAGACGTCGCTGACGGTGCCAGGGGTGCGGATTGTGGTTGATGGCGGCTGGCGGCGGGCGCCGCGGCTGGATGCTTCGACCGGGTTGACCAAGCTGACCACGTTGCGGATCAGCCGGGCGGCGGCGGAACAGCGGGCTGGGCGGGCGGGGCGCGAGGGGCCGGGGGTGGCGATCCGGGTCTGGACGCCGGCGTTGCATCGCGGGCTGCCGGCGTTCGATCGGCCGGAGATTCTGGAGGCCGAACTGTCTGGGTTGCTGCTGGATTGCCTGACCTGGGGCACGCAACCGGCGGAGTTGCCGTTTCCGGATGCGCCGCCCGCGGGGGCGGTGGCCGCGGCGGCGGGGTTGCTGACGGAACTGGGGGCGTTGGCGGACGGGCGGATCACCGCGTTGGGGCGGCAGATGGCGCAGCTTGGCGCGCATCCGCGACTGGCGGCGATGATGCTGGCGGCGGAGAGCACGGAGGAGGCAGCGCTGGCGGCCGATCTGGCGGCGATTCTGGAAGAACGTGACCCGCTGCGGGCGCGGGATGCCAATGCTGATATCGGGCTGCGGCTGGCGGCATTGGTGGGTGCGGCGGAAGGGGAGATTGATCGCGGGGCGGTGAGCCGCATCCGACAAGCGGCGCGGCAGTATCGCAACCGGTTGCGGGTGCGGGACGTGGCGAGCGCGGGCGACCCGGCGCGGCTGCTGGCGGCGGGGTTTCCGGACCGGATCGCGCAGCGGCGGGGTGAACCTGGGAGTTTTCGTCTGTCCGGCGGCGGCGGTGGCAAGCTGCCGCTGGCGGACCCGCTGTCGCGCGCCAAGCTGCTGGTGGCGGCGGGGTTGGAGATGCAGGGCAGTGCGCGGATCCGGCTGGCGGCGGAATTGCGGCTGGACCATTTGCCGGCGGTGTTGCTGACCCGGATTACCGAGACGGTGGAGACCGGG
>CAITOL010000033.1 GCA_903893975.1 uncultured Rhodospirillales bacterium | reverse complement strand
CTGGCGATTGCCGATGTGAGGATGGCGGCAGAGCAGTTCGGCGCCATGTTGCGGTCATCGCATTTTATGCGGGCGACGCTTGGGCAGACCGAGCCGGCCGATGACGAGGCGGGCATTGAGCGCACGGTGCGCGAGGCGGTCGCGACCTTCCTGTGCCGCTATCGGGCGGCACAGGAAGGCTGAGGCGGGCGTTACGGCTTCGGCGCGGCGGCGGGCTTGGCGGCTGCCGGCTTGGCGGGCTTCTTCGAGGCGTTGTAGGCCTTGATGTCTTCGAGGGTGACGTAACCCTTTTTGTCTTTGTCGATGGCGGTGAAGGCGCGGGTTACGGTGCGCCATTTCGCCTTGGTCGCCTGATCTTTGGTCAGCTTGCCATCATGGGTGGTGTTGGCGGCTTCAAAGCGCTGATCATCGGTCTGGACCGCCGGCTTCGGCTTGACCGCCGGTTTGGCCGCTGCCGGCTTGGCCGGGGTGGCGACAGCAGGAGCGGCCGGCGCCGTGGTGGTGGGGGCGCCGGCGGGCGTGGTGGCGGGGGTGGTCTGGGCGAATGCGGCGGTGGACAGCAGCAAGCCCGCAGCAAGAATGACGAATCGCATGGTCGAGTCTCCTTTGGCGATGGGTGGCAAACTAGCCGAGCGGCACGGGTTTGTCGCGCGGGTTAGCGTGCGGCCAGCACATCCCTGAGAATCGCAATTGCGGTATCGATCCCGGCGGCATCGACATCCAGATGGGTGCAGGCGCGCACCCGGTATTTGCCGGTGGTGGACAGCGCGAGACCTTTGGCGCGGGCTTTGTCGGCCAGTTGCCCTGCTGTCATGCCGGTGGCGGTGACATCGAAGAACACCAGGTTGGTTTCCGCCGGCTCTGGCACGATGCCGTCGAGCTGGGCGAGTCCGCGCACCAGCGACTTGGCGTTGGTGTGGTCTTCGGCCAGACGGTCGATATGATGGTCGAGCGCGTAGTGGCAGGCGGCGGCGATGATGCCGGATTGGCGCATGGAGCCGCCGAGGCGCTGCTTCCAGCGCCAGGCGGCCCCGATGAAGGCCTGGCTGCCGCAGAGCACGGCGCCGATCGGGGTGCCGAGGCCCTTGGTGAAGTCCAGCCAGACGCTGTCATAGCTGGCGACCATGTCCTTGACCGGCACGCCGGAGGCGACGACGGCGTTCATCAGCCGGGCGCCGTCGATATGGGTGGCCATGCCGGCTTCGTGCGCGACCGCTGCCACCGCGTTCATCTGTGCCAACGGCCAGACCACGCCGCCGCCGCTATTGGCGGTCTGCTCGACCTCCAGCAGGGTTTGCGGCGGCGAGTAGCGCGATTTGGAGCGGAGCGCGGCGCGGACGGTATCGGCATCGAACAGGCCGCGGTCGCCGCGCAGGCCGGTGATCTGCGCGCCGGTCAGGGCCGCCGCGCCGCCGCCTTCGCTGGTGAGGATATGGGCGGTTTCATGGGCCAGGATTTCGTCGCCCGGCCGGCAATGGGTCAGGATGGCGATCTGGTTGCACATGGTGCCGCTGGGCAGGAACACCGCCGCTTCCTTACCCATGAGGGCGGCCATGCGTTCGGCCAGCGCGTTGGTGGTGGGGTCGAGGCCGAACTGCTCATCCCCGACCTCGGCCGCCATCATCGCCGCCTTCATGCCCGGCGTCGGCTTGGTTTGCGTGTCGGAATAGAGGTTCACCAGGAGCGGCGGCAGGGTTGGGTCGGTGTGCAGCGGGGCGTAGTCGATGGCCATGTGCGAAGGTCCTCTGGTTTCGCCGCAAGGTAAGCCGGGCCGCGGGGTTTTGACCAGACAGCCGCCATGCCGCATGGTGCGGGGATGCGCATTATGGGTTTGGCGGGCTGGAGCGGGTCGGGCAAGACGACGCTGCTGGCGCAATTGCTGCCGGTGCTGATCGGCCGCGGGTATCGCGTGTCCACCATCAAGCACGCGCATCACGCGTTTGATGTGGATACGCCGGGCAAGGATAGCTGGGTGCATCGCCAGGCGGGGGCGAGCGAGGTGCTGGTGGCGTCGGCCGCGCGGTTTGCGCTGCTGGCCGAGCATCGCGGTGGGGTGGAGCCGGAATTGCCGGAATTGCTGGCGCGGCTGGCGCCGGTGGATCTGGTGCTGGTGGAGGGGTTCAAACGCGACCCGCATCCGAAGATTGAGATCAGCCGCAGCGCCACCGGCAAGCCGTATCTGTGGCCGGGCGACGCGACGATTGCCGCCGTGGCGGCGGATCATGCCGTGCCGGGCTGCGACCGGATGGTGCTGGATTTGAACGATATTGTCGCGATTGCCGACTGCGTGCTGGCGCATGCCGGGCAGGTGTGAGCCGGGTGCGGCGGTGGGTTGACCCATGTCATGGTGCGGGGATCGGCTTGGGCCTTTGATGCGCGTGCAATCGAAAGGACATACGCATCATGAGTCATAAAGCCCGCAATACCCTGGTCAGCCTGTTCGCCCATCCCGTCAGCAGCAATATCGACCCCAAGGACGCCTATGCGGTGGTTGAGGCGCTGGGCGGCGAGGTGACGCATGGCGGGCACGGGCAGGTGATGGTGCGGTTGAACGGGCATGCGCACGGGTTTCACGACACCAAGCATTCGCTGTCCAAAAGCGAGGTGGTCGATCTGCGCAAGTTCCTGGAGGTCGCCGGCATTGACCCGGCGACCGCGCTGACCGCGAGTGCTGCGGCAGGGTAGCGGCTACAGCGTTTCGGTATCGAGCGCGTAGCCGGCGGCGCGGACGGTGCGGACGAGATCGAGTTCGCCGTCCGCGTTGATCGCCCGGCGCAGGCGGCGGATATGCACATCGACGGTGCGGGGCTCGACATGGATGTCTTTGCCCCAGACGGCGTCGAGCAACTCCTCACGCGTGAAGACGCGGCGGGGGTGTTGCAGGAAGAATTCCATCAGACGGTATTCGGTCGGGCCGAGATGCAGTTTGCGGCCGTTGCGGTTCACCCGGTGCGAGGTGAGGTCCATGCTGATGTCGTGAAAGGCCAGCGTGCCTTTGGCGACGATGGTGTTCGAGCGGCGCAGCAAGGCGCGGACGCGGGCGAGCAGGGCTTCGACACTGAAGGGCTTGGTGATGTAGTCATCGGCGCCGGTGTTCAGGCCGCGCACCGCGTCCTGATCTTCGGCACGGGCGGTGACCATGATGACCGGCAATTCGCGGGTTTCCGGGCGGCGGCGGATTTGCCGGCAGACTTCGATGCCGGACATGGTCGGCAGCATCCAGTCGAGCAGCACCAGGTCGGGCTTGGTTTCGGCGATGCGGGTGACCGCTTCCTGGCCATCGACGGCTTCTTCCACCCGGTAGCCGCTTTTTTCCAGGTTGTAGCGCAGCATGGTGGCGATGGCAGCGTCGTCTTCCACCACCATGACAAGCGGCTTGGTCTGCCCGGCAAAACTATCCGACATTAAGGTGTTTCCTGCATTATTCGCCGGCGGGGCGTACAACGGCGTAGGCGGAGATATCCGATTTCGGCCGTGCGTCGGTCAGCGGTTCGCCCTTGACGGCGTAGTAGATGGTTTCGGCGATGTTGGTGGCGTGGTCGCCGATGCGTTCCAGGTTCTTGGCGATAAACAGCAGGTGGGTGCAGGGCGTGATGGTGCGCGGGTCTTCCATCATATACGTAATGAGTTCGCGGAAGATGGTGTTGTAGAGATCGTCGATCGCGGCATCGCTGCGCCAGACCTGGAGCGCCTTGTCAGCGTCGCTTTCGCCGATGGCGTCAATGATGGTTTTCAGATTTTCCTTCACCAGCCGCGACATTTGCGACAGGCCGGCGAAGGGAAAGTTCAGGCTGAACTGGCTGAGCACCAGGCTGCGCTTGGCGACGTTGGCGGCGTAGTCGCCGATGCGTTCGAGATCGCCGGTCATTTTCAGGCTGGAGACGATCTGGCGCAGATCTTGCGCCATGGGCTGGCGCAACGCGAGCATGCGGATGACGAATTGTTCCGCCTCCCGCTCCATCGCATCGACCTTCGGGTCGGTTTCCATGGCGTGGGCGGCGGCGGCGGCGTCTTTGTTCAGCACCGCCTGGGTGGCCATTTCCACCTGACTTTCCACCAGACCGCCCATTTCGGTCATCAGGCGGCGCAGGCGGTTCAATTCGGTTTCGTAGCTTTTGACAATATGTTCGGACATCTTAAATCCCCCTAGCCGAAGCGGCCGGTGATGTATTCCTGGGTGCGTTTTTGCTTGGGCGCGGTGAACATGTCGGCGGCGGCGGCGACTTCCACCATTTCCCCGAGGTAGAAAAACGCCACCTGATCGGCGCAGCGTGCGGCTTGCTGCATGTTGTGGGTGACGATGGCGATGGTGAATTCGCGCTTCAACTCGTCGATCAGTTCCTCGATCTTCAGGGTGCTGATCGGGTCGAGCGCGGAGGTGGGTTCATCGAACAGGATCACTTCCGGGCGGACGGCGATGGTGCGGGCGATGCAGAGCCGTTGCTGCTGGCCGCCTGAGAGGCCCATGGCGGAGCTGTGCAGGCGGTCTTTCACTTCCGCCCACAAGGCAGCGCGGGTGAGCGACCATTCCACCCGCTCGTCCATATCCGCCTTGCTGAGGCGTTCGTGCAGCTTTACCCCGAAGGTGATGTTTTCATAGATCGACATCGGGAACGGCGTTGGCTTCTGGAACACCATGCCGATGCGGCTGCGCAGCTGGTTGAGGTCGATGCCGGGGGCGATGATGTTTTCGCCGTCCATCAGCACCTCGCCCGTGGCGCGTTGGCCGGGGTAGAGGTCGTACATGCGGTTCAGCACCCGCAGCAGGGTGGATTTGCCGCAGCCGGAGGGGCCGATCATGCCGGTAACCTGGCCGGCGGGGAAATCGAGGTTAATCGCCTTCAGGGCGCGATTGGCGCCGTAATAGAAATCCAGATTGCGGATGGCGATGCGCGGCTCGTTCAGCGCCTCGGTCGAGCGGGTGGACACGGTGCCGATATTCGGTTTGGCGTCGGCTTCGGTGATGCTGTTGCTCATTGCGAAATTCCGATCCGGACTATGTGCGGGGCCGCAGGACGATGCGGGCGAGGACGTTGAGCGCGAGGACGCCGAAGGTGATGAGCAGCGCGCCGACCCAGGCCAGTTGCACCCAGTCATCAAACGCGGAGCCGGCATATTGGTAGATGGTGACGGGCAGGCTGGACATTGGTTGCGTCAGGCTGAGCGACCAGTTGAGGTTGCCGAGCGAGGTGAACAGCAGCGGCGCGGTTTCGCCGGCGATGCGGGCGATGGCGAGCAGCACGCCAGTGGCGATACCGTCCAGCGCGGCGCGGTAGCAGATGAAGACGATGGATTTCCATTTCGGCGCGCCGAGTGCAACGGCAGCTTCGCGCAGCGCGACGGGGATGAGGCGCAGCATGTCTTCCGTCGTGCGGACGACGATGGGGATGACGATGACCGCGAGCGCCACCGCGCCGGCCCAGCCGGAGAAGCCGCCGAAGGGGCTGACCATGACGGTGTAGACGAACAGGCCGATCAGGATGGACGGCGCGGAGAGCAGCACGTCGGACACGAAGCGGACCGCTTCGCCGAGCAGGCTGCCGCGGGCATATTCGGAGAGGTAGGTGCCGACCAGCAGGCCGATCGGGGTGCCGATGGCGGTGCCGAGCGCGGTCTGGATCAGGCTGCCGATGATGGCATTGAGCAGGCCGCCATGCGAGCCCGGTGGCTTGGTGATGGTGGTGAACACCGAGGCCGACAGGCCGCTGAAGCCGAGATAGAGCAAGGTGGCCAGGATGAGGGCGAGGAAGGCGAGGCCGACGAAGGTAGCCAGCAGGCACAGCGCTTCGACCAGAAAATTCACCCGCTGGCGGCGGCGGGAGAGCGCGTTGGCGACGACGGCGTCGCGCGCCGGGCCGCGATGGGACAGGGTCGCGCTCATGCCACTTTCCCCTTGCGCAGCAACAGGCGGGAGATCGCCAGCACGATGAAGGAAATGACGAAGAGCAGGAAGCCGAGCGCGAGCAGGGAGGCGAGCTTCAGGCTGCCGGCCGGGCTTTCGGGAAATTCCAGCGCCACCAGGGAGGCGATGGTGTTACCCGGCCCGAACAGGCTGGTGGAAATGCGGTTGGTGTTGCCGATGACGAAGGTGACCGCCATGGTTTCCCCCAGCGCCCGGCCCAGGCCGAGCATGATGCCGCCGACGACGGAGGTGGAGGTGTAGGGGATGACGATCGAGCGCATCACCTCCCACGTGGTGCAGCCGAGGCCGTAGGCGCTTTCCTTGAACACTGGTGGCACGGTCTGGAAAACGTCGCGCATCGTGGCCGCGATGAAGGGGATGACCATGACGGCGAGGATGAGGGCGGCGGTGAAGATGCCGGTGCCGAAGGGGGGGCCCTGGAACAGGAAGCCGATCAGCGGCAGGTCGCCGAGCCAGTCGATCAGCACCGGCTGGATGTAGTCGCCCATGAAGGGGACGATGATGAAAAACCCCCACATGCCGTAGATGATCGACGGCACGGCGGCGAGCAGTTCAACCGCGGTGCCGACGGGGCGGCGCAGCCAGGTCGGCGCGAGTTCGGTGAGCCAGAAGGCAATGCCGAAGGCGACCGGAACGGCCATGAGCAGCGCGAGAATGGAGGTGATGATGGTGCCGTAAATCGGCACGACGGCGCCGAAGACCTGCTGCACCGGGTCCCAGTCGGCACTGGTGAGGAAGCCCACCCCGAACTGGCGGAAGGCGGGCAGGCCGCCGATGAACAGGGAGACGATGATGGCGCCGAGCAGGGCCAGCACCAGGACGCCGGCGGCGGTTGCCAGAATTTCAAATGCCAAATCGCCGATCGGTCGGCGGCTTGGGGCAGGCGCGGCGACGGTTTGGGTCAAAGTATGGCTTCCGTCTGCAAGGAACGAGGCGCTCGTTCTAGCTGAAATCAGCGTGGCGGGGGAGCGCTGAACGCTCCCCCGCCGGAGGCTAAAAGGTTAGCCTTTGATGTCGGACTTCCAGCTGGCGCGCACCGCGTCTTGCACGGCGGTCGGCAGGGCGATGTATTCCAGGCCCTTGGCGATGTCGGCACCGTTTTTGTAGGCCCAGTCGAAGAACTTCATCACGTTGGCGCTGCGGGCCGGGTCTTTCGGGTCGGTCGGCAGCAGGATGAAGGTGGCCGAGACAATCGGCCAGGACGAGGCGCCGGCGGTGTCGATCAGGTCCACGGCGTAGTTCTTCGCACCCTTCCAGTCGCCGCTGGCGGCGGCTTCAGAGAACGCGGCGAGGGTCGGCTTGACGAAGTTGCCGGCCTTGTTGCGCAGCTGGGTCGTGGTCAGCTTGTTCTGGGTGGCGTAGGCGTTTTCGACATAGCCGATGCCGCCCTTGACCTGACGGACCGTGGCGGCCACGCCGTCATTGCCCTTCGCGCCGTTGCCGGCGGCCCATTTCACGCTGCTGCCGGCACCGATGCCGGACTTCCAGTCGGCATTGGCGACCGAGAGGTAGGAGGTGAACACGAAGGTCGTGCCCGAGCCGTCGGCGCGGTAGACCGGGGCGATGGCGAGGTTGGGCAAAGTGACGCCAGCATTCAGCGCCACGATCTTCGGGTCGTTCCATTTGGTGACTTTGCCGAGATAGATCTGGGCGATGAGGTCACCGGTGAGCTTCACCTGGTCGGCGCCGATGCCGGGCAGGTTGATGATGGGGACCACGGCGCCCATGACGGCGGGGAATTGCAGCAGCTTGTTGGCGACCAGCTTGTCGGCATCAACCGGGGCGTCGGACGCGCCGAAATCCACCGTGCGGTTGAAGATCTGGTTCTGACCGCCGCCAGAGCCGATGGCCTGGTAGTTCAGCTCGATCCCGATGGCCGCTTTCGCGGCTTCGCCCCATTTGGCGTAAACCGGGGCTGGGAAGGTCGCGCCCGCGCCGGTGATTTGTTGGGCGGCGGCCGGCAGCGCGAACGCGCTGGCGAGGGCTGCAACGAGCAGGGATTTAGAAAGGCGCATCGGGACCTCCGAGAGACTCTGACAGTCCGGTGACTGTCTGGCGCAGGGTCTAGTCCCGGTCGGCTGCAACCATGTGACAGATTGATGACAGATTTATGACAGTGGCCGGAGGGCTACCAATGGCGGCTACCAGTGGCCGGGTTGCGGCACGGCGACGAGGCGGCCGTAGAACACGACCGGGCCGGTGGGCAGGCCGGTGGGGGAGCCGCCTTCGGGTTCCTGGCTGATCAGGATCAGCATATCCGGCACGGCGTGCAACTGGCCGGGCGCGACGCGGAAGATGCCGGCATCTTTCGGCAGCACGCCGAGGCTGCGCGGGGTGGTGGCGCCGGGCGGCAGGCCCCAGAGTTGCAGCGAGCGGCCTTCGGCGGCATTCGGGCGCACCCCGCCGGCCGAGGTCGCGGCGGCGAGTTGCAGCCCGCCGCTGGCATCGACCTGCGCCATGAAGGCGGGTTGGTTGGCATCGGCCACCAGCACCGCCTGCATTTGCGGCGCGGTGGCGCGCGGGACTAGCGCCAGCCCGGCGAAGGCGGCGGCGGCGAGGCTGGCGCCGATGGCCCAACCCTGCCAGAAGCGGCCGAAATTGCGTTTGGGCGCGGCAGCCGGCCAGAGCGCGGCTTCCACCTGGGTCCAGAGCTGCGGCGGCGGTGCTTCTGGCGGGGCAAGGTCCACCAGCCCACGCAAGCGGCGCTCCCACGCCGCGACCGAGGCGGCCCAGGCCGGATCGGCGGCCATGGCGGCCTCCACCTGGTCTGAGCTTTGCTGATCTAGCGTGCCGAGCACATATTCGCCGGCGATCACGTCGCGTTCATCACCGGTGAGGGCGCGGAGATCGGTCATGCCATGCAGGCCCGGAGCGAGAGCAGGCCGCGCCGGATCCAGGATTTGACCGTGCCGAGCGGTTCATTGAGCCGGTCCGCGATTTGCGGGTGGGACAGGCCGTGCACGAAGGCGAGCAGAATACCTTCGCGGTTGCGCGCTTCCAGCTGTTCCAGGCAGGCGCGCAGGCGGGCGCTGTCTTCCGCGGTTTCCAGCCGGGTGAGCGCGTCGGCAGCGATTTCGCCATCGCCGAGCGCGGGGTCATCGGTCGGGATTTCCCGGCCACGGCGGCGGATGGCGTCCAACGCGGCATGGCGCACGATGCCGCCGAGCCAGCCGGCGGCGTCGCCGCGCGCGGCATCGAACTGGGCGGCGCGCTGCCAGATCCGCACGAAGCTGGTTTGCACCACATCGGCGGCGGCGCTGCGATCGCGGAGAATGGCCATGGCTACCCCAAACAAACGCGTGGACTGCCGGACGTAGACCGCCTTCAACGCGTCGCGCTCACCTTGGGCGACGCGCGACAGCAAGGCGTTCAGGTCCGGCTCTGTCAACGCTACGTTCCGATCTGCCCAATGGATGCATCGGTAGAGATGGGGGCGATCCCGACGCCGTAAATAGTGCGGGCGCGGATTAGGAACGCATTTACCATGCGGCGGGTGGCTTCGTTGAACACCACGCCGATGGCGGCACGCAGCAGGGCGGAGCGAAATTCAAAATCCACCAGGAAATCCACCTTGCAGCCGCGCGGGTCGGCGATGAAGTCCCAGGAGTTGTTCAGGTATTTGAACGGGCCGTTTTCATAGCGCACGGTAATGCGCCCGGCGCCGCCCTCGGCCGGGCGGTCCAGGGTGACGTGGCTGGTGAAGCTTTCGCGGAACGGGCCGAAGCCGATGGTCATATCCGCGCGCAAGGCGCCTTCACGCCGTTCCCGCACCCGGGCGCCGACGCACCAGGGCAGGAATTGCGGGTAGCGGGCGACATCGGCCACCAGATCGAACATCTGCGCAGGGGTGTAGGCGACGATGCGGGTTTCAGCGTGGCGCGGCATTAGCGCGCCAGCAGCGCGGCGCGGGCAGCCCGCAAGGCGGCGAAATCGGCGTCCGCATGGTAGGAGCTGCGGGTGAGTGGGGTGGCGGACACCAGCAGGAAGCCCTTGGCGCGGGCGAGGCTGGCATAGTCGGCAAATTCGTCCGGGGTGACGAAATCGGCCACCGCGGCGTGCTTGACGGTGGGTTGCAGATATTGGCCGAGGGTGAGGAAATCCACCTCAGCGATGCGCAGATCGTCCATCACCTGGCCCACTTCCGGCCGGGCTTCACCGAGGCCGACCATCATGCCGGATTTGGTGAAAATGGTCGGGTCGAGCTGCTTCACCCGGTCCAGCAGGCGCAGCGACTGGTAGTAGCGCGCGCCAGGGCGGATGGTGGGGTAGAGCCGGGGGACAGTTTCCAGATTGTGGTTGAACACGTCCGGCCGGGCTTGCACCACCACTTCCAGCGCGCCGGGTTTGCGCAGGAAATCCGGCGTGAGCACTTCAATGGTGGTGGCGGGGGCTGCGGCGCGCACGGCGGCGATGACAGCGGCGAAATGCGCGGCGCCGCCATCGGCGAGGTCGTCCCGATCCACCGAGGTGATGACGACGTGGTTCAGCCCGAGCTTGGCCACCGCATCGGCGACGCGGGCGGGTTCATCGCCATCGAGCACATCGGGCTGGCCGGTGCGGACGTTGCAGAAGCTACAGGCGCGGGTGCAGGTGTCGCCCATGATCATCATGGTGGCGTGACGCTGCGACCAGCATTCGCCGATATTCGGGCAGGAGGCTTCCTCGCACACCGTGGTCAACCGGTTGTCCCGCATCAGGTTGCGCGTTTCGTGGTAGACTGGGTGGTTGGGCGCCTTGACCCGGATCCAGGCCGGCTTGCGCTGGATCGGGTTATCCGGCCGCGCCGCCTTTTCCGGATGACGCAGACGATGGTCGACGGTGATGCGGGTGGAGGACATGTGCTAGAAGTGGATGGCGCGGCCGTAGGCGTCAAGCACTGCTTCGTGCATGCTTTCGCTGATGGTGGGATGCGGGAAGATGGTGTGCATCAATTCCGCCTCCGTGGTTTCCAGCCCGCGGGCGATGACGTAGCCCTGGATCATTTCCGTCACCTCCGCGCCGATCATGTGCGCGCCGAGCAATTCGCCGGTGGTGGCATCGAAAATGGTTTTCACCAGGCCTTCCGGCTCGCCCATCGCGATGGCCTTGCCGTTGCCGATGAAGGGGAAGCGGCCGATTTTCACCGCGCGGCCGAGTTCCTTGGCCTTGGCTTCCGTCATGCCGACGGAGGCGACCTGCGGGCGGCAATAGGTGCAGCCGGGAATGTTCGACCAGTCCACGGGATGCGGGTGCAGGCCGGCGATTTTCTCCACGCAGACCACGCCTTCATGGCTGGCTTTGTGGGCGAGCCAGGGCGGGCCGGCGATGTCGCCGATGGCGTAGACGCCGGGTTCACCGGTTTGGCACCACTGGTCGATGACGACATGGGTGCGGTCAACCTTCACCCCGGTGCCGTCGAGGCCGAGATTTTCCACGTTGCCGACAATGCCGACGGCGGAAATCATCCGGTCCACGGTGATTTGCTGGGTTTTACCGGCGGACTCGATGGTGACGGTGAGGCTGTCGGCGTGTTTGGTGACCGATTTAACCGCCGCGCCGGTGAGGATTTTCATCCCCTGCTTTTCGAACGCTTTGCGGGCGAAGGCGGAGATTTCCGCGTCTTCCACCGGCAGCACCCGGTCCATCACTTCAACGACCGTCACCTCGGCGCCCATGTTGCGGTAGAAGCTGGCGAATTCGATGCCGATGGCGCCGGAGCCGAGCACGAGCAAGGATTTCGGCATGGCGGTCGGCACCATCGCTTCCTTGTAGGACCAGATCAGCTTGCCGTCGGCTTCCAGGCCGGGTAGCTGGCGGGCGCGGGCGCCGGTGGCGAGGATGATGTGCGGGGCGGCCAGGGTGGCGACCGGCTTGCCGTCTTTGGTGACGGCCACGCGGCCTTTGCCGGCGAGCGCGCCGTGGCCATCGAAGACGGTGACCTTGTTCTTTTTCAGCAGATGCGCCACGCCGCCGGAGAGCTGCTTGGCGACGCCGCGCGAGCGTTTGACGATTTTATCGAGGTCGAAGCGGATGTTGTCGGCGCTGAAGCCGAATTCATCCATATGGTGCAGCAGGTGGTTGATTTCCGAGCTGCGCAGTAGCGCCTTGGTGGGGATGCAGCCCCAGTTGAGGCAGATGCCGCCGAGGTGTTCGCGTTCCACCAGCGCGGCTTTCAGGCCGAGCTGGGCGGCGCGGATGGCGGTGACGTAGCCGCCGGGCCCGCCGCCGAGGATGACGATATCGAAGCTTTGGTCGGCCATCTGCGTTTCTCCGCTATTCCGCCGCCAGCGCGGCGAGCGCCGCGCCTTCCAGCCGTTGCACCGTCCATTCGTCCTGCCCGACGGCGCCGAGGGCGCGGTAGAAGGCGATGGACGGGGCGTTCCAGTCCAGCACCGACCAGTTCATGCGGGTGCAGCCTTCCGCCAGCGCGCGCTTGGCGAGCACGCGGAAGATGGCCTTGCCGATGCCGCCGCCGCGATGTTCGGGCTCGACGAAAATATCCTCCAGATACAGGCCCGGTTTGCCCATGAAGGTGCTGAAATCATAGAACCAGACGGCGAACCCGATGGGGGTGCCGGCTTGTTCCACGATCAGCGCTGAGAGCCGCGCCGGGGTGCCGAACAGGGCCACGCGGAAATCCTCATCCGTCGCCGTGGCGTGGTGCAGCAGCTTTTCATAGTCCGCGAGGCGGCGGACGAAATGCGCGACCGTGCCCTCGTCACCGGGGGCCGCGTCGCGCAGGGTGACGCCTGGGGGGAGGGTCATAGCATCAGGCTGATCGGATCTTCGATCACCCGCTTCAAGGTGGACATGAACTGGGCTGCCAGGGCGCCGTCGATGGCGCGGTGGTCGGCGCTGAGGGTGCAGGTCATCACGGTGGCGACGGCGAGTTCGCCGCCTTTCACCACCGGGCGCTTGGCGCCGGCGCCGACGGCGAGGATGGCGGCCTGCGGCGGGTTGATGATGGCGGAGAAGGCGGTGACGCCGAACATGCCCATGTTGGAGATGGAGAAGCCGCCGCCCTGGAATTCATCCAGCTTCAGCTTGCCGAGTTTGGCCCGGCCAGCGAGTTCGCGCATTTCCAGGCTGATTTCGGCCAGGCCCTTGCGGTCGGCGTTGCGGATGATCGGGGTGATGAGGCCGTCGGGGATGGAGACGGCGACGGAGATGTCCACGTCGTCGTAGAGCACCATGCCGTCATCGGTCCAACTGGCGTTCACGCCGGGCACCAGGCGCAGGGCGCGGGCGGAGGCTTTGATCACCATATCGTTGACCGAGAGGAAGAAGGCGCCGGGTCCGGGGGTGCCATCGCGGTTTTTCGGCGAGCGTTCGGTGAGGTCGGCGGCGAGCTTCAGCAGGGCGTCGATCTCGATATCCATGCTGACATAGATATGCGGGATGGTGGATTTGGCTTCCGTCAGGCGCTTGGCGATGACCTTGCGCATGGAGGAATGCGGCACCAGGCGGTGCGGGGCGGTGATGGCGGCGGGGGCCGGTTTGGGCGCGGGCGCGGCGACCGGAGCG
>CAITOL010000032.1 GCA_903893975.1 uncultured Rhodospirillales bacterium | reverse complement strand
TGGACGGGCGACGGCCGAGCATTTCGACACCATCCTGACCCGTCTTACCACCATTGGCGGCTTGTACCTGTGTTTGGTCTGCCTGCTGCCGGAAATTCTGATCAGCCGGTATGGGGTTCCGTTCTACTTTGGCGGCACCAGCCTGATGATCATTGTCTCGGTGACGATGGATACGGTCACCCAAATTCAATCGCATTTGATCGCCCATCAGTATGAAGGGCTGATCAAGAAGGCACGGGTGAAGGGGCGCGGCAAATGAATCTGATCCTGCTTGGACCGCCTGGCGCGGGAAAGGGCACCCAAGCTAAGCGGCTCCAGGACCGCTATGGCACGGTGCAGATTTCCACCGGTGATATGTTGCGGGCAGAAGTTGCCGCCGGCAGTGAGGTTGGCTTGCAGGCCAAGGCCGTGATGGCGGCCGGTGCGCTGGTATCCGATGATATCTTGATCCGTATGCTGGCGGGGCGTATCACCCGGCCGGATTGCGCCCAGGGTTTCATCCTTGATGGGTTTCCGCGGACGGTGCCGCAGGCTGTGGCGCTCGATACGATGTTGGCTGGACTCGGCAAGCAGCTAGATGCGGTGATCGAGCTGGTCGTTGATGACGGGGCGTTGGTCGAGCGTATCGCTGGTCGCTACACCTGCGGCAAGTGCGGTGAAGGCTATCACGACGTGTTCCAGAAGCCGGCCCGTGCCGGAGTGTGTGACCGGTGTGGCGGCAACGAATTCGTCCGTCGCGCGGACGACAAGCGGGAGACTGTGGCCGCGCGGCTGGAGGCGTATCACGCCCAGACGGCGCCGATTTTGCCGCACTACAAGGCTTCAGGAAAGCTGCATCAGGTGGACGGCATGGCCGACATTGATGCGGTGACCCAGGAACTCATCACGCTATTGGATGGGTTGCGCTAATCATCACGCAGAGTTGATCTCTGCGCGTTGACTCTCGGGGCGTCGTCGCTATAGTGCGCGCCCCAGGGCGGCACCTGCGCGAAGCGGGTGCCGTTCGTCGATTTTTCCACCCGTCATGTGGGTTGATATCACAATGATATCAGTGCCATGGCGGGCGTTCAGGAGTGACAAAGCGTGGCGCGTATTGCCGGTGTGAATATCCCGACCAACAAGCGGGTAAAGATCAGCCTTCGCTACATCTACGGGATCGGCCCGACCAAGGCCGATGCAATCTGCGCCAAGCTTGGCATCCCGGAAGATCGTCGCGTCAACCAGCTCAGCGATGACGAGGTGCTGCGCATCCGCGAGCTCGTGGATCGTGAATATCGCGTCGAGGGCGATCTTCGCCGTGAAACCGCGATGAACATCAAGCGGTTGATGGACCTCGGCTGCTATCGCGGTCTGCGTCATCGCCGTGGCCTGCCGGTCCGCGGTCAGCGCACGCACACCAACGCCCGCACCCGGAAGGGCAAGGCCGTGGCGATCGCCGGCAAGAAAAAGGTTACGAAGTAAGCGTCCTCCGACGTTTGTTCGATTGCTCGACTCGCGCACATCTGAAGCGCTGAACACCTCGCGGCCCGCTTTCCCCCACCTTCTGGGGGAAGCCGGTCGCACATTGTTGGATAGGACGATAGAATATGGCGAAGCCCGCTGCCTCGCGCCCCCGTCGCAAAGAGCGCAAAAACATCACTTCCGGCGTGGCCCATGTGGCCGCGACCTTTAACAACACGATGATCACCATCACCGATGCGCAGGGCAATACCATTGCCTGGTCGTCGGCGGGGATGTCGGGGTTCAAGGGTAGCCGTAAGTCGACCCCGTACGCCGCACAGGTGGCTGCTGAAGATGCGGGCCGCAAGGCGCGCGAGCACGGCATGGAAACGCTGGAAATCGAAGTCGCCGGTCCCGGTTCGGGCCGCGAGAGCGCGTTGCGCGCCTTGCAGGCGGTTGGCTTCTCGATCACCGCGATCCGCGACATGACGCCTGTCCCGCATAATGGCTGCCGCCCGCGCAAGCGTCGCCGCGTGTGACCCAATCGCCTTGGCGCCTGCATGGCGCCAAGGCGTGAGACATTCCGGGTGGCCGTCCGGCCGCCTTTGTCCCTTTCAAGCGGCATCTGGCCGTAAGGTGACATATCCATGAGACTGAGCGCTGTTCTGCAAAAAAACTGGCAATCGCTGATCAAGCCGGAAAAGCTGGGTGTTGAGCCCGGGTCTGATCCGTCTTGCGTCGCGACGGTTGTCGCCGAGCCGCTGGAGCGCGGTTTCGGTATCACTCTTGGTAACGCCATTCGCCGCGTGTTGCTGTCGTCGCTGCAAGGTGCGGCGGTGACGGCGGTGCAAATCGACGGTGTGCTGCATGAATTCAGCAGCATTCCTGGCGTGCGGGAAGACGTGACGGATATCGTCCTGAACATCAAGCAGCTTGCGCTGCGGATGCATGGCGAAGGCCCGAAGCGCATGGTGCTGAACGCGGTTGGCCCCGGCGAAGTCCGCGCTGGCCAGATCACCACCGGCCACGATATCGAGGTGATGAACCCCGACTTGGTGCTGTGCACGCTTGATGATGGCGTGAAGCTGGGCATGGAATTCACGGTGCAGCTGGGCAAGGGCTATCAGCCCGCCAGCGCCAACCGTCCGGAAGATGCGCCGATTGGGTTGATCCCGATCGACTCGATCTACTCGCCGGTGCGCCGCGTGTCCTACAAGGTGGAGCCGACCCGTCTCGGCCAGATCACCGACTATGACAAGCTGGTGTTGAACGTCGAAACCAATGGCGCGGTTGCACCTGAGGATGCGGTGGCCTTGGCTGCGCGCATTTTGCAGGACCAGTTGCAGCTGTTCATCAACTTCGATGAGCCGCAGGCCGCCCGTTCGGAAGAGCCGGAAGACGATCTGCCGTTCAACCGCAACCTGCTGCGCAAGGTTGATGAGTTGGAACTGTCGGTCCGCAGCGCGAACTGCCTGAAGAACGACAACATCGTTTATATCGGCGATCTGGTGCAGAAATCCGAACAGGAAATGCTGCGCACGCCGAACTTCGGCCGCAAGTCGCTGAACGAGATCAAGGAAGTGCTGGCTTCGATGGCGCTTTCGCTCGGCATGGCAGTCTCTGGCTGGCCGCCGGAAAACATCGAAGATCTCGCCAAACGTCTCGAAGAGCCGTTCTAAATTTATTGCAGCACGCTTCGAGCGTGTGAGGAGTTAGACCATGCGTCATGGCATTTCCGGGCGGAAGCTCGGCGTTACCACCAGCCACCGCTTCGCCATGTTCCGCAACCTGGCGCATGCGTTGATCAAGCACGAGCAGATCACCACCACGCTGCCGAAGGCGAAGGAACTGCGTCCGGTTGCGGAGAAGTTGATCACCCTGGGCAAGCGCGGTGGCCTGCACGCCCGCCGTCAGGCTTACGCGCAACTGCGTGACGACGTGATTGTCACCAAGTTGTTCACGGTCATCGCGGAACGCTACAAGGACCGTCAGGGTGGCTACACCCGCGTGCTGAAGGCCGGCATGCGCTACGGCGATGCGGCCGACATGGCGGTTATCGAGCTCGTTGAGCGCGACGTTGGCGCCAAGGGCCTCGATAGCGGCCCACGCCCGGAAGTGGCCGCCGAGGAAGGCGAGGACTAATCAGCCCCGCTTCGGCGGTGCTGTGAAAAAGGCCCGGAGTTCGCTCCGGGCCTTTTTGCGTTGGCTAATGCCGTGCCTCGACCTCCGGCAACATGCTGTCATCCAGCGGCAGCACCGCGCCCATCCACATGGCGTGCAGCAGGTGATCATCCTTCGGCCGACCGCTTTCAGGGTGCAGCAGCACCGTCAGCCCCATGCGGTTGAGCGCCAGAAACGGCGCCAGAGTGGGGAATAGCTCGGCGGGGAAGGCGATCTGATACATGGATTGCGGATGCGGCCCCACCTTTGCGTCGTGCCAGCGTCCAAGCACGGCGGCGGGAAAGCGGGCGCCGACCCATTCCCGCAGCCTGAGCGCCACGGGTTTGGTCTCCGGCGTGTAGTAGACATGGGCGTGCCAGGCGTAGATCGGGGTGGTTTCGGCGGCGGTATCGCGCATCGGGGCCTCCTGGGTGATGGTTAACTCTGGTCGCGGCGGCGGGTCCAGGCAAGCAGCAGATCCGCGGCGCGGGCGCCGGTTTGCGCGCCCCATGCGGCGGCGGTGGCGTTGACGGCGGAGACGATGCCGTCATCCAGCGTTGATTGCGCCGCGCCGATGCGGGCGGAATGGGCGGCAACGGTGATGGCGGCGATGCCGCGCGTGTCCAAGGCTGCCAGGCGGCCAATGCCGGCCTGATCGATACCGATGCCGGCATCGTTGAACGCGGCGGCGTAGCCGTCGGCGCGCAGCGCCATGGCCGGCACGCCGCCAACCAGCCCGCCATGCGATCCGGTGACGATCACCGCGCCGCGATCGGCCACCGGGTCCACCAAGGCTGCCGAGTCGATCAGCACCAGATTGCGCAACGCGCCGTCCGGGCGGGTGACCGAACGTGCTTCATCGGCGATCGGCGGCGGCACGATGCGCCAGGGCGCAGCTTGCAGCATGTCGGCGGCGACCGCGCAGGGCATCGCGCGGGTGACCCCGGCATCCCCGGCGGCCGCGTTGAAGCGGCTGATGACGCCACGGGCCAGCATATCCTCGGTATCGCCCACGCGCGCGGACATGTGCGACACGGCGGCGGCGGCAATGCCGAGCTTCGCCAGCAAGGTTAGTGCGCCGATGCCAGCATCGCCGCGGCCCAGCCCGGCATCGTGAAAAATCACCGCCCGAACCTGCGCCTTCGCCGCCAGCCCGCCCGGATAAACGCCGCCATGTGAGCCGGTGACCAGCACGGCGCCGCGCGCATCGGCGCCCAATTTGGTTACCGTGGGCGCGGTCACGATTGGCATTGGCGGCTCTCCCTCGCATGGACCGAAATTGCTGGCCCGTGCTAGCAACCTTCCAACGGTGAAACCAGAGGGCGTCCATGCCAATCCCTAATCTCGACCTATCCCGCCTGCGCGACCAGCATCGGATGATGTGGCGCATCCGCGCGTTGGAGGAAGCGGCGCTGCGCGGCCTTGATGAGAAGATCGTGCTCGGCGCCATCCACCCCTCCATCGGGCAGGAGGCGGTGGCGGTGGGCGTGGTGGGGAATTTGCGCCGGGATGACATTCTGCTGTCCACCCATCGCGGGCATGGCCATACGCTGGCGAAAGGCGCGAACCCGGATGCGATGCTGTGCGAGTTGTTTGGCCGTATCGGCGGCAATTGCGGCGGCAAAGGTGGCTCCATGCACATCGCCGATTTCAGCGTGGGCATGCTGGGGGCGAACGGCGTGGTCGGGGCGAATATCGTCATCGCCGCCGGCGCCGCGCATGCCATCAAGCTGAAGCGGGAGGACCGGGTGGTCTGCTGCATTTTCGGCGATGGCGCGATCAATCGTGGCCCATTTCTGGAGGGGCTGAACTGGGCGCAGGTGTTCGGCTTGCCGGTGCTGTTCGTCTGCGAGGATAACGGCTTCGCCGCCACTACGCGCACGGCGACGATGACGGCCGGCGGCGGGCCATCGGTGCGGGCGCGCGCCATGGGCCTGATGGCTGAGGAGGTGGATGGCAACGACATTCTGGCGGTGGACAGTATGGCCCGCCGGTTGGTGGCGGAGATCCGCGCCGGCGGCGGCCCGCGCTTTCTGCACGCCCATACCTATCGGCTGACCGGGCATACCGGGGCGGACCCGGCGACCTACCGGCCAGCGGCCGAGGTTGCGGCCGCCCGGGCGCTGGAACCAATTGCCCGCACCGCTGCGGTGTTGGCCGAGGCGGGGCTGAGTGCTGATGACCTGGCGGCCGACCGGGCGGCGGCGGAGCAGGAGATGCTCACCGCGTTCCTCGCCGCCCGAGCCGCGCCGTTCCCGGACCCGGCTGTGGCGTTTACCGATGTGCAAGATGCCGGCGCCCCCAGCCTGGAGCATGTGTGATGGCGATGATGACGTATCTGGATGCCGCCCGCGCGGCGTTGGCCGAGGAAATGCGGCGTGACCCGACGGTTTGGGCGGTGGGCGAGGATCTGGGCCGGGGCGGCGTTTTCTCGCAATATCGCGGACTGGTGGAGGAATTCGGGCCGGAGCGGATTTCTGACGCGCCGATTTCGGAAGCCGCCATTTTGGGCGCGGCGGTCGGGGCGGCGATGATGGGCACCCGGCCGGTGGTGGAAATGCGCTTTTCCGACTTTGCCCTGTGCGCGGTCGATGAACTGGTCAACCAGGCCGCCAAGGCGCGCTACATGTTTGGCGGGCAAACTCGGGTGCCGTTGGTGGTGCGTGAACCGATGGGGATGTGGCGTTCCTCAGCCGCGCAGCATTCGCAGTCGCTGGAAGCGTGGTACGCGCATATTCCCGGCCTGGTGGTGGTGTGTCCGTCCACCCCCGCCGATAACAAGGCGCTGCTGAAGGCGGCGATCCGTAGCGATGATCCGGTGGTGTATCTGGAGCACAAGCATTTGTGGCCACTTGAGGGCGAGGTGCCGGATGGCGACCATGTGCTGCCGTTTGGCCAGGCCGCGATTGTTACGCCCGGCTCGGACCTCACCATCGTGTCCTGGTCAGCGCAAGTTCATGTCTGCGCCGATGCGGTCGCCACTCTCGCCCGCCAGGGCGTCAAGGCCGAACTGATCGATCTGCGCACTTTGTGGCCGTGGGATAAGGAAACCGTGCTGGCCAGCGCGGCACGCACCGGGCGGCTGCTGATTGTCCACGAGGCGGTCCAGGCCGGTGGCTTTGGGGCCGAAATCGCTGCCACCGCCGCCGAACACATCACTGCCCGCATCCGCCGGCTCGGCGCGCCGCGCGCCCCGATCGGCTATGCGCCGCCGCTGGAGGATGCGGTTCGCGTGCAGGCGCCTGCGATCGTGGCGGCGGCACTAGGCTTGGTTAACGGTCGTCAGCTTGGGTGATGCAGCCCCAATTCGTCGCGCAAGCGGCCGGGATCGCGGATGGTGATGCGCCCGTAGCCCAGCCGCAGCACCCCCGCCTCTTCCAGCGCCTTCAGCATCTTGTTGGTGCGCGGCCGGGAAACGCCGATCATCGCCGCCAGTGAGGCTTGCTGCAAATGCGACGTGATCTCGCTGTCCTCGCCCTGCGATTGTCCGCCTGACCGGGCGAGACCAAGCAGGCAGGCCGCCAGTCGGGCGCGTGGCGTCCACATCGCGAATTGCTCCAGCCCATTGAAGGACTGCCGCAGCCGCCGGCAGAGCAACATCAGCACCGCGTTCTGGAGTTCGGCGTTTTGCTGCATCAGCGCGCGCAGTTCACCCGCCCCGACTGCCAGCGCCGTCGTCGGGATCTGGGCATAGGCGTCGTACTGGCTTAACCGGCCGTCCAGACAAGCGACCAGAAAGCAGAGATTCCCTGGCTGGGTCAGCGCGGCCACGAATTCGCGGTCGTCGGATGTGCGCATGCACAGCCGCACCGCTCCGGTCAGCACCAGATACAAACGCGCGATGGGTTCGGCGCGGGACGCAATCTGGCGGCCTTCCGGGATATCGACGAAACGCCCGACGGACCGGAGTGCGGCAACCGCGTTGTCGGACAGATTGGGCCACACCCCGGCGCGCAACAGCGCGGCAAGTTTGGCGGTTGGCCATGCAAGCCCGATATCTGTCGACCGCGACACCGGCCTGGTCCTTTCCGGCAAAGATTTTCGAGGGCCGTGCGGTCCGGCCATTACACGCGGCAACCGTGCGATCGCCGTGGTTCGATTGTCAACTTCGGTACAAACACGCGCGGCGGTTTGCCCTAACTGCGTCGCGGTCGCGGTGTGACCGGAGGGAGCTTGAAAATGGCGCAAATAGATTTGTCTCGGAAATCGCGGTGGATGCGATCGAGCCATATATCCTTCGTATCCCGCTGCGGGCGCCGGTTAAAACCCCGATGGGCATGGTGGACAGCACGATCGCCCTGCTGATCCGCGTCACGTCGCAGACCGGTGAGGAAGGCTGGGGCGAGGTGTGGTGCAATTTCCCCCGGTTCGGCGCCTTCCATCGCGCCGTGCTGGTCAAGCGCGTGCTGGAACCGTTGCTGAAATCGCGGACCTTCACCGGGCCGCGCGCGGCATGGGATGCGATGCAGGCGACCGCCAATGTGCTGCGGCTGCAAAGCGGCGAAACCGGGCCGTTCGCGGCCGCGATCGCCGGCATCGACATTGCGCTGTGGGATATCGTCGGCAAGCGCGCGCGGCAGCCGATCTGGAAGCTGCTTGGCGGCAACAGCGGCAGCGTCAACACCTATGCCAGCCTCGGACGTTCGCATGGCGCCGGCCCGCTGATCGAGAAAGCCATGCAGCGTGGCTTCCGCGGCTTCAAGCTACGCGTCTGGGGCGATGTCGCCGATCATATCGGGGCTTATGTGGCGGCGCGCAAACAGATCGGCGACGATATGGCGTTGATGGCCGATGCCAACCAGTCATGGCCGGTCGACCGGGCGGCGGAATGGTCCAAGCGGTTTACCGATGTGCGGCTGGCGTTTCTGGAGGAAGCCATTCCGGTTGATGCGCCGCTGGACGCCTGGCGCGCGTTGGCGCGGGCCGCGCCGACCAGGATTGCCGGCGGCGAGAACATGCTGACGGCGGAAATGTTTGAGGCCGCGATCGGCTCCGGCGCCTATGGCGTGATCCAGCCGGACATGTGCAAATGGGGCGGGTTTTCCGGTGCGCTGCCGATGGCCGAGCGCATCATCGCCGCGGGCTTGCGCTTTTGTCCGCATATTTTCTCCGGCGCGCCCGGCCTGCTCGCCTCGGCGCATCTGCTGGCCGCCAGCAATTCGCCGGACGGCGCGCTGGAATACGGCATCGAATACAACCCGGCGCGCGACGATTTCGTGCAGCATGAAATCCGCGACGGCAGGCTCGACCTTGGTGACACGCCCGGCCTGGGTGTGGAGATCGACATGCAGCAACTCCTACGCTATCGCGTTGCAACCCCGGAATGGTGACGGACATGCAAACTTGGGACTTCATTGTCGTCGGCGCCGGATCGGCGGGCGCGGCCGCGGCGGCGCGGTTGTCGGAAAACGGCAAGCACACGGTGTTGCTGCTAGAGCCGGGGGAAAAGACCGACAGCATCAACCACCGGCTGCCGCTGGCGGTCGTCAAACTGGTGTCGAACCCGAAATGGAGCTGGCGATTTGTCAGCGGCCCGGAAAAATCGCTCGGCGGGCATATGGTCTATTCCCCGCGCGGTCTCGGGCTGGGCGGATCGAGCGCGATCAACGGCATGATCTGGGCGATCGGGGACGCCAGCGAATATGATCACTGGCGCCAGCTTGGCAACGAAGGCTGGGGCTGGCGCGACGTGCAGCCGTTTTTTAAGCGGATCGAAACCTACAAGGCCGGCGATGCCGCGGATCGCGGTCAGGATGGGCCGATCACCATCACGAAAAACAAGCCCGACGCGCTCGGTGACGCCTTCCTGGCAAGCGCCCGGCAACTCGGCATTCCCGCTGCCGCCGACTATAACAACGGCAATATCGAGGGCTACACCTACCTGCAAACCAACACCCGCAACGGTTGGCGCGTTTCAACCTATGAAGGCTATTTGAAGCCGGCCATGCGGCGCGCCAATCTGCACGTGATGACCGGGCGCGGCGCGGACCGGCTGATCTTCGAGGGCCGACGGGTGGTTGGCGTGGAGCATGTCAGCCGCGACGGGGACCGCCAGGTCGCGCGCGCGGCGCGGGAGGTTATTGTTTGCGCCGGCGCCTACCATTCGCCCGCCTTGCTGGAACGCTCTGGCGTCGGCCGGCCGGAGGTTCTGCAGGCGCTGGGGATCGATGTGCGGCACGATATGCCACATGTCGGCGAGAATATGCGCGACCACCTGCGCAGCGCGGTGACCTATCGCACCAAAGGCGCCTTGACGGTGAACGACATCACCCATGGGCTGATCCCGAAAATGCGCGCCGGGTTGCAATTCATGCTGTTCCGCCGCGGCTGGCTGCGGACGTCCACCATGAACAGTCAGCTGACCACGCGATCCAGCGACCTGGTCGATCGTGCCGACCTGAAGGTGCAGCTTAACGCGATCAGCAATGATTTTTCCAAACGCGGCCAGCTTGGCTATCCCGTCGATAAGGTCTCGGGCATTTCGCTGCTTAATTGGGCGATTTACCCGCGTTCAACCGGACGGGTGCATATCACCGGCACTTCGCCGTGGGACAAGCCGAATATCCTTACCAATTTTCTGTCCGACAGCTACGACCAGGCGGTTTCCGTCGCCGGGTTGCGGCTGGCACGCCGGCTTGCCGCCCAGCCGGCCTTCGCGCCCTACATCGTTTCCGAGACGTTCCCCGGCGTGAACATCGACAGCGACGAGGAATTGTTGGCCTACGCCAAGGGCACCGGGCTCACGGTCTATCATCCGATCGCCACCTGCCGCATGGGCCGCGCCGGCGAAAGCGTGGTTGATACGCAATTGCGGGTGCACGGCTTGGACGGCATTCGGATCGCGGATGCCTCGATCTTTCCAACCATGCCGGCCGCCAACACCAATGCCGCCGCCATCATGACCGGCGAACGAGTGGCCCAGTTCGCCCTCGACGCTGCGCGCTGATCTGCCACAAATAGGAATGACCGACATGGATGACAGCAAGAAAAAAGCCGCGTCCGGGCTCAAGATCGGCGATCCCGGCGCCTTGTTCCAAGGCAAGATCGGTCGGGTTCTGAAGGAATCCGAGCCCTGGTGGCCGCAGCCGGTGCACGCTCCGAACGGCGCGCCGAACGTGCTGATTATCTATCTCGACGATCTCGGGTTTTCCGATCTGGGATGTTTCGGCAGCGAGATTTCCACCCCGAATATCGACGCGCTGGCTGCCGGCGGGCTGCGTTTCATGAATTATACGACCGTGCCGATGTGTTCCCCGGCACGCGCGGCGTTGCTGACCGGCAAGAACCCGCATTCGGTCGGCTGTGGCTGGATCGCGCACGCCAATCCCGGCTATCCCGGCTACAACTCCGAGATATCCGCCGACGCGCCGACCCTGGCCGAAATCCTGCGTGAAAATGGCTATTCGACCATGATGGTCGGCAAGTGGCACAACACATGGCATCACAATGTTCATGAGGGGGCGGACAAGGCGTCCTGGCCGACACAGCGGGGTTTCGAGAAATTTTACGGCTTCATGGATGCCGAAACGAACTATTTCCATCCGGAACGGATCTACGACGGCAACCAGGTGCACGACGTGGATGCGTATGCCGAGGGCCATTTCGCCACCGATGACTGGACCACGCGCGCCCTCGGCTGGATGAAAGAACATCAGTCCAGTGAGCCCGACCGCCCGTTCTTCATGTATGTCGCCTACAACGCGCCACACATGCCGTTGCAGGCCAAGGATATCGACCAGGACAAGTATCGCGGCAAATACGCCGATGGTTGGGACGCGATGCGCGCCGCACGTTTCGCCCGCCAGCAGGCGATCGGCCTGCTCGACGAGCATTACCGACTGGCCCCGATGCCGCCCGGTGTGGCGCCGTGGGCCGATCTTCCGGCGGACAAGCAAGCGCTGTTCATCAAATATATGGAAATCTATGCTGCGGTGGTCGACAATATCGACCAGAATGTCGGGCGCCTCATCGCGTTCCTGAAACAATCGGGCCAACTCGACAACACCATGGTGATCCTGTCGTCCGACAATGGCGCCAGCGCTGTTGGCGGGCTGACCGGCACGGCAAACTACATCGAACAGCGCGAGGGGTTCCCGGGCAAGTTCGCACAGGCCTATGACCTGCTGGAGGCCGGCCGGCTCGGCCGCGACGACACAGCGGTCGCCTATCCCACCGGCTGGGCGCAGGTTTCCAACACGCCATTCTACTACTTCAAGCGCACGCCGATGAATGGCGGCATTCGGGTGCCGTTGATCGTGCACTGGCCGGGTAGCGTCAAGGACGGTGGCGCCGTCCGTCGGGACTGGGTGCATGTCACCGACATCACCCCGACCATCCTGGATGTCATCGGTATCGCGCATCCGGATGCGGTGAACGGCTACGCCACCCGCAAGCCCGACGGCGTCAGCTTCAAGCCGATGCTGGCCAACGCTGCGCCATCCGCCCGCGTGGATCAGCACTACGAGTTGGAAGCCAACCGCGCCTACATCAAGGGCGACTGGAAAGTAGTTTCGTTGCAAATGCGTGGCGGAAAGATCGAGACTCTGGACAACTGGATGCTGTTCAACCTCGCCGATGACCCCACCGAGTGCAACGACCTGGCAAAGCTGCATCCGGAAAAGGTGGACGAACTGGTCGCCGCCTTCGACGAGGCGGCCTGGGCAAATTATGTCTATCCGCTCGACAACCGTGCGCTGGAGCGGGCGATCACCATCCCGGCGTTCCTGGAAAAAAGCGTCAACCAGACCCGCGATTTCTATCCTGGTGGCCAGACCGTCAGCCGGATCATCGCCTCGCCATTGATCGGCGACCGGTGTTTCAAAATCTCCGCCTGGTTTGATTGGCAGCCGGGGCAGGAGGGGGTGATTTTCACCCTCGGCGACGCCTTCTCCGGGCTGGTCCTGTACGTCATGGCCGGCAAGGCGTTTTTCGTCTACCAGCGTTGGATGGACCCGCTCGAATTCCCTGGCATGGCGATGGCGGCGGGCGGACAGAAAATCGAGATCGACTACCGGGCACTGGGCAAGCGGCGCGGCGAGGGGCGGGTGCTGATCAACGACACTGAAGCCTTGCCGCTGACCGACATGGCACCAACCCTACTCGGCGTTCATTGCGAAGGCATGGATGTCGGGCTTGATCGGCGGCAACGGACGTCGAACCGCTACGCCGATCGCGGGACGTTCAAATACACCGGTTCCATCGACCGGGTGCGGATTGAGCCTGGTACGCCGGCCCCCGATTCGAGGCTTAACAAACTCGAAGCGGTCATGCAGAAACTTCGCGACTAGCCACCCGACCCGACCTGCGAGGCCGCGCTGCATGGAATTGTTCCGTCCCGTCCACATTTCCGGTTACGCGCGGGAGGCGCATGATTTCTACCCGACCCCGGACTGGGTGACGGCGTGTCTGCTCCGCCATGTGCGCCTGCGCGGGCAGGTGTGGGAACCATGCTGCGGTGACGGGGCAATCGCCAGGATGTTGCAGGCGCACCAGTATCCGGTGGTGGCAAGCGACGCCGAGGATCGTGGGTTTGGCACCGCGGGGGTGGATGTGTTCGCGTGTGATGCGTTCCCGCCCGGCTGCGGTGCTTTGGTGACCAATCCGCCCTATGGCGATGGCGGCGCGTCGCGCAAGGCGACCAATGCTTCGTCCGGGATGCTGCGGTTTGTGCGCCATGCGCTCGATCTGTCGATGGCGGCCAATGGGCAACTGGCGCTGCTGGTGCGGTTTCAATGGATGGCCGGCAAGCGCGCGGCGGCGATGCTGGGGGAGGGGACGCTGGACAGCGTGCTGGTGCTGACCCGGCGCATTCGCTGGTTCGAGATGGGCAACAAGACCAATGCCGGCCAGCATCATCATGCCTGGATCGTGTTCGATGCCGCCCGCGACCGCAGCCAGCCGGCGCGGATCGTGTTCGATCAGTAGGCTGCCCTTAGCACGTCGCCAATATCGCCATCGCTGGCGATACCCAGGATGTGATGGCTGTGCCAGAGCGCGTAGAACAGCAGGCTCCAGGCGCGTTGCGGCTCGGTGGCGGCCTGGGCGAAGCAGCCGCGCACGAACTCCGCCGGCAGGCAGGCGGCAATCGCTGGGTGGGCTGCGACCAGCGGACCAAGTTCATCCGCCCGCGCCTGCATCCAGATGCCGACCGGCGGCTTGAAGCCTTTCTTGCGCGCATAAGCGCCAGCCTGCGGGAAGGCGCCGGCCAGCCAGTCGCGCAGCAGCAACTTGCCGAAGCGGTAGCCGACCTTTTGCGCGTCTGGCAGGCGGAAGGCGAAATCGGCCACCACCGGGTCCAGGAACGGTGTACGGCCTTCCACCCCGTGCGCCATCATGCAGCGGTCCAGCTTGGTGAGCAGGTCGTTGGGCAGCCACTCGGCGATGTCGATCGCCTGGGCGTTCTGCACCGCGCTGCGGCCGGGGGCAGCATGCTGTTCGTGCGCGGCGATGCCGTCGCGCCAGCCGCTCAGCGCCGGGTGCGCGCCGAGCGTGCCCTTGCTGCGCGGCTTGCGGCTGAGCCAGGACAAAGGCGGGCGCTGTTTGCGGTAGCGGCTATAGCCGCCGAATAATTCATCCGCCCCTTCGCCGCACAAGGTCACTTTCAGCCCCTGGGCGCGGGCGGCCCGGCCCAGCAGCCAGGTGGGCAACACCGCGGCATCGGCGGTGGGGTCGTCAATCGAGGCGGCGATGCGCGGCGCGAGCGACCAGAAATCCGACGCACCCATTTCAATGCGATGGCAATCCGCCCCCATCAGCGCACCCAGCCGCAGGGCTTCGGCGGTTTCATCGACCCCGGCACCGCCTTCCCAGCCGCAGGTGATCGCGGCGATGCGCTGCCCGGTGGCGCGGTGCATCAGGGCCAGCACGCTGGCGCTGTCGATGCCGCCGGAGAGGAACAGCCCATAGGGCACATCGGAGCGCAAATGCACGGCGACGCTGTCGAGCAGCACCGACTCCAGCTGCGCGGTGGTCGCCGGGCCGCGCGGCCCGCCATCGGGCAAAGCGGCGCGCTGGCGGCGTTCGACAATCCACTGGCCACCGGCTTCAATCGCCAGGGTTTCGCCCGGCAGCACGCGTTTGATGCCGGGGAAGATCGTATCCGCCCCGGTGGTGAATTTCAGTTGCAGCAACTCGGCCTGGCGGCGCGGGTCGATGGCGGCGGTGGCGAACCCGCCGGCAATCAGCGCCTGCGGTTCGGAGGCGAAGGCAAAAGCGTCTGAAGTTTCAACGTAATAGAGCGGCTTGATGCCGAACGGATCGCGCGCCAGCACCAGGCGGCGGCGCGCCGGGTCGTAGAGCGCGATGGCGTACATGCCGCGCAACGGATCGGCGAACGCCATGCCCGCGGTTTCGTAGAGAAAGGCCGGCGGCTCACAGTCCGATTGGGTGTGGAAGGTCGCATTGGGTCGCGCGGCGCGCAGTTCGGGGTTGTTGTAGATTTCCCCGTTCGCCACCAGCACGGTGCCGCCGGGGGCAAATAGCGGCTGGTCCCCGGTTTTCAGGTCGATGATCGCCAGCCGGGCTTGCAGCAAGGCCACGCCGCCTTGCACCCAGCGTCCGTGCCCGTCCGGGCCGCGATGGGCGATGGCCGCCAGCATGCGCGCCAGACGGTCTTCATCCGGCTTCTGCCCGTTCCGCATCATCACGCCAGCAATGCCACACATGGCCGTACCCTCTACACGCCCCGCGCGCGCCGGCCAAGGACATGCTAACCAGCGGGGTATGCGGATCCTGTTTGTAACCTCCAGCCGGATTGGCGACGCGGTGCTCTCCACCGGGTTGCTCGACCATTTGCTGCGGCAATACCCCGATGCCCGGTTCACCGTGGCGTGCGGACCGGTGGCGGCGGGGCTGTTTAGCCATATGCCGCGGCTGGAGCGGCTGATCGTGTTCGATAAGCGGCGCTATGCCCGGCATTGGCTGGGGCTGTGGTGGCAATGCGTGTTCACCCGCTGGGCCTTGGTGGTGGATATTCGGGCCTCCGCGCTGTCCTGGCTGCTGCCGACCTGGCGGCGGGCGGTGATGCGCAAGCGGCCGGGCCATAAAACGGTGCAGCTGGCGGCACTGCTCAACCTGGTGCCGCCGCCGTTGCCGGTGGCGTGGACCGGGCCGGAGGATCGCGCCAAGGCGGCCACCCTGGTGCCGGCGGGCGGGCCGGTCATCGCGCTGGGGCCCACGGCCAACTGGGCCGGCAAGGTGTGGCCGGCGGAGCGGTTCATCGCGCTATTCCATGCGCTGCGCGCCGGCGCGTTGCCGGGGGCGCGGGTGATGGTGCTGGCAGGGCCGGGGGCCTACGAGCAAGGGCTGGCGCAGCCGGTGCTGGATGCGTTGCCGGAGGCGATCAATCTCTGCGGCACGCTGAGCCTGTCGGAGGCTGCGGCGTGTCTGGCGCGGGCGGCGATTTTTATCGGCAATGATTCCGGGCTGATGCATCTGGCCGCCGCCACCGGCACGCCGACGCTGGGGCTGTTCGGGCCGACGCCGGCGGACGAATACGGCCCGGCCGGGCGGGCGACGGCGATCGCCCGCAGCACTGATGCGACGATGGCCGGGCTGCCGGTTGCGGCGGCGTTGGCGGCGGCGGAGCGGTTGCTGGCCGGTTAATGCAGGCGCGGGGCGCGGAACAGGCTGGTGCGGTCGGTGCTGGTCATGCGCACCGCCATCGCCTTGCCATCCCGCGACAGCCGCAACAGCACCGGGCTGCCAGCCGGGCCGCTGGCCCATAATTTGCGCCACAACGCCCCGAGTTCGGTCACTTCTTCGTCGCCAATGCCCAGGATGCGGTCGCCCTGCTGCACCCCGGCCTGCGCCGCCGGGCCGCGATCCGACACGCCGCCCACCACCAGGCCGCCATCATTCTCCAGCGCGTACAGGCCGAGCCAGGGCCGTGGCGGCTGCGGCTGCCGGCCATGCGCCAGCAACTGGTCCAGCACCGGCTTCAGATAGGCGATCGGCACGATCATGTTCATGTCCATGCGCCGCTTGCCGTCGCCCTGTTGCAGGATGAGCGAGCCGGTGCCGAGGAGTTTGCCGTCCCGCCCGATCAGGGCCGCACCGCTCCAGAACGGATGCGCGGGGGAGGTGAAGATGGCGTTGTCCAGTAGATATTCCCAATAGCCGGCGAATTCCTGCCGGCCGACGACTTTGGTTTCCACCGCGTGTTCCCGCCCGCCGCCGGCGGCCAGCACCACCTCGGCGCCGAGGTCCAAGCTATCGGAATCGCCCAGTTCCATCGCCGGCACACCCAGGCGGCCAAGCGCCTGCACCAGGCCGAAGCCGGTAATCTGGTCGAAGGCCAGCGGCGTGCCGGGCACGGCGCGGCCATCATGGGTGATCAGCCAGATGGTTTCCGCTTCGGTGATCAGGTAGCCGATGGTCAGCACCAGCCCGGTATCGCGGATCACCACCCCGTTGCCGACGCGTTCGG
Organism: uncultured Rhodospirillales bacterium; assembly: GCA_903893975.1. Taxonomy (GTDB): domain Bacteria; phylum Pseudomonadota; class Alphaproteobacteria; order Acetobacterales; family Acetobacteraceae; genus CAITOL01. Next base: position 16,081 of record CAITOL010000032.1, on the reverse strand, counting down.
TGCCCAGGGTGTTGGCGGTGAACGCATCCGCCGGCACATTGGCGCGCAGCCCGACGACGGAACGCAACGCCAGATCGAGGTCGAACGCGTAGTCGGCGGCGTTTGGTTGCAGGTTACTCGGAATTTCCCAGTCGGTCTTCGCCATCGTTTGCCCAATATATGCCGGTGTTTGGATCAATATCGGATGGCATTGGCGGTACGGCAACCTGCCAGGCCAAAACGGGCCCGCAGCTTTGGCTGCGGACCCGCTTGGCGCCGAGGGTGGTCAGTTGGCGGTGGTCGGGTCGATCCAGCCGATATGGCCGTCGCTGCGGCGGTAGACGACGTTCAGCTCCCCATTGGCGGAGTTGCGGAACATCATCACCGAGGTATCGGCCAGATCCATCCGCATGACCGCATCACCCACCGATAACACGGCGATTTCGGCCGGAGATTCGGCGATGACCGTGGCATAGGTCGCCGCCTGGATGACGCCATCGGTTTCCGCCGGCGGCTCCTCCTCCTCCTGACGCAGCACGTATTGGGTGGCGGCTTGCGGGCGGGCCCGGCCGGCCTGATCGCGCTGGTGTTCGTTGACCCGGCGCCGATAGCGCCGCAGGCGTTTGGCGATATGTTCGGCGGCGTCATCAAGCGCCGCGTTCGCATCCGCTGCTTCGCCTTCGCCGCGCAGGGTCAGCCCGCGCGCGGCGTGGATGTTAATGTCGCAGGTGAAAAAACTTCGGGCACGCCCGAAGGTGACATGCGCTTCCTGTGCGTGATTAAAGTATTTACCGGTGATCGTGGTGAGCTGTTGGTTGACCCGAACGCGCAAGGCGTCTGAAAGGTCGACTTGTTTGCCCGAAACCGTGATCTGCATGGGCCGTTCCCCATCTTCGCGTTCGGGACCGCCTACCAGCCGCTTCGGGTTTGCCCCTAGGCTGGCACGGCCTTCTCCCGTTTGCGCTGCACTGAGCTTGGTATGTGCAGCGCATCGCGGTATTTGGCCACGGTCCGGCGTGCGATGTCCACGCCTTCCTTGCGTAAAGTGGTTACGATCGCGTCATCTGACAAAATATGATCCGCCGTTTCGGCGGCGACCATGGCGCGGATGCGCTGGCGGATCGCTTCGGCACTGTGGCTTTCCCCGCCATCATTGCTGCCGACGGCGGTGGTGAAGAAGTATTTCAGCTCGTACACGCCGCGCGGGGTGGCCAGATATTTGTTCGAGGTCACCCGGCTGACGGTGCTTTCGTGCAGTTCCACCGCCTCCGCAATGTCGCGCAGGATCAGCGGGCGCAGATGGCTGACCCCGTGGCGGAAGAACGCGTCCTGCCTGCGGACGATTTCGGCGGCGACCTTCAGGATGGTCTGCGCCCGCTGTTGCAGCGATTTGACCAGCCAGGACGCGGTTTGCAGTTTTTCCGCCAGGAAGGCTTTTTCATCCTTGCTGGCGCGGGTAAGCACGCTGGCGCTGTAGCCTTGATTGACCAGCACGCGCGGCATGGTTTCCGGGTTGAGTTCCAGCAGCCAGCCGCCTTCCTCGGTGGGGGAGGGGCGCATCAGTACGTCCGGGATCACCGGGGCGGGCGGGGTGGCATCCCAGGTGGCGCCCGGTTTCGGGTCCAGCCGGCGGATTTCGGCGATCATATCCGCCATATCCGCGGCATCGACGCCGCAAATGACCATCAACTGCTTCAGGTCGCGTTTGGCGAGCAGTTCGAGATTGTCCAGCAAGGCGGCCATGGCCGGATCGAGGCGGTTTTTTTCCGCCAGTTGCACCGCGAGGCATTCGCGCAGATCCAGCGCGAACATCCCCGTTGGGTCGAAGCGCATCATCCGTGCCCGCACCGCCTCCACCGCATCCACGCTGGTGCCGAGGGCCTGGGCGAGGGCCGCGGGCGTGGCGGACAGGCGGCCGGTGGGTTCGAGCAGGGCGATCAGATAGGCGCCGATCAGCCGCTGCTGCGGGTCGTTGAACGACAGGCGCAGCTGCTCGCCGAGATGTTCGCGCAGGGTGGCGGCTTTCTCGGCGAAATCGTCGATGCTGCGGTCATCGTCATCGAAGCTCTGGCTGCCGCCGCCAGGGGAGGCGGCGCCGTCGCCGGCGCCGCCGGGGTCGTAGGATTCGGCGGCCTCCGCATCCAGCGGTGCATCGGCGGGCAAGGTCTCGGCCGCGACGGCATCGGCGGTGTCGCGCGCCGGGGTGCCGCTGTCCCACGCGCTTTCGGCCTGGTTTTCCTGCGCGGCGGTGCTCGGTTCGCGCTGGTCCAGCGCGGCGCGTTCGCCGATCGGGCTATCCAGCCCGCCATATTCGTCCCGTTCGAGCAGCGGGTTGCGTTCGAGTTCTTCTTCAACGAAGGCAGCGGCTTCGATGTTGTTGAACTGGAGCAGCTTGATGGCCTGACGCAATTGTGGCGTCATGACCAGGGATTGCGATTGGCGGATATCGAGGCGTGGGCCGATCGCCATGAAAACGGGGCTCTTTGGTTGCGCTATACTGCGGCGATGTGCCGCAGCCCGCACATCAGCGCGCCATGCCCGTCAATGCAAGCAAGAATCGTGCTAAATTTCGACTTACGATTGAAAAATTACAGGCTGAAGCGTTCGCCGAGGTAAAAACGCCGCACATCGCGGTCGGCGACCACTTCCTCTGGCGTGCCTTCCATCAGCACCCGGCCTTCGTGCAGGATATAGGCGCGGTCGATAATTTCCAAGGTTTCGCGCACATTATGGTCGGTGATCAGCACGCCGATGCCGCGATCTTTGAGGTGGGAGACCAGGTCGCGGATTTCGCCCACCGCAATCGGGTCGATCCCGGCCAGCGGTTCATCGAGCAGGATGTAGCTGGGCTGGGAGGCGAGCGCGCGGGCGATTTCCACCCGCCGGCGTTCGCCGCCGGAGAGCGCCAGCGCCGGGGTGCGGCGCAGATGGCCGACGCCAAATTCGCCCAGCAACTCCTCCAGCATCTGTTCGCGCCGGTCGCGGTCGGGTTCGACCACTTCCAGCGCCGCCATCACGTTCTGCTCCACGTTCAGGCCGCGAAAGACACTGGCTTCCTGCGGCAGGTAGCCGATGCCGAGCCGGGCGCGGCGAAACATTGGCTGGTCGGTAATGTCGTGCCCATCGAGCAGGATGGCGCCGGTATCGGGCCGCACCAGGCCGACGATCATGTAGAACGTGGTGGTTTTGCCGGCGCCGTTCGGGCCGAGCAGGCCCACCGCTTCGCCACGGCGCACATTGATCGACACGTTGCGCACAACCGGCCGCTTGCGGAAGGTTTTGCCAACGCCGGTGGCGGTGAGCCCGGAGGAGGGATGGCCGGAGGGCACGATGCGTAAATCGGTCACGGTTTGGCCTTGTTGGGCACGATCATGCCACGCACGCGGGCGCCGGGGGCGCGGGCGAGCTTGGCAACGCCGGTTTTCATGTTCACTTCGGCAGCCCCGCCATCCAGCTGGCCGTTGGCGGCCGAGGTAAGGTGGACGTTGCCTTCCAGCCAGGCCGAAGCACGCTCGGCCAGATAGAGGCCGCGATCGCCGCGCACGGTGTCGGTCGCGGTGCGGACTTCGACGTTGCCGTACGCCTCCACCCGCTCCAGCGCGCCGCCGCTGGCCAGCGGGTCGGCGTTGGCTTTGGCGGGTTGGCCGGACGGCGCGGCGGCGGTGTAGCCGACCACGGTATCGGCCGCCATGCGGCGCGCGTCGGCGGTGAGCACCACCGCATTGCCGCGCGCGACGGCCATGTGCTTGTCCGACCAGTATTCCAGGCTGTCGCGCGCGGTGATGGTATGTTGCGGCGTGGTCAGCTTCAGCCTGCCGCCGGTCATCACCAGCACCGCCTGGTCGAGGTCGTAGACCGCCACATCGCCCACCGCCTCGTCCGTCGGGGTGTAGATATGGACATGGCCGCGCGCTTCGAGCCGGTAGATTTCATTGCCGCCCATGCCGGTGGCCGCTGCGCCATTGGCGGCGGTTTTCTTGCGGTAGCGCGCCACCAACGTGTCGGCGGTGACGGTCACGTCGCCGCGCGTGGCACGGGCTTCCCCCGTCGCCTGGGCGTAGCGTTCCTGGTCGTGCACTTCCAGGTCTTCGCCCCAGATGCCGATCGGGCCGCCACGGGTCAGGTCCAGCGATTGCGCGCTGGCGAGGCTGGGCAGCAGCAGGAGCAGGCCGAGGCTGCGCTTCATTTGCCGGCACCGTCGAGTACGAGATGCGCCGGGCCGACGAAATGCAAGGTCGCGCCGCGATCGGTCACGCTGAAGCCTTGCGCGTCCAACTGGCCGAACGGGCCTTGCACATGCACCTGTTCCGTGCCCAGGGCCGCGCCGGCTTTCAGGTCCAGGGTGACCGAATTGGTTTGCATTTCAATCCCATCGTCGCGGTACAGGCTGACCTCGCCGGACAGATCCAGCTGGTTATCCCGTTGCATATAAACCCCCTGCGCCGCCTGCACCATCAGCCAGCCGCCGGTGGCCAGGGCGATGTCGCCGGTGGGGGCGGTGAGCACCGTGCGCTCTGGCGCGCCGCCGCCCATGATCTGGCGGGCGGAGCGGGCGGTGAGGCGATAGGGCTCCCCATTTTCATCCACCCCGGTATAGGACGCATCGCGCAGCACGCCGCCTTCGGGGGTGACGTTGCCGCGGCGGTAGGCGATGCGGGCGCGATCGGCATCGGTGCTCAATTCGGGCCACAGCGTCAGCAGGGCGAGCAGGCCGAGGGCGGCCAGCGGCAGCACCCGCTTGGCCAAGGTGACCAGCCAGCGCCGGCGCAAATCCTGCGTTGGGGTGCGTTGGGTGCGGCGCATGGTCCCCAGGGCGCTTTGGGCGCGGTCGGGGCGGCGGTCGCCCAGGTCTCGGCCGGGGATGCGCACCATGCTCAGGCCAGCCCGGCCCGCAGCAGATCGTGAATATGCAGGATGCCGAGCGGCTTTTGGGCGGCATCGACCACGAACAAGGTGGTGAAGGGGCTGGTGGCGGTGTTCATCTGGTGCAGCGCCTCCGCCGCCAGCGCGTCGGGCCCGATGCTGCGCGGGGTGCGGTTCATGACCTCCCCCAGGCGGCGGGACAGCAGGTCCGGCCCCATGGCGCGGCGCAGATCGCCATCGGTGAGGATGCCGACCAGCCGGCCTTCGGCATCGACCGCGCCGAGGCAGCCGAAGCGCTTTTCCGTCATCAGCAGCAGCGCATCGTGCATCGGGGTATCCGGCGCGGCGAGCGGCAATTCGCTGCCGGTATGCATCAGGTCCCGCGCCCGGCGCAGCTTGGCGCCCAGCTTTCCGCCGGGATGGAAGCGGCGGAAATCGGTCGGGCTGAAGCCGCGCCGGGTGAGCAAGGCCACTGCCAGCGCGTCGCCCAGCGCCATTTGCATGGTGGTGGAGGTCGTGGGGGCCAGCCCCATCGGGCAGGCTTCCGGCGCCGGCGGCAGGATCAGGGCAACGTCGGCCGCCTGAGCAAGCGAGGATTGGGCGCCGCCGGTGATGGCGATCAGCGGGATGGCGAAGCGGCGGGTATAGGCGATCAGGTCGGCCAGTTCCGCCGTTTCCCCGGAATTGGACAGCGCCAGCACCGCATCGCCCTCCACAATCATGCCGAGGTCGCCATGCGAGGCTTCGGCCGGATGGACGTAGAGCGCGGTGGTGCCGGTGGAGGCGAGGGTGGCGGCGATTTTGGTGGCGACATGGCCGGATTTGCCCATGCCGGAGACGACGACGCGGCCGCTGGCGCCGATCAGCACATCAACGGCGGCGGCAAAGCGGCCATCGAGCGAGGCGGCCAAGGCACGTAGACCGGCGGCTTCGGTGGCCAGCACGTCGCGGGCCGTGTCGAGATCGGAGGGGAGGGTGGCGGGTTGGGACATGCGGGGTATTTGGTGCTTTCTGGCGGGCAAGGCAACTTTGGGCGCGGTGAAGGCAGGGGAAGGTGTTCTTTTTGTGAACAAAAAGAACCAAAAAAACTTTTTATCACAATCTTGCCTGCGGCGTACTCCCCCCGGTGAGATTACGCCAACGGCTAGGAAGTCAGAAAGTTTTTTGCTTCTTTGTTTTCAAACAAAGAAGGCCTTTACTTCACCTTTGCCCCAAACCCGCCCCCTCCTGGCGTTTCGATGGTAAACCGATCCCCCGGCGCCAGTTCCGCCCGGTCGGTGCCGGTCAGGGTTTCCACCTGGCCATCGGCGCGGGTGACGAACTGCTTGCCCGGCAGGGCGTCCGCGCCGCCGGCCAGCCCGAACGGGGCGACGTTGCGGCGCGAGGCGACGATGACCGCGGTCATCGGTTCGAGGAAGCGCAGGCGCCGGATGGCGCCGTTGCCGCCATGGAACGCGCCGGCGCCGCCGGAGCCGCGCCGGATGCCGAACACTTCCTGCACCACCGGGTAGCGCAGTTCCAGCACCTCCGGATCGGTCATTCGGGTGTTGGTCATGTGGGTCTGCACCGCATCCGTGCCATCAAAGCCCGGCCCGGCGCCGGTGCCGCCGCAGATGGTTTCGTAATATTGCCGCGTGGCGTCGCCGAACAGGAAGTTGTTCATCGTCGCCTGGCTACAGGCAATCGCGCCGAGCGCGCCGAACAGCGCGTTGCAGGTGGCCTGCGAGACCTCGGTATTGCCTGCCACCACCGCCGCGCCGGGATGGGGGGACAGGAAGGTGCCGGGCGGAATGATGATCTGGATCGGCTTGAGGCAGCCATCGTTGAGCGGGATGTCCGCACCGACCAGGCAGCGGAACACGTAGAGCACTGCGGCGCGGGTGACGGCGGGCGGCGCGTTGAAATTGTCGTTGCGCTGCGGGCCGGTGCCGGTGAAATCCACCACCGCGCTGCGGGCCTGCTGATCGACGGAGACCTGCACCTTTAGCGGGGAGCCATCGTCCATCACATAGTCGAAGCGGCCATTGCCGATGCGTGACAGCACCTGGCGGACGCTTTCCTCGGCATTGTCCATCACGTGGCGCATATAGGCGGCGACCACGTCCCAGCCGTACTGGCCGACCACGCGTTGCAGTTCCTGCACGCCTTTCTCATTGGCGGCGACCTGGGCCTTGATGTCGGCGACGTTCACATCCGGGCTGCGGGCGGGGTATTTCGCCCCGCCGAGAATGGCGCGGAACTCCGGTTCGCGGAACTTGCCGGCATCGACCAGCAGGAAGTCGTCGATCACCACGCCTTCTTCTTCCAGCGTGCGGGAGACCGGCGGGGTGGAGCCGGGCGTGATGCCGCCGATATCGGCATGGTGGCCGCGGCTGCCGACAAAGAACTGGATGGTTTTACCGTCGGCGGCGAAAACCGGGGTGATAACGGTGATGTCCGGCAAATGGGTGCCGCCGTTATAAGGATTGTTCAGCGCCACCACGTCGCCGGGCCGCAGCGTGGCGGCGCGACGGTCCAGCACAGTGCGAACGCTTTCACCCATGGCGCCGAGATGCACCGGCACATGCGGCGCGTTGGCGACCAGCGCGCCGGTGCCATCGAAGATCGCGCAGGAAAAATCCAGCCGTTCCTTAATGTTGACGCTTTGCGAGGTGTTTTGCAGCACCGCGCCGGTTTGCTCGGCGACGTTCATGAACAGGTTGTTGAACAGTTCCAGCAGCACCGGATCGGCGCGTTCGGTGCCAGCGGCAATGCGGGTGTCGCGCTTGGTGGTGCGGCGCAGCAACATGTGATCCAGCCCGCTGACCTCGGCGGTCCAGCCGGGCTCCACCACGGTGGTGGCGTTGGCTTCGCGGATCAGCGCCGGTCCGGCGATGCGGTCGCCGGCGGCCAGTGCGGTTCGTTCATAGACCGGGGCGTGGTGGGCGGCGCCGCCGCTCCAGATGCTGACCGCATCAACCGGGCTGAGGGCGGTGGCGCCGCGCGGGGCGAGGTTGGGCTCCACCACCGGCTCCCCAGGTGCGACTGCCTCGACCGCCACCGTTTCGACGATCAGGCCGCGATCGGGCGTGGCGAAGCCGAAGCGGGCGCGATGGGCGGTGGTGAAGGCGGCGGTGATCGCAGCGCGGTCGGCGAGATCGACGATCAGCGCCGCCTCGGTGCCGAGATAGCGCACATGCAGCTTGCGGCTGACATGCAGCGTGCCATCGGTGGCACCCTGGCGGCGCAACTCGGCTTCCGCCTCAGCCGCCAAGCGGTCGGCGAGGGTGTGCAGGCCGGGCAAAGCGGCGTCGGTCAGCGGAGTTTCAACCGCTTGTTCGCGCATGACCGCCTGATCTGCCAGGCCCATGCCGAAGGCGGAGAGCACGCCGGCGAAGGGGTGGATGAACACGGTTTCCATGCCCAATTCGTCCGCCACCAGGCAGGCGTGCTGGCCGCCGGCGCCGCCGAAGCATTGCAGGGCGAAGCGGCTGACATCATGGCCTTTTTGCACGCTGACCTGCTTGATCGCGTTGGCCATGTTGGCGACCGCGATGCGCAGAAACCCCTCCGCCAGGGCGCGCGGGTCTTGCGGCTGGCCGGTGGCCTGCGCCACCTCGGCGGCCAAAGCGGTGAATTTCGCCTGCACCACCTCGGCGTCCAGCGGTTCGTTGCCTTTGGGGCCGAAAATGGCCGGGAAGTGCGCGGGCACGATTTTGCCGACGCAGATGTTGGCGTCCGTCACCGTCAGCGGGCCGCCGCGCCGGTAGCCGGCCGGGCCGGGATTGGCGCCGGCGCTGTCCGGGCCGACGCGCAGGCGGGCGCCGTCGAAATGCAGGATGGAACCGCCGCCGGCGGCGACGGTGTTGATCGCCATCATCGGCGCGCGCATCCGCACCCCGGCGACGGCGGTTTCAAACGCACGCTCAAACGCGCCATCGTACAGCGCGACGTCGGTGGAGGTGCCGCCCATGTCGAAGCCGATGATGCGCGACAGGCCGGCGGTTTCCGCCGTGCGCGCGGCGCCGACGATGCCGCCGGCGGGGCCGGAGAGGATGGCGTCCTTGCCCTGGAAGTGCCGGGCTTCGGCCAGCCCGCCATTGGACTGCATGAAATAGAGCCGCACGCCCTGCAACTCGCTGGCGACCTGATCGACATAGCGGCGCAGAATGGGGGAGAGATAGGCATCCACCACCGTGGTATCGCCGCGCGGCACGATGCGCAGCAGCGGCGAGACGGCGTGGCTGGCGGAGACCTGGCCGAAGCCGGCATCGCGCGCCAGTTCGGCCAGACGCTGTTCATGCGCCGGATATTTCCAGGCATGCATCAGCACGATGGCGACAGCCCCGACGCCCTTGGCGCGGGCAGCGGCGAAGGCGGTGCGGGCGGCGGCTTCGTCCAGCGCTTCGATCTCTGCGCCGTCTACGCCGACCCGACCGGCGATTTCCACCACATCTTCATAGAGCAGGCTGGGCAGGGTAATTTTCAGGTCGAACAAACGCGGCCTTGCCTGGTTGCCGATGCGCAGCATGTCCGCAAAGCCCTGGTTGACCACCAGCAGCGTGCGTTCCCCCTTGCGTTCCAGCAGCGCGTTGGTGGCGACCGTGGTGCCCATTTTCACGCAATCGACCAGGCCGGGCGGGATCGGGGCCGCGAGCGGGATGCCGAGCACGCCTTTAATGCCGGCGATGGCGGCGTCGCGGTAGCGTTCCGGGTTTTCGCTGAGCAGCTTGTGGGTGCTGAGCTTGCCCGCAGGGTCTCGCGCCACGATGTCGGTGAAGGTGCCGCCGCGATCGATCCAGAACTGCCACGCTGTCATGATGAGCCTTGCTGCCAAATAATCGGGAGGCGAGCATGCTGATACCGCCGGTCTCCGGCAAGTCGGCGTTTTGGCATCGCTAACCTCTGCGTGATAGACAGCCGGCCTGCAACGCATCCGGGGTCGCTGTCGTGTGGGGTAAAATCGTCGGGGCAATGGCTGGTTTTGCCATGGGCGGCCCAATGGGCGCCATGGTGGGGGCGGCGCTTGGCCATGCGGCGGAGAATGGCGGCTTCGGGCAGTTCAACTTTAATATCGCCGGGTTCGGCGGCCCGCGTATCGCCGCCCCGCCGCGCCAGCGCGATCAGGTGTTCGCGCTCGGCGTGGTGGTGTTGGCGGCCAAGCTGGCGAAATGCGACGGGCCGGTGAACCGGGCGGAGATTGCCGCGTTTAAGCGCCATTTCCGCATCCCCGAGGAATCGGTGCGCGATGTCGGCAAATTGTTTGATGAGGCGCGCGACAGCGCCGATGGCTACCTGCCCTATGCCACCCGCATGGGCAACGCCTTTGCCGACAGCCCGTTCGTGCTGGAGGAAGTGCTGACGGCGCTGTTTGGCATTGCCCGCGCCGATGCGCCGGTGACCAAGGCAGAGGACGCGTTTTTGCGCCAGGTCTGGGCGGCGTTCGGCCTGGGCGGGCCGGCCTGGGACCGGGCGCGCGGCGGGGCGGCGGCGCGGCCGGCCGAAATGGGGGAGGACCCGTATGCGGTGCTCGGCGTGTCCCGCGATGCCGCACCGGACCAACTGCGCGCGGCCTGGAAGAAATTGATGCGCGAGCACCACCCGGACAGCCTCGCCAGCCGTGGGGTGCCGGAGGCGTTTATCCGCAGTGCCAGCGACAAGGTGGCGCGGATCAACGCGGCGTGGGACCGGATTAAGCGCGAACGCGGGCTGTAGCGCTTGTGTTGCACTTCCGCGACCTGCCCAGCCCCAACCACAATGCCCGCCCGCCGGGCGTGCCGATTGACACGCTGGTGCTGCATTATACCGGCATGACCGATACCGGGGCGGCGTTGGCCCTGCTGCGCGATCCGGCGGCGGAAGTGTCCTGCCATTATTTGGTGGAAACCGATGGCACGGTGTGGCGCATGGTGCCGGAGGGGCGGCGGGCCTGGCATGCCGGCGTGTCGTTCTGGCGTGGCCGGACCGGGCTGAATGATCGGTCGATCGGCATTGAAATCGCCAATCCCGGCCATGCGCACGGCTACCCGGAATTTCCGGTGCTGCAACTGGCGGTGGTCTGCGATTTGTGTCTGGGCATCCTGTCCCGCCACCCGATCGCGGCCCGCGACGTGGTGGCGCATAGCGACATCGCCCCGGACCGCAAGGACGATCCGGGGGAAAAATTCGACTGGGCGGGCTTTGCCGCGGCTGGCGTCGGGCTGTGGCCGCGCGGGGTGCCGGACCTGGGCACCTTGGGCGTGGTGCGCGATGCGGCCAGTTTGCAGCCGGTGCGCGCGGCGCTGGGGGCGATCGGCTATCGCGTGGCGCCGGAAGGCGGGTTGGACCCGGCTTTGGCCACCGTGTTACGGGCGTTTCAGCGCCATTGGCGGCCGGAGGCGGTGACCGGGCAGGCGGATAGCGGCACCCTGGCGCGCGTGGCGGCGGTGGCGAGACTGATTGACGCGGCGTGATGCCGGGCGCATGACCGGGGCGCCAGACGGCTGGGCGATCGCTGGTGGGGGCAACCCTGCTGGAGGAAAGTCCGGGCTCCACGGAAATGCGGTGCCGGCTAACGGCCGGCGAGGGTGACCTCAGGGAAAGTGCCACAGAGAACAGACCGCCCGTGCCGGTGCTGCCAGCGATGGCGCCACCTCGCGGGTAAGGGTGAAACGGTGCGGTAAGAGCGCACCGCGCCCCTGGTAACAGGGGCGGCAGGGCAAACCCCACCGGGAGCAAGACCGAATAGGGGCGGCCGGCGAGGCGCGAAAGCGTTGACGCAGGGGCATTTCCGCCCCGTCGCCCGGGTTGGTCGCGTGAGGCGCGCAGCAATGTGCGTCCCAGAGGAATGGTCGTCCCGTTGCCGCGCGAGCGGGGGCGGACAGAACCCGGCTTACAGGCCGTCTGGCAATTTCCTCATCGGTTCAATGTCTCCAAAAAAATTCTCGTTTCAAAGCCGTTCGCCTGCGCGCGGGCTAATGGCCTGACACGGCTGGGCTTTACCCATTGGGAGGTTTGTGATCCCATGGTTTTGCGCAAAATGCCCATGAAGTGGGGCAGAATCCCATGGACTTGAGCGCGATTTCCGCTAAATTCCGGACTTGCCATAAGGGTAGGTCGCACGCGGATGAGCCGGTTTCGGGGAAATCATGAGGGGAAAAAGGACGCTAAGAACCGCGTCTCGATCCCGTCTGCCTTCCGAACCGCGCTGAAAGGCGGGGACAACCCGGAGACGCTGCAAATTGTGCTGCGCCCGTCCCATAATTTCCCATGCATCGAAGGCTGGTCCCCGGCCGGGTTCGACGCGCAGGAGGAAATGCTGACCGCCTTGCCGCGCTTTAGCGTGGAGGAGGAGACGCTGGCGCTGGCGCTGAACTCGGTGGCCACCGATGTGGAGACCGACCGGGAAGGGCGGATCGTGCTGCCGGCCAAGCTGATCGACTATGCCGGCCTGGGCGACAAGGTGGTGTTTCTGGGCGCCGGGTCGCATTTCCAGATTTGGGAACCGGCGGCGGCCGAGCGCCGGGTGGCGGAAGCGCTGTCGCAGGCGAAGCTGCTGCGCATGACCTTGCCGGCGCAGATGGCGCCGGGGCCGCGGGGGGCGCCATGAGCGGAACCGGCGGCCATATCCCGGTGCTGCTGCCCGAGGTGCTGACGGCGTTGGCGCCGCGCGATGGTGGCGTCTACCTCGACGGGACGTTCGGTGGCGGCGGCTATGCGCGCGGCATTTTGCAGGCGGCGGCGTGCACGCTGTGGGCGATTGATCGCGACCCGGATGCCATTGCCCGCGGCGCGGCTTTGGCCAGCGAATTTCCCGGCCGGTTGCATCTGCTGCATGGCCGGTTCGGCGACATGCTGAGCCTTCTGGACGGCCAGGGCGTGCGCCAGCTGGATGGGGTGGTGCTGGATCTGGGCGTGTCGTCCTTCCAGCTCGACCAGGCCGAGCGGGGGTTTTCCTTCCGCTTCGACGGGCCGCTGGATATGCGGATGGACCATAGCGGCGCCACGGCGGCGGACCTGGTGAACACGCTGGGCGAGGCGGAACTGGCCGATACGCTCTATACCCTCGGCGAGGAGCGGGCATCGCGCCGGATTGCCAAGGCGATCGTCGCGGCGCGGGCGGAGGCGCCGATTATGACCACCGGCCGGCTGGCCAGCGTGATCCGCGCCGTGCTGCCGCCCGACCGGTCCGGCCATCATCCGGCGACGCGGAGCTTTCAGGCGCTGCGCATTCGGGTGAACGACGAATTGGGTGAGATCGAGCGGGCGCTGGCGCAGGCGGCGCGCTTGCTGGCGCCGGGCGGGCGGCTGGTTGTGGTGTCGTTCCACAGCCTGGAGGATCGGCTGGTGAAAACGTTCATGACGGCGGAAGGCGGGCGGTTGCCGGCGCCGTCGCGCTACGATCCGCGCGGCCTGCTGCCGGCGAAGGTGGCGGGATTCAAAGTGGTGAGCGCCAAAGCGGTCAAGCCGAGCGAGGCGGAATGCGCCGCCAATCCGCGCGCCCGCAGCGCCCGGTTGCGCACGCTGGAACGGCTGCCGGGGGGCGTGGCATGATCCGTCCCTTTACCTTGCTGTGTGGCGTGTTTGCTGCGGGATCAATGCTTTATCTGTATCAAAGCAAGCATCAGGCGCAGATGCTGGACCGCGACATCGCGCATACGCTGAAGGCGGCGGATGAGGTGAAGGGGCGCATCGGCATCCTGCGCGCCGAATATCAGATGTTGAACGATCCGGCCCGCTTGCAGGAACTGGCCGATAAGCATCTGGCGCTGCGCCCGACCGTGCCGACGCAGTTTGCGACGTTGGCGGATATTTCACGTCGGTTGCCGGCGGTGGAACAGGCGCCCGCGGAACCGCCGCCGGAGCCGCCGGAGACGGAACTGTTCGAGTTGCCGCCGGTGCCGCCGCCGGCCCCGGCGGTCGCCCCGGCCCCGGTTGTGGCCGCGCCGCCGAAGCCGGTGGTCGCCCCGCCACCGCCGCGCCCAGCCTCGCCCCCGGCCCCGGCGCCACTGGTTGCTGCGGCGCAGCCGCAAGCGGCCAAGCCGGCTGCGCTGACCAATGCGCCGACGCCATTGCGCCCAGCGGCACCGACGCCATCCACCGCACCGGCGCAACCGACGTCGCCCGTTGTCGCGGCGCGCCCGTCGCCGGCCACCGCGCCAACATCAGCCATCGCCGCAACCCCGTTGGCGCCGCCGACGCATACGGCGACGGCTGCCGCGCCTCTCCCGCAAGCCGCGCCCCAGACGGTGCAGCGCCCGCAATTGCAACAGGTGAGCGCGGTGCGCCCGGTGTCGGACGCGCCGCGACCGGCCTTCACCTCGGCGCTTGGCATGGCCCGCGCCCGCCCGACGCCGCCATCGGCGCCGAACTATGACGGACCGGCGCGATGAGCGACGAGGAGATCCGCCCAAAAGGGTCTTGGCTGGCCCGGCGGGTTGGGGCGCCGCGTGCCGGTGCGGTGCCGCAGCGGGAGACGGTGCGCGCGAAGCCGGGTGACCCGCTGGAGCGGTCGCGCGGCCGCTTGGTGGTGGTGGCCGGTGGCTTCGCCGCCCTGTTCGCCGCCGTGGTGGTAAAGCTGACACTGGCGACGGTGATTTTGCCGGTGGCGCCGAAGCAGGTGGCCGCCGTGCGCCACCCCGAGCCGCCGCCGCCGACCGATGTGGCCGGGCTGTCGCGGGTGAGTGCGCCGATCAGCCCGCAGGATTTTGGTCTGAAAGCGCCGCGCGCGACGATTACCGACCGCAATGGTGAGCCGCTGGCGCTGTCACTGCCGATTGCCGACCTGATCGCCAATCCGAAAGTGCTGTACGACGTTGACCAGATCGTCATCAAGCTGCGCAGCGTGCTGCCCAAACTCGATCCGGTGGAGTTGAAAAAGCTGCTGTCGAAGGACGACAAGCAGTTTGTTTACCTCGCCCGGCGGATTAGTCAGCGGGAAGTGCTGGCGATTAACGCGCTCGGCATTCCCGGGATTGATTTCGAGCATTCCGAGCGCCGGCGTTATCCGCTTGGGACGGTGGCGGCGCAGGTGTTGGGCGGCGTCGATGTGGATGGCAAGGGCGTCGCTGGGCTCGAAAAATTCTTCGACACCAGGCTGCGGGATAACCCCGAGCCGCTGAAACTGTCGCTCGACCTGCGGGTGCAGGCGGTGATGCGTGACGAACTGTCCAAAGCGGTGACCGATTTCACTGCCTTGGGCGGCTGCGGCATTATGATGGATGTGCGCACGGGCGAAATTCTGGCGATGGTGAATTTGCCGGATTTCGACAACAATAATTTTGGCAAAGCGAGCCAGGAGCAACGGTTTAACCGGGCGACGTTGGGCCTGTATGAGCCGGGCAGCACTTTCAAGCTGCAAACCGCGGCGATGGCGCTTGATAGCGGCGTGGCGCAGATCTGGAACGTGTATGATGCGTCCAGCGCCATTCACGTCGGCCGTTTCACGATCAATGACTTCGAGGGCAAGCATCGGCCGCTGTATCTGCCCGAGGTGATTGCCTACTCCTCCAACATCGGGGCAGCGAAAATTGCGCTGACTGTGGGAGCGGAGCGGCAGCGCGAGTGGCATCAGAAGTTGGGCATGCTCAGCCGCATTCCGATCGAGTTGCCCGAGACGCGGCGGCCGATGGCGCCGAGCCCGGCCAACTGGAAGGATATCGCCACCATGACCATCGCCTTCGGGCATGGCATCGCGGTGACGCCGCTGCATGTGGTGCGCGGCACCTCCGCCGTGGCCAATGGCGGGGTGGAAGTGCGCCCGACCCTGTTGGCGCGCAATGACGATGACCCGCCGGTGCAGGGTGAGCGGGTGATGCAGCAATCGACGTCGGACATCATGCGCAAGCTGATGCGGCTGGTGGTGTCGGACGGGTTTGGCAAGGCGGCGGAGGTGCCGGGCTATTACGTGGGTGGCAAGACTGGCACTGCCGAGAAATCCGGGCCGGGTGGCTACAAAAAACACGTCAACGTGCAGGCGTTTACTTCGGTCTTTCCGATGAATGCACCGCGTTACGCGGTTTATATGATGCTCGACGAAGCGCATGCCAACGCCAAGACGCATGGCTATGCGACCGCGGGCTGGGTGATTGCGCCAGCGGTGGGGCGGGTGATTGCCCGTGCGGCGCCGATGCTGGGCATGTTGCCCGATACGGAAAATGCCGCCGCGATCCAGGCGTCGCTGTATATTCCGCTGGAGCCGACGCGTGGCGCGGCGCCGGCGACTGCCCCGGCGCCACCGGTGGCCGCGACCAGATCGGAAGAGCGTCGTGTAGGGAAAGAG
>CAITOL010000031.1 GCA_903893975.1 uncultured Rhodospirillales bacterium | reverse complement strand
TTGCTCGCGACGGTGCCCGGCGTGGTGCGGGTGTTGCGGCCACTTGGAAGAATGCTTGGGGTTGTGGTGGGGCCGGTGGTGGTGCGGGTGCGCAAGCCTGGGCCGCCGCGTGTGCGGACGCCTCGGGCTAAGCGATCGAAGCCTTGGTCGCCGGGGGTGATCCCGGATTCGTGGTGGCCGTTAAAACGGGGGTGAGGAGGTGGTGTGGATTTGCGGCCATTTTGTTACGATATCGGAATATTATGAAGGGTGGCCCTGAATTGCTTCACTTTGTTCGCAATGACGGTGGGGGGGCGATGACGTCGAACATGAGATTGAAACGATCGAACATGGCGAACAGGGCGAGGACGGTGGCGGGGGTGCCGGTGATCTGGGCGGCGTCGGGTTCGGCGAGGCCGAGGCAGAGGGCTTCGAGGGTGGCGCGGGTGCAGGTGAGGTGGGCGGTGGCGGCGCGGTGACCGGGGAGGCAGGCGAGGACGCAGTTGCGCAGCGCGAGGTTCCAGTGTTCGGCGCGGTCGGTGAGGGTGATGTCGAGCGCGATGGCGGCGTTGGCGGCGCGGGTGGGGTTGAGGCGGACGGCGAGATAGTCCAGCAGCAGGTCGGTGGGCAGGCCGGCGACGAGTTCCGGGGCGAGCATCGGGCGAGGTGGGATGTCGCGTTTGCCGTGGCGGAGTTCTTGTGCGGCGTAGAGATAGGCGTTGCGCCAGGTGGCGGATTCGGCCTGGTAGCCGAGTTGTTCCACGCTGTCGGCCAGCAAAGCCCGGATGCCGGCATGGTCGGGGGCGGCGAGCAGCGCCTGGCCCATGATCTGGGCGACCCAGCGATAGTCCCCGGCGGCGAAATCGGCTTGCGCGAGGGCAAAGGCGGCGTCTGCCCCGCCCATATAGCGCAGGGTGTGGATGGCGGTTTCGGTGGGGGGCAGGCGGTCCAGCGTGGCGGGGTTGCCGTCGTACCAGCCGAGATAGCGTTGATAGACCGCTTTGGCGTTGTGTTTGAGGCTGCCGTAATAGCCGCGCAGGTACCATTTGCTGGCGAGTGCGTCTGGCAGGGTGATTTCCTCGGCGAGTTCTTCCGGCTTACGACCGAGATTGATCAGGCGGACGGACTGGTCGTGGATGAATTTATAGAGGTCGTGCTGAGCTTCGAGGTAGGCGCGGACGTTGGTAGCGCCCCAGACGGGCCAATGGTGCTGGGCGATGAGAATTTCGGCGGCGGGGCAAAAGCGGTCGATCGCTTCGGCGAGATAGTGGGCCCACATGCGGGGGTCTCGGACGACGGCGCCGCGCAGGGGCAGGAAATTATGCAGATGCCTGGTGGCGTTTTCGGCGATGTTAAGTACGCCGAGGCTGGGCAGGAAGAGGTGCATTTCCGCCGGGGCTTCGGTTTCCGGTGCGAGTTGGAAGATGATTTCGACGCCATCGATGGTGTGGGTTTCGATGGGTTCGCGGATTAATTGCGTGGGGGCGATGAGGCTTTGGGTGCCGCGGGCGGTGGTTTTGCCGAGGCCGGCATCAACCTGGCCGCGCGGGCCCTGGCGGAGCAGGCCGCCGAACTGGAACTGGGCGCGTCGGCCCATGGCGTTGCCGGGCAGCACGTTTTCGCCGCCGACGGCTTCCATGAATTTGTCCGGCGCGATGACGGCGATGCGGCCGGCATCGACATCGGCCTGGGAGATGACGCCTTTGACGCCGCCGAAATGATCCGAATGGCTGTGGGTGTAGATGACGGCGAGGATCGGGCGGGCGGGACGGTGGGCGAAGTAGAGCGCCATGGCAGCGCGGGCGACTTCGTTGGTGGTGAGGGTGTCGATGACGATGAGGCCAGTGTCGCCTTCGATGAGGGTGAGGTTGGCGAGGTCCAGCCCGCGGACCTGCCAGACGCGGTCGGTGACCTGGAACAGGCCGCTGGCCATGTTCAGCCGGGCCATGCGCCAGAGGCTGGGGTTGACGGTGGCGGGGGCGTCGGCCGCTTGCAGGAAGTCGTACGGTGCGAGGTCCCAGATGGCGGTGCCGTTGGGGGTGCGGACGCCGCCTTCGGGCAGGCCGGCGACGAAGCCGCGCATGGCATCGGCGAAATCCGCCTGATCGGCGAAGGGGAGTTGCGCCAGCACGGCCGCGTTGGCGGCTTGGGTGGCGGCGGTCGGGTCCTTCGGGGCGCTCATCAGAGGGCCGCGCGATGGAGGGGGTGGTGCATGACGAAGTCTCCCGCAAATGCGACTGGGGGGTCGCTTGCGGGGGAGATTAGCCGCCTATCGCGGCGAGGACGATCCCTGGTGTGAGGAGTTGCGGCAAAATGATCGGGGTGGGCTGGTTGGGGGGGTAGAAGGCGTAAAGCGGGACGCCGTCGCGGCCTTGGGCGGCGAGGTAGGCGGTGATGGAGGCGTCCTGCCGGGTCCAGTCGCCTTTGAGGTAGACCACGTTGCCGGCGGTAAAGGCGCGTTGCACGGCGTCTGTGCCGAGGGCGACGCGTTCGTTGACCAGGCAGGTGATGCACCAGGCGGCGGTCATGTTGACGAAGACGGGGCGGCCTTCGGCGCGCAAGGCGGCGAGGCGGGCGGGGGAGAAGGGCTCGCTGCCGGCCTCTGCCGTGAGGAGGGGGACGGGCGGCGGGGTGGCGGCGAGGCTGACCAGGATGGCGAGGCAGCCGAGCAGCGGGGCGGCGGCGAGGCGGGGGGCGAGGCGGCCGAACGATGGGCCGAACAGCCAGGCGGCGCAGGCGATCAGCAGCAGGCCGGCG